>CAZASR010000059.1:0-16190 GCA_964487765.1 uncultured Devosia sp. | reverse complement strand
GCTCAACCTCGTCATGGGCAAGGGCTCGGTCGTCGGCCAGGCGATGCTCGACAGCAAAGACATCCACGCCATCACCTTCACCGGGTCGGTCAACACCGGCAGGCGCGTGGCGGAAGCCAGCGTCAAGGTGATGCGCAAGTTCCAGCTCGAGATGGGCGGCAAGAACCCCACGATCGTGCTCGACGATGCCGATCTCAAGGTTGCCGTCGAAACCGTGGCGCAGTCGGCCTTCTTCTCCACCGGGCAGCGCTGCACCGCGTCCTCACGCGTCATCGTTACCGAAGGCATTCACGACAAGTTCGTCGAGGCGCTGGGCGAGCGGGTGCGGAACCTCAAGGTGGGCGACGCGCTCGAAAAGGGTGTCGAGATCGGACCGGTCGTTGATCCGAGCCAGCTCAAGCAGGACACCGACTATATCGAGATCGGCAAGCAGGAAGGCGCCAAGCTCGTGGTCGGCGGCGAGCTGCTCAAGCTCAAGACACCCGGCTATTATCTGCAACCGGCATTGTTCACCGAAGCGACAAACCAGATGCGTATTTCGCGCGAGGAGATCTTCGGGCCGGTGGCGTCGGTGATCCGTGTCAAGGATTATGAGGAGGCGCTGGCGACCGCCAACGATACCGATTTCGGTCTGTCGGCGGGCATCGTCACCACCTCGCTCAAATATGCGACGCACTTCAAGCGGAATGCCGAGGCCGGCATGGTGATGGTCAATGTGCCGACCGCCGGCGTCGATTTCCACGTCCCCTTCGGCGGCCGCAAGGGCTCGTCCTACGGCCCCAAGGAGCAGGGGAAATATGCGGTCGAGTTCTTCACCCAGGTGAAAACTGCCTACACCGCCGCCGGCTGAGGCAAAAGCGGGCGGGGCTCTCCCCGCCCACTCCGGCGCCGGGTCAGCGGCCGGTGTTGCCCCGCGTCTGGTTTTCGAACGCCGACCGCATGGCCTCGGAGGCTTCCGTTTCACTAACGTCGCCGAAGCGGTCGATGCTCACCGTGCCGAGACTGTCGAGCGCTTCCGCCGGGTCCATCGCAAAGATATCGCGGGTCAGCGAGGCGTCGACCTGGGGTGTCGGCATCGCAGCGACAGGGCCCGGCAGCACGAGCGGTGCGGCACGGTCCGTGGGGAGATCTGCGGGGCCTCTGTTGCCCGCCGTCACGGCCTGGGCCAGGACGGGGGTGGCAGCAAGCGCAGCACCGACCATCAGGAGGGTTGCGAGTTTGGCGGTACGGATCGTCATCTAGGGCTCCATGTCGGGGGTCCACCCCTGCTTGTGAATGCCCATGAGACGGCGAATGTATCCCGGTCCTTGGCGGCTCCCGCAAGAATGTTTGTGGCCGCAACGATTTACCTGTGTCGGCATGGTGACGCCGACGGCGCGATCAAGCTGAGTTGACGGCGATCCAGCCGGCGAGGCTGGTCGCCAAGGAGCGGACGACGAAGACGTCGAAGCCGCCTTCGATCTTTACGATGGTCACGGGAATGCCGTGAACCAGCGTCGCCGCGAAGGCAGGGCCGAGGTGCGTGCAATCGAGGGGGACGAGCGGCGGAAAGGCCGCGGCCCATGTTTCGCGTAGTCTCAAGCGCACGCGGCTTGATGACAGGTCGACGACCACGCCATCGGCAGTGGGCGCGGGGCAGCGCCGCCCCCGAGCGCAAATGAGCCAGGCTGTCGTCGGCGAAATGCGCAACAGGTGCCCGCCATCGGCAATGGTGCCGGCGTGGCCGATTGGCGTCGCAGCGGGCAGCTCGTTCTGCTCCAGTAACCGATCGAGTTGAGGAGCCGACCAGGCGGCGAGCTCGAAGAGATCGAAATCTTCGTCCTTAGGGACTGTATCGGCACTAGGCATCGAGCCGCCCCCCGTCGGGATCGAGAAAGCACGGCGGGACAACCTTTGCTCGGTCGCTTTCGCCCGCCACCGGGAACGCGGCGACGACAGTCTCGCCGTGCCGTGCCGCTCCGCCTGACAGCAAGGCGAGGGCGATGTGCTTGCCCGTCTCCGGGCTGAACGTCACGGCCGTCACATGCCCGATGCCGTGCCCGCGCCGGGGCGCGCCATCCGCAAACAGGATCGCACCCGTGCGCAGGGGACGAGCGGCCAGGCTCTCGAGCCCGACAAGCTGCCGCCGGTCGGTGGCCATGAGGGCGGGGCGCTGGCGCATGACCGCGCCGACATATCCGCCGCGCTTCTTCGCGAGCGCCGCGAGGCCGACATCCTGGAGCGTGGTCGTGCCGTCGATCTCGCCGCCGGCGGGAAAGCCCTTTTCGATCCGCAGCGCGCCCATGGCGTCCACGCCGTAGGGCGCAATGCCGAAGGGCTTGCCCGCGGCGAGCAAATGGTCGGCCAGGGCGTCGCCGGCGCGGGCCCCGACGTGGAGCTCATAGGCGCGTTCGCCGGAATAACTGACGCGCTGGATGCGCAGCGCCTCGTCGGCGAATTGCCCGGTGGTGAAGGCCATCTTGGCCAGGGCTGCATCGTCGGTGACGATCCCCGGGAAAGCCGCCGCGAGGACCTTGCGGCTCCGTGGTCCGGCGAGGGCGAGCATTGCCCATTGATCGGTAACCGATACGATATGGACGCGCAGCTCGGGCCAGGCCGTCTGGCTCAGAAACTCGAGCCAGGAGTGGACATCCGCAGCGTGCGCCGTGGAGGTCGAGAGGAAATAGCGATCCTCGGCAAGCCGCAGGACGACGCCCTCGTCGAGGACGATGCCATCGTCGCGGAGCATCACGCAGTAACGCCCCTTGCCCGGCGGCAGGGACAGGAAATTGTTGACATAGACGCGGTCGAGGAAGGTGGTCGCATCAGGGCCGACGACTTCGATCTTGCCCAGTGTCGAGACATCGACCATGCCTACTGCCTCGCGGACGAGACGCATCTCCGCCACGGACGCGGTGCCCACGCCGTCACCATGGGCGGTGTAGTAGAGCGGGCGCTTCCACAAGCCGACGTCCAGCATCTCGGCGCCCTGCGCCCGGTGCCACTCATGAAGCGGCGTTCGACGGATCGGTTTGAAGTGGCTGTCGCGGGCGCGGCCGGCCAGCGCACCGATGGCGACGGGCGCATAGGGCGGCCGGAAGGTGGTCGTCTGGCCCGTATCGAGCTGGGCATTCTGCGCGCGCATGGCCAGCGCGAAGGCATGCACGTTGCTGGTTTTGCCCTGGTCCGTGCCCATCCCCAGCGTCGTGTAGCGCTTGAGGTGCTCGACCGAACGGAAGCCCTCGCGGTGAGCGAGGTCGATATCCTTTGTCGTCACGTCGTTCTGTTGATCGACGAAAACTGTCCCCTTCAGGCCGGCTTCGAACGGCGCCGGTTCATAGGCGAGAGCCTCTTCGATCTCGAGCGGCGGCGGGGCGGTACCGGCAGCGCCGGCAAAGCCGGCATGATCGGACGCCGCAAGGCCCGCCTTCCAGCCTGCGGCGATGGCGTCTGCGGTCGAGAACGTGCCCGTGATCGCGCCGGCCGCGAAATGGCCTTCCGCATAGCCGCCCGGAACGAAAGCGGCGGTTCGAGCGTCGTAGCGCGCCTTGATCCCGCGGTGCGAGGTGAGCTGGATCGTCGGTGTCCAGCCTCCTGATGTCACGACCAGGTCGCAGTCGATTTCAGTCGCGCCGGCCGGGCCCCTGATGCGTGCGCTGCGGACCGGTATCCCCTGCGTTTGGAGGAGAACGTGTTCCGGCCGAACCTCAAGGCCGGCACTGCGGGCCGCATCGGCTGCAGGCGAGGACGCCCGGGTGTCGACGACGACCACCGCACTGCCTGCCGCGGCAAGTTCGCGCGCGGTTGCGTAGGCACTGTCATTGTTGGTGGCCACGAGAACCCTGCGCCCGGCGGCCACAGCGAAGCGGTTGAGATAGGTTCGGGCCGCGGACGCGAGGAGGATCCCGGGGCGGTCGTTGTTGCCGAACAGCAGGGGGCGCTCGATGGCGCCCGCCGCGAAGACGATGCTGCCTGCCCTGAGCAGGATCAGCTTCTGTCGCGCTTCGGTGTCCGGCGCGTCCGGCGCCCGGCGCTGGAGCAGCCCAAGCGTATTGCCGTCATAGAGGCCGAAGGCGGTGGTTCGGGCACAGTCCCGGACCGTCGGACAGGCGTTCAACGCCGCGAGTGCTTCTTGTCGCCATTGATCCGCGGCGCTGCCGGTTGGGTGCGACAGCAACTGTCCACCAGGCAGGCTATCCTGTTCGATCAGCAGGACGCGGGCGCCGGCCCGTCCCGCTGCGAGCGCCGCCGACAGGCCGGCAGGGCCCGAGCCGACGATCGCGATATCGGTAAAGGCATGCCCGGTGGCGTAGTCGTCGGGATCACGCTCCAGCGAAGCGCGCCCGAGCCCCGCGGCACGGCGGATGAAGTGCTCGTGGAGCAGCCACGCGCGCCGGGTCGGGCCCATGAAGGTCTTGTAGTAGAAGCCGGCCGACAGCAGCGGCGCGAAGAGCTGGTTGATCGCCATCAGGTCAAACCGCAACGACGGCCAGCGGTTCTGGCTTTCCGCCACCAGGCCGTCGGACACTTCGTGCATCGTGGCCGGAACGTTGGGATCGCGGCGGCTGCCGGTGCCAACCGTCACCAGACCGTTCGGCTCCTCGACGCCGGCCGTAAGAATGCCGCGGGGCCGGTGATATTTGAAGCTGCGCCCGGTCAGCAGAACGCCGTTCGCGAACAGGGCCGAAGCCAGGGTGTCGCCGACGAAGCCATCGTAGGAGCGGCCATCGAAGGTGAAGGTGACCCGCTTGTCGCGGTCGATCCTGCCGCCGGTGGGTAGCCGTCTGCCACTCATTCACCAGGCTCCTTGCGTGCCCGTTCGACGGCAAGCACGGTGTGATCACGCGTGTCGCGCGTCACGACCAGCCAGGCGCGACAGCCGCCGACGTGCTGCCAGAACTCGCGATGCGGCCCCTTCGGATTGTCGCGAATATAGACGTAGCGGAACCAGGCTTCAGCCGATGGATCGTCATGCGCCGGCCGGACGATCGACGCGTCCCCGCCATAGCGGAATTCGTCAGCGTTGCGGGCACCGCAATTGGGGCAGGAGAGGGTGATCATCTACTGCCGCCACGCGAAGGGACCCGCGCCCGCTTCGTCGAGCAGCGCACCGCTGCGGAAGCGGTCGAGGCTGAAGCGCTGGGCGCGCGCCGGTACGGTTCCGGTTGCGAGCAGCTCGGCGAAGCACCAGCCCGATGCGGGGGTCGCCTTGAAGCCGCCATAGCACCAGCCGCCATTGAGGTAGAGTCCTTGAACCGGGGTGGGCGAAATGATCGGCGCGGCGTCGGGCGTCATGTCGACGACGCCACCCCAGTGGCGCAAGAGGCGAAGGCGGGAAATATTGGGCATGAGCGCCACCGCCGCTTCGCTCACCTCGCGAACTACCGCAAGATTGCCGCGCTGGGCATAGGAATTGTAGCCGTCGAGGCCCCCGCCGAAGACGAGCCCGCCCTTGTCGGACTGGCTGACGTAGAAATGGCCAGCACCATAGGCGATGACCTGATGCACCAATGGCTTGATCGGTTCGGTCACGAACGCCTGCAGGACGTGGCTTTCGATCGGCAGTTCGAGGCCGGCCTTGCGCCCCACTTCGGTGGTGTGGCCCGCGACCGCCATGCCGATGCGACCTGCATCGATGCGCCCGCGAGTCGTCTCGACCCCGACGGCGCGACCGGCCTCGATGAAGAAGCCCGTCACCTCGCAGTCCTCGATGATGTCGACGCCGTGGGCATCGGCGGCGTGGGCATAACCCCAGGCGACGGCATCGTGCCGCGCGGTTCCGGCGCGGCCCTGGAAGATGCCGCCGACCACCGGGAAGCGTGCATCGGGCGACAGGTCGAGGTAGGGCGCCATGCGGCGCACCTCGTCGATATCGAGGATGTCGGCATCGATGCCGTTAAGCCGCATGATGTTGGCTTTGCGCGAGAAATGGTCGAATTGGTCGACCGAATGCGCCAGCACGAGCTGTCCTCGCTGCGAGAACATCACGTTATAGCCGAGCGCAAAGGACAGGCCTTCCCACAGTTTCATCGAGAATTCGTAGAACTGGGTGGGGCCGTCCAGCATGTAGTTCGAGCGCACGATGGTCGTGTTGCGCCCGACATTGCCGCCCCCGACATAGCCGCGCTCGAGCACGGCGACGTTGCGCATGCCATGGTTCTCGGCGAGGTAGAACGCGGTCGCAAGGCCGTGGCCGCCGCCACCGATGATGACGACATCGTAGCTGCGTCTGGGCTCAGCCTTGCGCCAGGTCTCGCGCCAGTGCCGGTCCCCGGTAAGGGCATTGGCAAGCAGCGAGAAGACGGAATATCGCTTCATGTCCGGCGCGGCGCCTATTTGACGAAGAGTTCTCGCCGGAAATTGCAGAAGGTCTCGACTCCGGTTTCGGTGATGCGGATCGCTTCCGAAATGGCGATGCCCCAGTCGTCGAGCCATATGCCCGGCATGAAATGCAACGTCATGTTCGGCGCGAGGATCGTCTCGTCACTGCTGCGCAGCGAGATCGTGCGCTCGCCCCAGTCGGGTGGATAGTTGAGACCGATCGAGTAGCCACAGCGGCTATCCTTGACGAGACCGTGCCGCGCGATGGTTTCGGTCCAGGCGCGATGCACGTCGCGCGCACCGGCGCCAGGCTTGGCGACGGCAAGCGCCGCGTCGATGCCTTCGATGACGACCTTGGCGGCGTCGGTCATCTTCTGCGGCGGCGTGCCCAGATAGACCGTACGAGTCATCGGGACGTGATAACGGTGGCGGACACCCGCGATCTCGATCGTGGTGCCGGTCTGGTTGAGAAACGGTTCGTCGAGCCAGGTGATGTGCGGACCGGAGGTGCCGACGCCGGTGGGCATCAGCGGCACGATGGCGGGGTAGTCGCCCGCGAACTCGGATGTGCCTCGGGCACCAGCGGCCTGGATTTCGGCGGCGACGTCACACTGGCGCACGCCGACGCCGATGCGATCGATGGCTGTCTGCATAATGCTTTCGGTGATGCGCGCCGCCTGCTTCATCAGCTCGATCTCGGCGTCCGACTTCACCGCACGCACCCAGTTCACGAGTCCGTCGGCATCGATGATCGTCGCATTGGGCAACTCGGCGCGCAGCACGTCGAGCGAGCGGCCGGTGAAATAGTAGCTGTCGGCTTCGACGCCGATGCGGCCCGCGCCCAGCCCGCGCGCAGTGAGGTGACGGGCGACCTCCTGCATGGGGTGCAGGGTCATGGACTGAACGAAGGTGTCCTGGTAGCCGAGGATGTTTTCAACCGGCAGGATTGTCGTCAGCTTCGCTCCGCTGGCGTCCTGCCCGCGACCGAACCAGAGCGGCCACTCAAGGTCCTGCAGGACGATGACGCCCTGGTGCACGTAAAACGACCAGCCATTGTAGCCGGTGAGATAGTTCATGTTGGCCGGATCGCTGCAGATCATCGCATCGAGACCGGCCTCGGCCATGCTGACCTTGGTCTTGCGTATGCGTGCGGCGAATTCCTCCATGCTGAAGGGGGTATTGTTCTTGCCGAATTCCATCTTTGCCTCTGCTATCTCACCGTCACGCCGGAGGGGGTTCGGGTCAGGATTTCCGGTCCCGATTCCCCCAGCAGCACCGTGTTGGAAATGAAGTAGTCGCCGCGGCCGGTGCCCATCAGCCACGACAGGACATGGAAGCTCATTCCAGCACGGATGATGCGGTCGCCGTCGCGCCTGAGACCGAGCACGTAATTGCCCCCCGTCCAGCTCGGCGGCACGCCGATGCCGACGAGGTAGCCGCAATGGTGGCGCTGATAGTGCGCGAGGCCGGCGCGATCGACGACGTCTTGCCAAGCGGCGTAGACGTCGCGGGCGGCGACACCATCGCGCAGCGTCGCGACGACCGCGTCGAACGCATCGGCGGCGATCGCTGCCATCTCGCGGGTGCCGCCCGGCGCCTCGCCGACATGCACAAGCCGCCCGAGCGGCGCGTGATAGCGCGCGACGCAGCCTGAGAGTTCGAAGAAGACGGCGTCGCCGGTGCTCAGCTGGTTGCTGCTCCAGCTTGTGTGCTCTTCGCCGAGCCGCGCGGTCGAGCGGATGAAGGGACCGAAGCCAGGATAGGTGCCCTCACGGGCCATTACAGCGAGGCAGGAGGCAGCGATCTCCGCTTCCGAGACTCCGGCTTGAATGGCCTCGATGCCTGCGGTCGCCGCGGCGTCGGTGACGCGCGCGGCCCGACGCATATAGTCCTGTTCGGCCACGCTCTTGACCAGGCGCAACTCGTCGACGAGCCGGGAGATATCGATCCATGTCGCATTGGGCAGGCCGGTTGCGAGCTGCCCGGAGGCGCCGGGCGACAACCCCCAGCTCCATTGTTCGAGGCCGATCCGGCCGCCTGCCCCCATAGCGTCGAGCTCGCGGAGCACCACATCCGCCGCCGTCTCGGAATCGCTGTGGCCAGCAAAGCGGGCATTGTGGACCTGGTTGGAGACGGTCACCTTCTCCATGGCCCGCGTCACCAGCACCATCTCGCCTTCGGGTGGCACGATCAGCACATGGGGCGCGAAGTAGCCCCAGTGATCGAGCCCGGTGAGATAGAAAATGTTGTCCGGCGAGGTGACGAGCGCCAGCGAGACGTTGCGGCGCTCGAGCTCGGCGCGGACGGCTGCGAGGCGGTGTTCGTATTCGGCAGGCGCGAACAGGGCCGTCATGGCGCTCCTACAGTGAGGCGTGGACGCGGTCGACGGCGCGTTTGGTCATCTCGACGACGCGGTCGACCTCGGCGCGGGTGATCACCAATGGCGGCGCGAAGCCGAGGATGTCGCCCTGCGGCATGGCGCGGGCGATCATGCCTTCCTCGAGCGCCGCGGCGGCGACCTTCGGGCCGACCTTGAGCGCAGGATCGAAAGCATCCTTGCGCTCCGCGCCAGTGCCGAACTCGAGCGCCGCCATCAGGCCGACGCCGCGCACTTCGCCGACCAGTGGATGGTCGTCGAAGGTCTCGTGCAGCCGTTGCTGGAAATGGGCGCCGGTGTCGCGGGCATTTCCGACGATGTCCTCGCGCTCGACGATGTCGAGATTGGCGTTGGCGGCGGCGGCGCAGAGCGGATGCGCCGAATAGGTCCAGCCATGACCCAGCGGGCCGAGCTTGTCGTTCCCCTCGGCCAGCACCCTCCACACTCTCTCGCCGATAATGCTGCCCGACAGCGGCAGATAGGCGGAGGTGAGGCCCTTGGCGATGGTGATGATGTCGGGCTTCACGCCGTAAGTGTGCGAGCCGAAGGGCTGGCCGGTGCGGCCAAAGGCGGTGACTACCTCGTCGGCGATCAACAGCACGTCGTGGCGCGCTAGAACCTTCTGGATTTCGTCCCAGTAACCTTCGGGCGGAGGAATGATGCCACCCGTGCCGAGTACCGGCTCGCCGATGAAGGCGGCCACTGTGTCCGGCCCTTCGGCAACGATCAGCGCATCGAGCTCGGCGGCGAGACGCCGGGAGAAATCGCGCTCGGTCTCACCCGGTTCGGCGTAACGCCAGTAGTGGGGGCAGGATGTATGCAATACGCGCGGCAGCGGCAGGTCGAAGGCGTTGTGGAAGGCGGCGAGCCCGGTGAGGCTGCCTGTCATCAGCCCCGACCCGTGGTAGCCGCGCCAGCGCGAGATGATCTTCTTCTTTTCGGGGCGACCCAGAACGTTGTTGTAGTACCACACGAGCTTGAGGTTCGTCTCGTTGGCGTCGGATCCCGAGAGCCCGTAATAGACCTTACTCATGTCGAGACCGGCCATCTTGACGATGCGCTGCGACAGGAGCGGGAGTTGCTCGTTCGAGTGTCCGACATAGGCGTGATAGTAGGCGAGCTTCTGCGCCTGCTCGTAGATGGCGTCGGCGACCTCGGTGCGGCCGTAGCCGATATTGACGCAATAGAGCCCGGCGAAAGCATCGAGGCTCCTTTTGCCGTCGCGGTCGAGAACATAGACGCCGCTGCCGCCCGTGATCATGCGATTGGGAATCTCGCCGCGTTCGAACTGGCCCAGATGGGTCGAGGGATGGAAGGTGTGCTCCCGGTCGATGAGTGAGATGTCGTTGATATGCTGGTCCATTGTTTCTTCCTCTCTCTCAGGCGGCACGGTAGGCGGCGCAGACATATTTCAGGTCGGTGAATTCATCGATGGCATGGCGTCCGCCCTCGCGGCCGAGGCCGCTTTCGCGCACGCCGCCGAACGGGATCGGATGGCCGGTCATCTTGACGCAATTGACCGCGACCATGCCGACCTTGAGCGCCTCGGTGACGCGGCAGATGCGGTCGTGGTCGCAGGTAAAGAGATAGGCCGACAATCCGTAGCGGCTGTTGTTGGCCGAGGCGATCGCTTCCGCTTCGCCGTCGAACGGGATGATCGCCGCGACTGGACCGAACGTCTCTTCGTGGAAGATGTCCATCTCGGACGTCACATCGGCGAGCGCGGTGGGTGCGAAAAACAGATCGTGGTGGGTACCGCCCGCGAGCATGCGCGCGCCCTTGGTCATCGCGTCTTCGATGTGAGCGGCGCACTTGGCGACGGCGCGCGCATGCATCAGGGGGCCGATGGTCACATTTTCATCGAAGCCATCGCCGACGCGCAGTTCCTCGGTGCGCTGAGCGAAACGGGAGAGGAACGCCTCATAGATGCCGCGCTGCACATAGATGCGGTTGGCCGCGAGGCAGTCCTGTCCGCTGGTCTGGAACTTCGCGGCGATTGCAGCATCGACGGCCTCGCGCAGATTGACGTCGTCGAACACGATGAAGGGCGCGTGGCCGCCCAGTTCCAGCGACATCCGCTTGAGCGTGGCCGCGCCCTCACGCATCAGCTTCATGCCGATTTCGGTCGAGCCGGTGAAGCTCAGCGCGCGCACCGTTGGGTTGGCGGTCAGCTCGCCCACCACCGTTGCCGCGTCGCCGGTCACGACGTTGAACACCCCCGCCGGGAAGCCCGCGCGGTCGGCGAGTTCGGCCAGGGCCAGAGCGGAAAACGGCGTCTCGGATGCCGGACGGACGACGACGGTGCAACCGGCAGCGAGCGCAGCGGCGGCCTTGCGCGTGATCATCGCCGAGGGAAAATTCCAGGGTGTCACGCAGCCGACGACGCCCACCGGCTCGCGCCGCACCGTCATCAGGCGGTTGCGCAGGTGGCTCATCGGCATTTCACCGTCGATGCGCTTGGCCTCCTCGGCGAACCATTCGACAAAGCTGGCGGCATAGTCGATCTCACCGCGCGCATCGGCGATCGGCTTGCCCTGTTCGAGGGTCATCAGCACCGCCAGGTCTTGGCGATTGGCTTCGATCAGGTCGAACCAGCTGCGGAGCGTCTGGGCGCGCTGCTGCGGCAGCAGCGCGGTCCAGCCGGGAAGGGCGCGCTGCGCCGCCGCGATCGCCCCGCGGGTGTCGGCGGCGCCAAGGTCTGGAACGTGACCCACGAGTTCGCCGGTCGATGGATTGGTGACGGCGATCTGGCGGTCGCCGCCGCACCATTTGCCCTCGATAAACGCAAACTCGCGCAGCAGCCGCAGATCGTTGAGCCGCTCCATGCCGCGCGGCTTGAGTGTGGTATCGAACGCAGGAGCGGTATCGGCGAGGGTTATGGTCATAGCACGGGGTCTCCGTTCAGTGATCCCGTGCAAGCTAGCGCGACCCGTGCCGGCGGTTCGTCCGAACCATGCGGCCGGCGCAGGCGATTGTGCTGTTTGCCGGCGCTGCGACAGAAGCTTCATCTTCCGCTCACTCTGCCTCGACGCCAAGCAGCGTATCGAGCGGCAGCTCGGCGTTCTCCTTGACCGCCTTGGTGACGACATAGCTGAAGTAGCGTTCTATCTGGAGGTCAGCCTCCAGCAGTTCATCCATGAGGCGCTGGTAGGCGTCGATGTCACGCACAACCACCTTCATGATGTAGTCGATGCCACCGCCGGTCGCCTGGCAGTCGACGATTTCGGGGGTGGCGCGCACCCGCTTCTCGAACCGCTCGAAATCGGCGGCGCGGTGCTGCTTCAGCACGAGTTCGACCATGACCATGGTGACCGGAGCCAGCTTCTTGAGCGAAAGCCGCGCCGAATAGCCGGCGATGACGCCGCTCCGCTCGAGCCGGCGCAGCCGCTCCCAGAGCGGGCTCGGCGTCAGATTCACCTGCTCGGCGAGACGCGCCTTGGTGATGCGGCCGTCGCGCTGCAGCGTCCTGAGGATCGCCCGATCATAGCTGTCGAGCATGGCGCCCATCATGTCACCACGACCTGGCCGAGGCCGCGTTCACGCGCCACACGCAGCGCATGGACGGCAATGGCGGTATCCTGAATCCCGGTACCGGTGAGGTCGCAGACGGTCACTTCGCCGGCCGAGCGGCGACCGGGCGCGAGTCCCGCACAGATAGAGCCGAGTTCGTCGGGACTGTGGTCCGCGGCCACCTTGCCAGCGCCGATGGCGGAACGAAGTTCGCCCACCTTTGCCGACTGGCTGACGCGGTCGCACACGAAACGATCGGCTGCTTCGATGATACCAGGATCGAGCTCGTTCTTGTCGGCCGCGTCCGATCCCATCGCCGTGATATGGAGCTCCGGATGCAGCCAGTCGGCGCGGATCAGCGGGGTGCGCGAGGGGGTGGTGGTGACGACGAGCTGGGAGCCGCGCACAAGTGCTTCGGCGTCGGGGGCGACAGTCACCGGTCGGCCCAGCCGAGTTGCCATCCGTTCGGCATAGGCTTCGGCCTTCCCGGCATCGCGGGCCCAGACCTGGAGCCTCGCGAACGGACGGACGAGCGCCAGTGCCTCGATCTGCAATTGGGCCTGGAGGCCGGCGCCGATCACGCCGACACTGTCTAGCCGTTCCGGCGCCAGACGCCGAGCGGCGACGGCCCCGGCGGCCGCCGTGCGGATGTCGGTGAGATAACCATTGTCGAGCAGTACGGCCCTGACGATGCCAGTTTCGGCATCGAGCACGATCATCAGGCCGTTGAGGCTGGGAAGGCCGCGTTTCGGGTTGTCGAAAAAGCCTGGGCTGACCTTGATGGCGAAGCCTTCTAGGCCCGGCACATAGGCTGTCTTGACGTCGACCTCGCCATGCTGCGCCTCGATTGCCATCGAGAGGATGGGTGGCATCACGACGCCGCCGCGCGCGAGCGTGGCAAAGGCGGTCTCGACGACGTCGACGGCTTGCCCATCGAGTGCCACGCATTCGCGCAAATCGCGTTCGGTGAGGATCAGCACCTCAGGCACAGCGCACCTCCCGGTTCTGCGCAGGCTCTGCGGTGACCACGTCGAGGAAAGCCGCCATATCGACATTTCGGCCCGACACGACCACTGCGATATCGTGTCCGAGCTCGGTGAGGGTGGTGTCGAGCAGCGGCGCGATGCCAACGGCCCCGGCGCCTTCGGCGACCCAGCCCTCGCGCAGGAACAAGGCCCGCATGGCGCCCGCGATCTGCACTTCGCTGAGAAGGACAATGTCGTCGACCAGGTCCCGTACGATCGCGAATGTATGCCGGTTGTCGAGGCCGATGCCGCCGCCCAGCGAGTCCGCCAGCGTCGGCTCTTCGGTCACGTCGACGGGGTGCCCGGCCGCAAGGCTCGCGGCCATCGCGGCGCCGCGTTCCATGCTGAGACCGATAATCCGCACCTGAGGCTTCATCGCCTTGATCGCGACCGTGATGCCGGCGATCAGGCCGCCTCCCGACAGCGGCACCAGCACGGTGTCGAGTTCGAACGCTTCCTCGAGCAGTTCGAGCCCGATGGTCCCCTGGCCGGCAATGACGTCGTGATGATCGAACGGCGGGATTTCGCTCATGCCCGCCTCGGCCACGAGCCGGACGACCTCGGCCTGCGCATCGTCCTGGCTGCGGCCGACGATCCGGATGTCGGCGCCCAGCCGGCGCACGGCCTCGACCTTATTGGCCGGCGCCAGCGCGGACATGCAGACGGTCGCCCGAATGCCCAGCCGCTGTGCGGCATAGGCCAGCGCGCGGCCATGATTGCCCGTCGAGGCGCAGACCACGCCGCGCGATGCCTGTTCCGGGGCGAGGCAGGCAAGGGCATTGGCCGCCCCACGGATCTTGAAAGCTCCTGTCGGCTGGGCCGTTTCGAGCTTCAGTCGGACGCGGCGGCCATCCGGAGCGAGTGCCGGCGCGTCGACGAGCGGCGTTTGGCAGGCAATCCCCCGGATCGCCTCCTGCGCTGCCTCGATAGCCGCGAGTTCCATGACCGCACTCGTCGATGTACACAACATCGTTCATTCATGGGCCGAACCTAGGGAATATTCAATGTCATTTCGCAGTTGCGGCCCGCAGATGTGCACAACGTCTTGCCAAGTCGTTACCGATAGCGCAGTCTGGGCAGACGCGGGTCCGGCATCCGTCGGGGACGCGAGACGATCAGAAAATCGAACTGCTCGTTCTCGAGCACAGGGGAGAGTGCACACATGAAACCGACTTTGAAACGGCGCGCGCTGATTGCCTTGGTGGCCGTGGCCACGACGCTGAGCTTCGCGGGCATGGCCCATGCGCAGTCGACGCTCGAAAAGGCGCAGGCCGATGGATACATCCGCGTAGGCTTCGCCAATGAGGCGCCCTACGGCTTCGCGACACCGGACGGCAAGCTCACCGGGGAGTCGCCGGAGGTGGTCAAGGCCATCCTCGCCAAACTCGGGGTGCCGCAGGTCGACGGCGTGCTGACGGAATTCGGCTCGCTCATTCCGGGCCTCCAGGCAGGCCGCTTCGACGTTGTGGCCGCCGGCATGTTCGTGACGCCCGCGCGCTGCGAGCAGGTAGCCTTCTCCGAACCGACCTACGGCATTGGCGGCGGCATGCTGGTGCTCAAGGGCAACCCCAAGGGCGTCGTCGACTACTCGACCTTCGCCGACAATCCGGACCTCAAGCTCGCCGTGATGTCGGGTGCGGTCGAAGCCACTTATGCCGCCGATGCGGGCATTCCGGACGGCCAGCTCGTGCTGCTGCCCGACCAGTCGAGCCTGGTCGCCGCCGTCAAGGCCGGCCGTGCCGACGCCGCCGCGCTGACGGCGCTGTCGATTGCCGACATGGCGTCCAAGAACCCGGAAACCGAAGCGGTCAAACCGTTTTCGACTGTCAACGGCACCTCGATCGTCGGCCATGGCGCGGTGGCGTTCCGCAAGGAAGACAGCGCCTTCCGCGATGCCTTCAATGCCGAACTCGCCAAGTTCCTCGGCTCCGAAGAGCACCTTGCGCTGGTGACGCCGCTCGGCTTCGGTGCCGACTACCTGCCGACCAAGACGACGGCGGAGCTCTGCGCCGGCGAGTAAACGCGGCGCGGCCGCTCAGGGGAGGGGGCGAAACATGGCGCCGAGGTTGGTCCTCGTCATCGTCATTGTCGCGTTCGTCGCCGGGCTTGCGGTCGCCTCGTTCGCGGAGTTCCGGGAGTTCATCCCGGGACTTCTCGAGGGCGCTCTCGTCACCGTCGAGATCACCCTCGCGGGGGCGGCGCTGGCGCTCGTCTGCGCCATCGTCGCCGCTCTCGCCAAGCTCTACGCACCGCCGCCGATCAGCTGGGTGGCGGTGGCCTATATCGAACTCTTCCGTGGCACCTCGGCGCTGGTCCAGCTGTTCTGGATGTTCTTCGTGCTGCCTCACTTCGGCATCCGGCTCGATCCGATCCCGGTTGCCATCCTTGCACTTGGCCTCAATGTCGGCGCCTATGGAGCCGAGATCGTGCGCGGCGCCGTTCTGGCCGTGCCGCGCGGCCAGTGGGAAGCCACGATTGCGCTCAACATGACCCGCCTCGAGGCGCTGCGGCGGGTCGTCCTGCCGCAGGCTTTCGTCGCGATGATCCCGCCTTGGGGCAACCTTTTCATCGAGCTGTTGAAGTCCACCTCGCTGGTCTCGCTCATCACCATCACCGACCTGACGTTCCGGGCGCAGCAGATGAACCAGACGACGTTCCGCACGGTTGAAATCTTCACGCTGGTGCTGCTGATGTACCTGGGCATCTCGATGATCATCACCGTCGGCATGCGGATGCTGGAGCGGCGGGCTGCGGCGGCGTTTCCACGGGGGCGGGTGCACTGATGGTCTGGGATTGGGGCTACGCCCTGTCGATCATTCCGGTCCTGGCCCAGGCCTCGATCGTCACCATCGAGGTGACGATTCTCGGCTTCATTCTCGCCGCCTTGCTGGGGCTGGTGCTTGCCATCCTCCGCATGTCACCACTGCGCATCGTCTCGGTACCGACGGGCCTGTTCGTCGAATTCATCCGCTCGACGC
>CAZASR010000058.1:0-16241 GCA_964487765.1 uncultured Devosia sp. | reverse complement strand
CTGGGGGATTGCCTTGACCAGTTTCTATCGGCTCGACGGGCTCGACATCGTGCCCGAGGCGCTCAAGGGCGCGATGGTTGCCATCGGCTCGTTCGACGGCGTGCACCGCGGCCATCAGGCGGTGCTCGACCGGCTCAAGCAGCAGGCCAGCGCCCGCGGGGTTCCGGCGGTGATGCTGACGTTCGAGCCCCATCCGCGCGACGTATTTGCGCTGGCGCCATTCATGTTTCGCCTTACGCCGCCCGACGTAAAGGCGCGGCTGTGCGCAGCCCTCGGGCTGAACGGCATCGTGCTGATGCCCTTCAGTCGGGATTTGTCGATGGTCGAAGCCGAGGACTTCGTCGCGCGTTTCCTGGTCAAGGCGCTGCGCGTGAGCGGCGTCGTGGTCGGAGCCGATTTCCACTTCGGCCACAACCGTCGCGGCACGCCCGATTTTCTGCGCGCGGCCGGGCAGATTCACGGCTTTTCCGTCGATATCCTCGATCTGCTGCCCGAGGGCGCCGAGCCCGTTTCGTCCTCCCGCATCCGCGCGGCGCTGACGGCGGGGGAGGTGGGGCCGGCGAACGCCATGCTCGGTTACCATTGGTTCTTCGGCGGCGAGGTGATCAAGGGCGATCAGCGTGGCCGCCAACTGGGCTTTCCGACAGCCAATATCGCGACGAGCTCAACCTTTGCCCTGGCCCAGGGCGTCTATGCGGTCCGCGCGCGGCTCGGCGAAAAGCTGCTCGACGGCGTCGCTGCCTACGGAAAGCCGATGTTC
The DNA here is from genome assembly GCA_964487765.1 of uncultured Devosia sp. Taxonomy (GTDB): domain Bacteria; phylum Pseudomonadota; class Alphaproteobacteria; order Rhizobiales; family Devosiaceae; genus Devosia_A. Next base: position 15,481 of record CAZASR010000058.1, on the reverse strand, counting down.
AACAACGAACTGCCGCCCTTCGAGACCTACCTGTTCGATTTCGACGCCGAGATTTATGGCCTCTATCTCGAGGTCGCCCTCATCGGCCATATCCGGGGCCAGGAGAAGTTCGCCGGCCTTGACGAGCTGATCGCCGCCATGAACCGCGACAAGCATCGGGCCCGCGAGGCACTCGACGGCTGCGCCGCCCTGGGCGAGCTCGACCGGACGCTCGGCTTCTTCGAGTAGGAGCCCTGAAACCGCGGCTTCGGGCGCCGCCGCATTTGCAAAGCCGCGGGCTTTGTCGCTAAAAGGCCCGCACTTCCGCATCCGAGCCCAAAATGAACGATACGCAAAAGGCCGCGGCCGAGACGGACTATTCCGCGACCCTGTTCCTGCCGGAAACCAATTTTCCCATGCGCGCCGGCCTGCCGGCTCGCGAGCCGGTGTGGCTCCAGCGCTGGGAGGACATGGATATTTACGGGCTGCAGCGGGCGCGCGCGCAGGGCAAGCCCCTGTTCACGCTCCATGACGGCCCGCCCTATGCCAACGGCAACATCCATATCGGCCACGCGCTCAACAAGATCCTCAAGGATCTGGTGACGCGCTCCAAGACCATGCTCGGCTACAATTCCGCTTACGTGCCGGGCTGGGACTGCCACGGCCTGCCCATCGAATGGAAGATCGAGGAGCAGTACCGCGCCAAGGGCCAGGACAAGTCCAAGGTCGAGATCAACGAGTTCCGGGCCGAATGCCGGACCTTTGCGCAGCACTGGGTCGATACCCAGCGCGAGGAGTTCAAGCGGCTCGGCGTCATCGGCGACTGGAAGAACCCCTACCTCACCATGAGCTTCGACGCCGAAGCGCAGATCGCGCGCGAGTTGCACAAGCTCGCAATGAGCGGTCAGCTCTATCGCGGCAGCAAACCCGTAATGTGGTCGGTGGTGGAGCGCACGGCGCTGGCCGAGGCCGAGATCGAGTACCAGGACTATGAGTCCGACGCGATCTGGGTGAAGTTCCCGATCCATTCGGGGAACGGGGCTTTCGGCACGGCGGCCTTCGAGGATCTGAATGCCTCCGTCGTGATCTGGACCACGACGCCCTGGACCATCCCCGCCAACCGCGCCATCTCCTATTCGAGCCGGATCGCCTACGGTGTTTATGAAGTGACCGCGGCGCCCGAAGGCAATTGGGCCGCCAAGGGCGAGAAATATGTTCTCGCCGACAAGCTGGCAGAAGAAACCTTCGCCAAGGCCAAGGTCGAGAGCTTCGTGCGTCTCGCCGATGTCGATGTTAGCAGGCTCGTGTCCTGCAAGCATCCTCTCAGCGGTCTCGCCGGCAGCTACACTTTCGAGGTGCCGCTGCTCGATGGCGAGCACGTCACCGACGACGCCGGTACCGGCTTCGTGCATACGGCGCCAGGCCACGGCCTCGACGATTTCGGCATCTGGATGGATTCGGCGCGCAGGATCGCGGCGCTCGGCATCGACACCGCCATCCCCTATGTCGTCGACGATGCCGGCTTCTACACCAGGGACGCGCCGGGCTTCGAGGGCGCCCGCGTCCTCGACGATTCGGGCAAGAAGGGCGATGCCAACCAGCGCGTCATCACGGCGCTGGCCGAGCGCGGCGCCATGATGGCGCGCGGCCGCCTGAAGCATCAGTATCCGCATTCCTGGCGGTCCAAGAAGCCGGTGATCTTCCGCAACACGCCGCAATGGTTCGTCTATATGGACCGCGACATCGAGGGCAAGGTCGGCGACACGCTGCGCACCCGCTCACTGAAGGCTATCGATGAAACGAAGTTCTACCCGCCGCAGGGCCAGAACCGCATCCGTGCCATGATCTCCGAGCGCCCCGATTGGGTGCTTTCGCGCCAGCGCGCCTGGGGCGTGCCGATCGCCGTGTTTTACAACGAAACGACTGGCGAAGTCCTCAAGGACGAGCAGGTCAACCACCGCATCGGCCAGGCGTTCGAGGAGGAGGGCGCCGACGCCTGGTTCAAGCCGGGCGCCAGGGAACGCTTCCTCGGCGACGCCGTGCCGGACCCGGAGAATTGGACCAAGATCGACGACATCCTCGACGTGTGGTTTGAGAGCGGTACCACGCATAGCTGGGTGCTGCGCAACCCGCAGAAATGGCCCGACCTGCAATTCCCGGCCGGGATGTATCTCGAGGGGTCCGATCAGCATCGCGGCTGGTTCCACTCCTCGCTGCTCGAAAGCTGCGCGACGAACGGCTTCGCCCCCTATGCGAGCGTGTTGACACACGGCTTCACGCTCGACGGCGATGGCCGCAAGATGTCGAAATCGCTGGGCAACACGACTGCCCCGCAGGACGTCATCAAGCAGTATGGCGCCGATATCCTGCGCCTCTGGGTGGCGCAATCCGACTACGCCGACGATTTGCGTATCGGCAAAGACATCATCAACACCACCGTCGACAGCTACCGCAAGCTGCGCAACACCATGCGCTGGCTGCTCGGCAATCTCGCGCATTACAGGCCGGGCGAGGCAGTGGCACATTCCGACATGCCCGAGCTCGAACGGCTGATCCTCAACCGCCTCTACGAACTCGATGTACTCGTGCGCGAAGCGTACGGCGCATACGACTACAAGCGGGTTGTCGCCGCACTTTCCAACTTCATGAATGTCGAGCTGTCGGCGTTCTATTTCGATATCCGCAAGGATGCGCTCTATTGCGATCCCATAAGCTCGGTGCGTCGCAAGGCCTGTCTCACCGTACTCGACAGCGTCTTTGACTGCCTCACCGCCTGGCTGGCCCCAATCCTCGTCTTCACCATGGAAGAGTGCTGGCTGGAACGCCATTCGGGACCGATGGAGTCGGTGCATTTGCGCGAGATGCCGGTGGTGCCGTCCGACTGGGTGGACAACAAGTTGGCGGCGAAGTGGGAGGACGTAAAGACCGTGCGCGGCTACATCACGCGAGAGCTCGAGATCGCCCGCCGCGACAAACGCATCGGCTCCTCGCTCGAGGCTGCGCCCAAGGTGACCATCAGCGATCCCCGCCTGTGGGAGGCCGCCAGTTCCGTCGATCTCGCGGAGATCGCGATCACGTCGGCCATCACGCTCTTGCGCGATGAAGCGGCGGCAGGCGGCGAGCCCGTGACTGTCGAATTCGCGCGCGCCCAGGGCACCCGCTGCGCCCGCTCGTGGAAATACACCACCGACGTCGGTAGCGACCCCGACTACCCCGACCTCTCCGCTCGCGACGCGCAGGCCATGCGCGAGCGCAAGGCCGCGGGTCTGGCGTGACGCGCACCGGCCTCTGGCTGTCGCTGATCCTCGGGTTTGCCGCCTTCGGCGCCGACCGGCTGCACAAATACGTCCAGATGGACGTGATGGGCTGGCCCGAGGGCCGCTTCGTGCCGGTGCTGCCGTTCCTCGATCTTGGCTTCGTCTACAATCGCGGCGTCTCCTTCGGCCTACTCGCCTCGCTGCCCTTTCCGGCGGTGATCGCGGTCGTGGCCGTCGCGCTGGCGGCGCTGATCGTCTGGTGGGCGCGCTCGACTTCGAGGCTGGTCCGCATCGGCCTCGCCATCTGCATCGGCGGCGCCGTTTCGAATGCGCTGGACCGCTGGCTGTTTGGCGCGGTGGCCGATTTCTTCTGGCTGCACTGGGGCGGATTGAGTTTCTTCGTGTTCAATGTCGCCGATGCCGCCATTACCTTGGGGGTGTGTCTTTTGCTCCTCGATCTCACCGGAATCGGCGGTCGCCGGGCCGCAAACCCGGCGTGAACGAATTGCTGCCAGAATCTGGTCTTAGGCAGCGGCCTCGGCTATAAGCCGGGCCTTGCGGGGAAAAGGAAAGTTCGATGGCGTTTGAGTTGACCGGGCGGCGCACCGCTTCAGTGGCCGCGATCCTGCTCGTCGCCGCGGGTCTTTCCGCCTGCACCACCACCGAGGGCACCAACGCGTTCACCGACATCGCTACCTTCGAGCGTGAGGTGATGACCTCGACGGCGCAGGGCATCGGCCTTGTGCCCAAGGAGGAAAAGCCCGAGCCGACCAATCCGCGCGGCCCGCTGGTGATGCCGAAGGCCGGCCAGGCGCTGCCCGCGCCCACCGAGAAAACCTCGCTGGCCATGCTGCCCGAGGATTCCGATGCGGTGAAAATCGACACCTCCGGTCTCACCGAGGCCGACCTGCAGCGCGCCAAGCGGACCAAGGTTGTTTCGCTCGCCACCCCCGACGGCCGTCCGCTCACAGCGGCCGAACTGCAGGCGCTCACCAAGCGCATGCAGGCGTACCGGGTCAGCAGGGAGCGCTCGATCTACACGCCGCCCGAGGAATATTTCTCGGTGACCAGCAACCAGCAGGATCTCGTCTGCCTTGCCGCCAGCGGCGAACTCGTGTCGGTCAATGATCCGGCCTGCCCGCCCGAAATCCGCAAGGCGCTGCTCAAAAAGAGCTGATCCTCGCTCACATTCACTCATAGATGCGCCGACCGAGACGGTCCCGCAGGAGTTGCCACATGCCCCCCACCGCTTCCGCCTTCGAGGGCGATCGTCTCGCCAAGGTCATTGCCCGCTCGGGCCTCTGCTCGCGTCGCGATGCGGAACTATGGATCAGGGACGGCCGCGTCGCCGTCAATGGCAAGGTGATCCGCACGCCGGCCTTCAACGTCACCGCGAGGGACAAGGTCAAGGTCGACGGCCAGCCCCTTGCCGAGCGCGAGGGGACACGCGTGTGGCTCTACCACAAGCCCGCTGGCCTCGTGGTCACCGAGAAGGATCCCGAGGGTCGCCCGACGATTTTCGAGGCGCTCGCCGAGCAGGGCCTGCCGCGCATCGTCTCGATCGGCCGGCTCGATATCAACACCGAGGGCCTGCTGCTCCTCACCAATGATGGCGGCCTCAAGCGCACGCTCGAATTGCCCGCAACCGGCTGGCTGCGCCGCTACCGCGTGCGCGCCTTCGGCACCATCACCCAGCCCCAGCTCGATGCGCTCAGGCAGGGGATCGAGGTCGATGGCGTAAGCTACGGGCCCATCGAGGCCACCCTCGAACGCCAGCAGGGATCGAATGTCTGGCTTGTGGTCGGCCTGCGCGAAGGCAAGAACCGCGAAGTCAAGAACGTGCTGGCCGCGCTCGGCCTCAAGGTCAACCGCCTGATCCGCGTGAGCTTCGGTCCGTTCCAGCTCAGCGATTTGCCGATTGGCGAGATCGAGGTCGTGCGGGCCAGGGTCCTGCGCGAGCAGCTCGGCAAGCGCCTCGCCGACGAAGCCGGCGTCGATTTCGACAGCGAGCTGCCGGAGCCGGCGGCCGTCAGGCGCGCGCGCAAGGCGACCAACCCGGCGCTGCGCGCGGCCGCCCCAGGCAAGGAACCTGCGCGTCAGCGCCGGGCCGTTGCGGAGCGCACTGCGCCCTTCCGCTTCGAGGACGGCTCCGAACCCCGGCGCGAGCGGCGGCACGAAGATCGGCCGATGGCCAAGGACCGGCCCGGCAGCCGCTTCCCGCGAAAACCTCCGCGCGAAGCCGCGCCGGAACGCCGCCCCGGCCCACCGCGCAAGGTGTTCAACGAGGACGGCACCGAGTCGCTGTTCGAACCCAAGACCTACGGACGCAAGCCTAAGGACGCCACGGCCGGCGAGGGCAAACCCTCATTCAGGAAGGACGTCGGCGATCGCCCGAAGAGGGCTTACGGAGACAAGCCGCGCGGCGATTTCAAAGGTGTCCGGAAAGAATTTGGCGACCGCGCGAAGCGCGCCTTTAGCGACAAGCCGCGAGGTGACTTTTCCGGTCGCCCGAAGCGTGATTTGGGCGCCGAAGGCGGCGGCGGAGGCAGCCCCGAGCGCAAGCCTTTCGGCAAGCGCCCCTACGGCGCTCGTCCCGCCACTGACGGCCCCGACCGGCCCCGGCGCAGCTTCGGCGGCAAGCCCGGCGGCGCGCCGCGCGGTCCACGACCGGATGGCCCGGGCGATCGTCCGAAGCGGCCGCGTGGGTCGGGTCCGTTCGGTGACCGGCCGCGCCGCCCGAAGCCGCCGCGCGCCTGAATGCGCATCGTCGCCGGCAAATTCCGCGGCAAGCAGCTCGGTTCGCCCGAGGACGCCTCGATCCGTCCCACTGCGGACCGTGTTCGCGAGTCGATATTCAACATCCTCGCCTCGCGCCTCGGCCCGCGTTTGGACGGCCGGCGTGTCGTTGATCTTTTCGCCGGCACCGGCGCGCTGGGGCTCGAGGCGCTGTCGCGCGGCGCTGCCCATGTCGTGTTTGTCGACACCGGCGCCGAAGCGCGCGGCCTCATCCGCGACCACATCGAAGCTTTCGGGGCGGGCGGTATCGCCAGGCTCTTGCGCCGCGACGCGACCAACCTGGGCCCGGCGGGCACCATGGGCCCCGTTGATCTCGTCTTCCTCGATCCGCCTTACGGCCAGGGCCTGGGCGAGCGCGCCCTGGTGTCGCTCAGACAGGGTGGCTGGCTGAAGCCGGAGAGTGTGCTGGTGCTCGAAGAGAGTAGCGACGCCACCGTCGACTTGCCCGAAGGCTTCAAACTGGACGACCGCCGTGAATATGGCGCCGCCGCGGTGTACTTCCTGTCGCTTACCTCGTCCGCCCGAACATCCTCTCAAGGTCCGCTTTCCTGAGCTCGACATAAGTCGGGCGGCCGTGGATACATTGGCCCGAATGGGGCGTGCGCTCCATTTCGCGCAGCAGCGCGTTCATCTCGTCGATGCGCAGCACGCGTCCGGATCGCACCGAGCCGTGGCAGGCCATGCGGGAGATGATCGCGTCGAGCCTGTCGGCCAGCACGTCGGACGAATCCCATTCGGCCAGCCCGTCGGCGAGATCGCGCACGAGGCCGCCGATGTCGGCCTGGCCCAGCAGCGCCGGGGTCTCGCGCACCGCCATGGCCCGGGGACCGAAACGGTCGAGATAGAGCCCGAGCCGTTCGAGCGTCGGCGCCGCCTCCTCCAGTCGCCCGCAATCCTCCTCGGGCATTTCGACGACCACCGGAATGAGCTGCATCTGGCTCGCGACGGGACCACTCGCGAGCTGCGCCCGGAACTTCTCATAGACCAGGCGTTCATGTGCCGCATGCTGGTCGACAAGGACAAGTGAATCGCCGTTCTGAGCGACGATGAAGTTCTCGAACATCTGCGCCCGCGCCGTGCCGAGCGGATAGTCCTCGCGCGGTGCCGGCTCGAATGCCTCGAACCGGGCGCTCGGCTCCGCGAAGCCCGCAAGTGCTTCAGTCGATGATCCTCCCCCGCGCGGCGGGGGAGGGGAACCGCCGAAGGCAGTGGCAGGGGCGGTCGCAAACGCTGGCACTCGGGTCGCCTCCGCCATCTCTGGCGCCCGGAACGCTGAAATCACATCCTCCGCCACGGTGGACGACGCGCGATATCCAGCCTCGCCCAGCGCATCGAGCACGGCGCGGATCACAGCCGAGCGCACGCCGCCGGCGTCGCGGAAGCGCAGCTCCGTCTTCGCCGGGTGGACGTTGACATCGACCGCCGCCGGATCGACCGACACGAACAGCGCGATTGCCGGAAATCGGTCGCGGAACACGAAGTCCGCATAGGCCGCCCGCACGGCCCCGAGCAGCACCTTGTCACGGACCGAGCGTCCGTTGACGAAATAGAACTGGCTCAGCGAATTGGCGCGCGTATAGGTCGGTAATCCCGCAAGCCCGCGCACCACAACTCCGTGCCGGGTCGTCCCCAGTGGAACAGCGTTCTCGGCAAAGTCCCCGCCCATCACCTGCATGACGCGCGCGCCAAGCTCCCCACCGGGCCAGTTGGTCGGCGACCGGTCGGCGCCATCGAGCACGAAATGCACGCCCGGATTGGCCAGCGCCAGCCGCTTCACCACATCGGCGATCGCGGCAGCTTCGGCCCGGTCCGACTTCAGGAATTTGAGCCGCGCCGGTACGCCGGCGAACAGATCGCGCACGTCGACGATTGTACCGCGGTTCATCGCCTGTGGCGCAACTCCGGATTTGCGCGAGCGATCGACGTCGATCCGCAACCCTGTGGCTGCGTTTTCCGTCCGCGTCGCGACGCTCAGATGCGCCACCGCACCGATCGAGGCCAGCGCTTCGCCGCGGAAGCCGAGCGTGCGGATATCGTCGAGCCCGTCATCGCTCAGCTTGCTGGTCGCGTGGCGCTCGACCGCCAGCACGAGATCGTCGCGGTCCATGCCGCAGCCATCGTCCTCGACCCGGATCAGGTTGCGCCCGCCGCCCGCTGTCGTGACGACGATCCGCGACGCTCCTGCGTCGATGGCGTTCTCGACCAGTTCCTTCACCACGCTCGCAGGCCGCTCGACCACTTCGCCGGCGGCGATGCGGTTGATCAGATCCTCGGGAAGCTGGCGGACAGGCACGGATGATTCTCCAACAGCGGGCAGTTTAGCGTTGCCGCGGAACCTGCTACCACCCGCAAATGTCCCAATCCCCGATGGAACTGGCCCTCGATCTGGCCGCCGAAGCTGCCGCTGCCGGCGAGGCGCCGGTGGGTGCGGTGATCGTCGGGAATGGGGCGGTGCTGGCGGCGGCGCGCAACCGCATGCAGACGGCCAACGATCCGACGGCGCACGCCGAGCTCGAGGCGATCCGCATGGCCCTCGCGCGGCGGGGCACGGGGCGTCTCGATGGCTGCGACCTCTACGTCACGCTCGAGCCCTGCGCGATGTGCGCCGGGGCGATCGCCCATGCCCGGCTGCGCCGCGTGATCTATGCCGCCGCGGACCCGAAGGCGGGCGCTGTGGACAATGGCGTGCGCCTGTTCGACAGCCCCACCTGTCACCACCGGCCGGAAGTGATCTCCGGCATCGGCGAGGCCCGCTCGCGCGAAATGCTGCGGGACTTTTTCGCGAAGCTGCGGGATTAATCTCCCGCCCGTGTGGTTTCCCCCGTCTTCATGATGAACTGCTCGACCTTGCGGCTGAGGTTCCGCTTGAAGTTGTCTTTTTCCTTGTCAGCGGCCTCGATGATTTCCTTGACGCGCCAGAACTCCATGGCGCCGAAGGCGTTGACGTGCGGGCGCGCATAGACGTCGGGGGGGTAGGCGGCCATCATGTGCGCCGTCAGCGAATGCATCATGATCTGCGCCGAGCCGAACCATACATCGAGTGCGTGATAGTCGGCGCGGCCGAGCCGGTCGGAGGGATCGCCATTCACGTCGATACCGACCAGGATGTCGGCATCGCCAGCCGCCTGGTCGAGCGGCAGTGGGTTGACCACGCCGCCATCGACGAGCAGGTGATTGGCGTAGTTCACCGGCTTGAAGAAGCTCGGGATAGCGATCGATCCGGCGATCGTGGGCCGCAGCAGGCCGGTATTGAAGACCGCCTGGTGCCAGCTCTGGAAATCGGTGGCGACCACATAGAAGGGCACCTGCAGTTCCTCGAAATGATCGGGGAACGGCTCGGGCAGGAAGGCATCGACCACCCGGTTGGCGTCGAGCTGGATGTTGAAACCGTTCTGCAGCAGGCCACCCAGATTGCGGATCTGGTGGCTCCAAAGCCGCGCGGCGATGATACGCAGCGTGCCGAGAACCGCCATCGCATGCTCACGCAGCTCCGCGCCGCTCATGCCGTTGGCCCAGCCCGATCCGATCAGCGCGCCGATCGAAGTGCCCGCGATAACGGACGGCTTGAGCCCCAGCTCATCCATCGCTTCGATAAAGGGGATGTGGGTCAGCCCACGCGCCGAACCCCCGCCGAGCGCCACGCCGATGCGCGGCATGCTGGAATGCTCGGGCTGCATGATCGGGGGCGCTGCGTTCCCCGAATGCAGCCGGTAAATCAACTCCTGTCCCCGCTGTACGATGGGGATCAGTTCATCCTCCGCTGAGAGGTCGTGAGCCATGACGACAAGATAGGCTGCGCCGGGAAGATTGATAAGACCTTCCACGGCAGGCCGGTGAAGGGGGATGGTTAACTAACGGTCGAGGGCCGCGTTTCGTTCACGCAGCACTTCGCGCCAGCCGATATCGTGCCGGTGGAAGCCCTGGGGCCAGTCGATGCGCCCGGCCACCTCGTCGGCGCGCTGCTTGGCGTCGGCGACGGTTGGCCCCAACGCGGTGACATTGAGCACGCGCCCGCCATTGGCGAGCAGCCGCTCCCCCTCGCGCCTGGTCCCCGCGTGGAAGACGATCACGTCGTCCGCATCGGTATCGTCGGCGCCCCGGATTTCGCTGCCCTTGCCGTAGCTGCCGGGATAGCCCGATGTCGCCATCACCACCGTAAGCGCGAACGCGTCACGCCATTCGGCGGTCTTGCCCGCCAGCTCGCCTCGGGCCGTGGCCACCAGCAGCTCGAGCAGGTCGGATTTGAGCCGCGGCATCAGCACCTGCGTCTCCGGGTCCCCGAAGCGGGCGTTGTACTCGATGAGCTTCGGGCCCTCCGCCGTCAGCATCAGCCCGGCATAGAGAACCCCCTGATAGGGGGTGCCGCGCGCCGCGAGCCCGCGCACCGTGGGCTCGATGATCTCGGCCATCACCTGCGCGTTCAGCGCGTCCGTCATCACCGGCGCCGGCGAGTAGGCGCCCATGCCGCCCGTATTGGGCCCCATGTCGCCGTCGAAGGCGCGCTTGTGGTCCTGTGCCGTCGCGAGCGGCAACGTGTTTTCCCCGTCGCACAAGACGAAGAAGCTCGCTTCCTCGCCCTCGAGAAAGTCCTCGATCACCACCGAGGCGCCCGAGGCGCCGAAGGCGCCGCTGAAGCAGTCCGTGAGGGCGCGCTCGGCCTCCTCGGGCGTCGTCGCCACGGTAACGCCCTTGCCCAGTGCCAGACCGTCGGCCTTTATCACCACCGGCAGCGAATGGCCGCGGACGTAGTCCAGAGCCGGCTGCGGTCGAGAGAATTTGCGATAGGCCGCCGTGGGGATGGCCATTTCATCGCACAATGCTTTGGTGAAGCCCTTGGAGCCCTCGAGTTGCCCGGCCGCGGCGCTCGGGCAGAAGCACTCGATCCCCGCCGCCCGCAGCGCGTCGCCAAGTCCCTGCACCACCTGCGCATCGGGACCGACGACGACGAAGTCGATCTCGCGCGCTTGGGCGAGCGCGATGACGGCTGCATTATCGGTAATGTCGCAATCGAGGTTCGTTGCGATCCTCTGCGTGCCGCCGTTGCCGGGCGAGACGAACAGGGCGTCCAGTTGCGGCGACTGGCTCAGCTTCCACGCCAGCGCGTGCTCGCGCCCCCCGCTTCCGACGACCAGTACCCGCATGGTGTTCTCCACTGCCGGGGGGCTCCTTGACCCATCGGGCGACAAAGCGCAACAGGGGGCTATGAACGCATCAACCAGCAACGCCCACGAATTCTCGGTCTCCGAGCTCGCGCTGGCGGTCAAGCGCGCCGTCGAGGACGAGTTCGGCTATGTGCGCGTGCGGGGCGAGATTTCCGGCTATCGCGGTCCGCATTCGAGCGGCCACGCCTACTTCACGCTCAAGGACGATGCGGCCTCCATCGATGCGGTGGTTTGGCGAACCTCGATGTTCCGGCTCAAGTTCAAGCCGGAAGAGGGCATGGAGGTCATCGCCACCGGGCGGCTGACGACCTTCCCCAAATCATCGAAATACCAGATCGTCATTGAACAGCTGGAACCGGCCGGCGCCGGCGCGCTGATGGCGCTGCTCGAGGAGCGCCGGCGCAAGCTCGCGGCCGAGGGCCTGTTCGCCGCCGAACGCAAGAAGAAGTTGCCCTACCTGCCGCGCATCATCGGCGTCGTCACCTCGCCGACCGGTGCGGTGATCCGTGACATTCTCCACCGGTTGAACGAGCGATTCCCGAGCCGCGTGCTGGTCTGGCCCGCCCGCGTCCAGGGCGAAACGGCGGCCATGGAAGTCGCCAATGCCGTGCGCGGCTTCAACGCGCTGGCGGAAAACGGCCCGGTTCCCCGCCCCGATCTGCTCATTGTCGCGCGCGGCGGCGGCTCGATCGAGGACCTCTGGAGCTTCAACGAAGAGATCGTCGTCCGCGCGGTCGCCGAAAGCCGCATTCCAGTGATCTCCGGCGTCGGACACGAGACGGACACCACGCTCTGCGACTACGCCGCCGACCTCCGGGCGCCGACGCCCACAGCCGCGGCGGAGGCGGCGGTGCCGGTGCGGGCCGAGCTCATCGCTTATGTCGACGACCAGGGCGCACGCACGCGCAACGTCGTCCGGCGGCAGCTCATAGGCAATCGCGATCGGCTGCGCGCCGCCGCGGGCGAGCTGCCCCGGCCGTTGGACCTGCTCAACATTGCGCGGCAGCGTCTCGATCTCGCGTCGCAGCATCTGGGCAGTTCGTTGCGCGATCTGGGACAGCAGAAACGGCTAGGCTTCGAGCGTGTCGCGGCGCGGCTGTCGCCCAATGCCCTGCGCGCCGATCTGCGCCACGCGCACGCTCAGCTCACGCCGCAGGCGGAACGGCTCGAGCCGGCCTATCGGCGGGTCGTCACGCGCGCCGCCGACCGGCTGGCGACGGCATGGAAGCTGGTGGATTCGCTCAGCTACAAGCGCATCATCGAACGCGGCTTCGCGCTGGTGACCGACGCGGAGACCGGCGAGATCGTGCGCAGCAAGGAGACGGCCCGGCCCGGGCAATTGCTCGTGGTCGACGTCAGCGACGGCAGTTTCGGCGTCAATGTGTCGGGCGCGCCGGCGCAGCGTAAGAGGACGCGTGCCCCGCGCGACGATGGCGGCCAGCAGAGCCTGTTCTGATTTGCCTCGGCCCCGTTTCCGCCTATATCTGGGCCGAAAGGCGATCGCATGAACATCTACGACAAGAGCTTTACCCCCTCCGAGGCGGTGATCCGCTATCTCGACGGCGACTATGTCGTTGTGCGGCCGGGCAGTTTCGTACGCTGCGCCATCACGTCCAAGCCGATCCCGGTCGATGAGCTGATGTACTGGAATGTCGACCGCCAGGAGCCTTATGCCGACGCCGACGCGGCGCTGGAGGCCTACAAAAGGCACGGACTTTCCGGCAAATAGGCCCGTTTCGGCCGCTCGCACAGGGCAAGGAAAATGTTAGGCGTCGCCCGCTAGATTGTCGCCGGGCGGGAACAGCGACATGCCGGTCAACAAACTGCTGATCATCTCGAACGGTCACGGCGAGGACTCGATCGCCGCCGAGATCGTGCGCCGGCTGCCCAAGACGATCGAGGTCAATGCCTACCCCACGCTCGGCGACGGCCGGGCCTATGAGGGCGTCTGCCCGATCGTCGGCCCGCGCCGGCACCTGCCCAGCGAAGGCCACCGACTGCGCGGTTCGCTGATCCGCGATGCGCTCGCCGGCTTCGGCATTCGTCCGGCGCTCGGCTTCATGCGGAGGGAAGCGAAGAACTACGACGCCGTTCTTGTCGTTGGTGATCTGCTCGGGGTCGTGATGTGCTGGCTCACCGGCCGGCGCGTCCGCATCTATCTCGACGTCTATAAGTCGGGTTACGACAATGCCTATCGCCGCGGCGAGTTGTTCGTGCTGAAGCGCACCGCCGATCTCGTGCTCACGCGCGATTCCATCCTCGCGCAGCAATTGACGCGCGCCAAGGTCAACGCGCGCTTCGCCGGCAATGCCATCATGGATACTGTCGTGACCGGTACCTACGACCCGCAATGGCACCGCCGGCACATGCACGCCATCGCGGTGCTGCCCGGCAGCCGGGCCAGCCTCAAGGACAATTTCGCCGTGCAACTCGAGGCGTTACGACGCGTGCCCGGCATCGAAGGTGTCGACCTGTTCGCCGTGCTGGCGCGGCCGGGCGATGCGGTGGACCTCGCTGAGGCCAGCGGACTGCGGCTCGTCCCGTCGACGCAGGAGGGCGATCTCGGCACGCTGACCGACGGGCGCGTGACCCTGCATCTGTCCACGGGCTCGCTCGGCGCGGTGGTCGCGGCGAGCGACATCGTCGTCGGGCAGGGGGGGACCGCGAATCTGCAGACCATCGGGCTCGGCAAGCCGGTGGTTTCGTTCCACGCCGAAGGCTCGACGGAAACGCGCATGACCCGTAACGAAGCCCTTGCCGGCGACGCCCGCATCTTCACGCCACGGGATCCCGCCGCCATGGCAGTAGCCATCGCGAAGCTGCTCGCCGATCCGGAGGACAGGGTGCGCCGCGGCGCCATCGGCCGCGAACGCATGGGCCCGCCGGGCGCGATCGCGGCGATTATCGAGGAACTGACTAAGTAGGCTTGCCGTCCGCCATGTCGAACGCGCGCGCCAGCACCCGGTCGAGGCTGGCGCTCAGCTCGGCGGCGTACTCGTCGTCGCTCTTGTCGCCGGTGATGTAGAACGGCCCCTCCATCGCATAGGAAACGGTGGAGAACGGGAAGTTGAGCTGCATCTTGTCCCACACGCGCTCGAGCACCTTGCGTCGCGAGCTCGCCGTCGCGATGGCAAAGATCGGGCGGCCCGATTTGCGGGCGATCGCGAGCATCCCCGGGCTCACCTTGCGGCCGGGCTCGGGCGGAATGTCGGCGGTGGCGAAGATCGACGTGCCGCTCTTGAGCGTCTTCAGCATGGCACGAAAGGCGGCAAGACCGCCGGTCCCCGTACCCTGGCGCGCGCTGGCGCCCGAACCGTCGACCGTCTGGTACCCCAACGAGCGGGCCATGGCCCCCATCATCTGCCCGTCCGGATGCATCGAGATCAGCAGCGCAAGGCGCTGCTTTTCGGGGATGACGATGTAAGCCAGGTTGGATTGGCCGTGCCAGGAAATGCCGATAACCGGCCAGTGATCCAGCACCTGCTGCCAGAAGTCGGGAGGATCGGTGACGACGCGCGAGGTGACCCTGAGAAAACGCAGATAGGGCCCTATCAGGAAGCGCCCCAGTCCATTGCGGACCGCCGGGCGGTCGATCCACTTGGTCGTGCCGGCAGTCCCGTCCGCACTCACTCGTCGTCTTCAGGGTCGAGCAGGCGGTGGAGATGCACCACGAAATAGCGCGTCTGGGCGTTGTCGACGGTCTGCTGCGCCTTCGCCTTCCAGGCGGCATGGGCTTCGGCGTAGTTGGGATAGACGCCCACGAGATCGACCTTGCTCAGGTCCTTGAACGTCACGCCCTCGATGCTGTCGAGCTCGCCGCCGAGCACGAGGTGGAGCAGTTGCTTTTGGGGGGCAGTCGTCTTCGGCGCTTTCACGTCGTTTTCCGTTCGAGATCGAGTTGCGGCTCGGGGCAGCCATAGACCTTGACCAGCGCCTCGCACAGCACGTCTCTTAGCGAAAGCTGGGCGAACGCGGCAAGCGCCCCGTGGCGCACATCTGCCCTGTTGAAGCGCATGGGCGCCCCGCACGCATCCTCGAAGCCGATCCCGCACTCGGCGAGGATCGCCGCCGCGCCCGCGAGATCCCAGTCCTGCGAGCCGCGACGGACGACGGTGGCGTCGAGCTTGCCGGTGGCGATCTGCACCAGCCGATAGGCTAGGGAGGGGTAGAAGGGCCCGCGCGTATAGTCGAGACCGGCCTGCTGCAATTCCTGGTGCACGGCGCCGGGCGCCGGGATCAGCGGCGCATGCCGGTCGGGCGGCGTGCGGCGCAGGATCGGCTGGCCGT
>CAZASR010000057.1:0-16369 GCA_964487765.1 uncultured Devosia sp. | reverse complement strand
CCGCGACGACGCCAAGGGCATGGTCGACCAGCTCGGCGACGGCAAGCTCGACCTGTTCGAGCGCGTCGGCAATGTGTGGATGAAGGTGTCGCGCGGCGACATCGCGACCCGCTTCAACAAGATTCGCGAGACCTATCTCGACGTCTCCGCCGAGACCAAGAACCAGATCGACCGCGAGCATATCATCCTCGAGGCCTATCGCGATTTCCGCGGGGCGCTGAAGCAGGCCGAGGTCATGGCGCTCGAGCTGCTCGACGTCGCCACCGCCAGGCTCAACGAGAAGAAGGCGGCGCTGCAGGCGGCGGCCGAGGCCCTCACGAATTTCACCGAAGGCACGCCGGCCGACCGCGCCCGGCTCGAAATGGCGCGCGACGAGAAGCTGCGCGACCTCCAGAACGAGGAGCGCCGCTATCAGATCACCAAGGATCTGTCGGACAATCTGACGATCTCCTACTCGACCTCCGAGGTCATCATGGCCCGGCTGATGCAGACCACCAACGCCAAGGAGCGGGTCTACCAGCAATCGGTGTCGTTCTTTTCGACCAATGAGACGGTGTTCACGGCGCTGTCGGCCTCGTTTACCGGCCTGTTCGGCCTGCACGAATCGACCGAAACGCTCAACGCCATGAAGGAAGGCGTGTCGAAGTCGCTCGAGACGCTCGCCGAGATCGGCGGCCAGGTGCAGGAGGAGGCGATCAAGGCCGGCTACGGCCCGACCATCCGCGCCGACGCCGTGAAAAAGCTCGTCGACTCCGTGATCACCTTCCAGGAGAAGTCGCGCAGCATCATCGATGAAATGCGCGTCCAGGCGACCAGGAACTCCGCCGAGATCCGCGATGCCGTCGAGGACGGCAAGAAGCGTCTCGCGCAGCTTGCTGCCGACGGCAATGCCCTGCTGCTCGAGACCAAGGCGAACTGACGGACGAGAGTGAGCGCAACTGAACCGATGAGCGCCGCCGTTCCGGCCGACAAGGCCCCGCTCGACGACGTCATGCTGGCCATGGACGTCGTCGACACCCTGCGCCACAATCAGGACCTCGTGGCCCGCGAGCTGGCGGGGGAAGCGCGCGAGAAGCAGCTCATCGAGCGGCTGCGCAAGATCTATCACGAGCAGGGCATCGAAGTGTCGGACGCCATCCTCAGGCAGGGCGTGGCGGCGCTCGACGAGAGCCGCTTCCTCTATACCCCGCCAAAGCCCGGCCTCGCCGTCTCGCTGGCCCGGCTCTATGTCGCGCGCAAGCGCTGGCTGCCCGCCGCCTTCGCGGTTTTCCTCATGCTGGTGATCGGCCTGGGCGGCTACTTCCTCGTCTGGGCGCCCTATCGCGCGGCCCAGCAGGAGGAAATCCGCATCGAGCTGGCCGAGAAGCTGCCCGCCGAGATGGAGGCGCTCTATCAGACCATCTTCGAGGAGACCAAGGTCACGCAGGCTGCCGACGATGCGGCGCTGATCCGGGACCGCGGCCAGCGCGCCGCCGCGGACGGCGACCGCGCCGGCGCCGAGCAGGCGATCGCCGACCTCACCACCATCCGCGACACGCTGCGCCAGGAGTACCAGCTCCGCGTCGTCTCGCGCGAGGATGTGCGCTCCGGCTTCTGGCGCATTCCGCCCAACAACGCCGACGCCACCAATTATTACATCGTGGTCGAGGCAATTGACGCGCATGGCGCGGCGCTGAGCCTGCCGATCCTCAACGAGGAGAACAACCAGACCGAGGTCGTGGACATCTGGGGCATCCGCGTGCCCGAAAGCGTCTATCGCGCGGTCGAGGCCGACAAGCGCGACGACGGTATCATCCAGCGCAACATTGTGGGCATCAAGCAGTTCGGCTACCTCGACCCAGACTATCTGGTCCAGGTGCTGGGCGGCGCGGTGACCCGGTGGTGATCCGATGACGCTGTCCGGTCCCGAGGCTCTCCGCTCGCTCGACGAAGCGCTGCGCGACATCCGGCGCGAGGAGGACGAGGTCGCCAAGCGGCTCGCCCGCTCGGCCGAGCTCATCACCCGCATGCGCGAGCAGGAAGGCGAGCTCTTGAGCCAGCTCGCCCAGGTCCGGCTCGACCCGGCGACGCAGGCCGAATTGCGCGGCCAGATCGGCGCCGCCGAGCGCAAGGCGCGCGACATGCTCGCCGCGCATGGCAAGGACCTCGCCGCGTCCGAGGAAAAGCTCGCGGCCGTCGACGCCGAGATTGCCGCCGCCACCGCCGAGCGCAACCGGCTCCAGAATGACGCGGCGCGGCGCAACGACGAGCTCAAGGCCCTCAGCGACACGGTGCGGCCGCAGCTTCAGGCGGATCCCGCTTTCGCCGCGAAGCTTGCGTCGGCCAGGGAACTGGCGGCCATCGCCGCGCAGAGCATGCGCAAGACCACGCAGGCCGAGGCCGATCGCGAGCAGAAGGGCCGTCCCTATCGCGACGATCCGCTCTTCATGTATCTGTGGAACGCCGGGTATGGCACGCGGACCTATCGCGCCAACAATCTCGTCGCCTTCCTGGACGGCAGGATCGCCCGGATGATCGGCTTTGCCGATGCGCGTCCGAATTTCGCCATGTTGAACGAAATTCCGCTGCGCCTGCGCGAGCATGCCGAACGCCAGCAGGACCACGCCAAGGCGGCGAGCGACGAGCTCACGGCGCTCGAGAACGAGGCGATCGACAAGGCCGGCGGCAGGCAGGCCCGCCAGGCGCTCGAAGAGATCAGCGCCGGCATCGCCGCGCTCGACGAACGCGTCGTCGAACTCGAGGACCAGCGCGACGAGGCGCTCAAGACACAGCGCGAGCTGGCGCAGGGGAGCGACCCCGCTTTCGCCGCGGCGATCAAGGGGCTTGCCGAGGCACTGGGCCGCGAGGATTTAAAGACCCTCCTCGCCGATGCGCGCGAGACCCGCACGGGGCAGGACGACACCATCGTGGCCCAGATCGACGACCTCCGCCAGCGCATCAAGGACGAGGACGAGGAGTCGCTCGATCACAGGCAGCGGCTCAAGACGCTCGCCTCGCGCCGGCGCGAGCTCGAGGACATCCAGTACGAATTCAAGAAGCAGGGCTTCGACAATCCGCGCTCGAGCTTCGGCAAGGACGACCTGGTGGGCGACCTGCTCAACGACTTCCTGCGTGGCGGCATCAGCGCCGCCAGTTACTGGAACCAGTGGCAGCGCAGCCAGCGCTGGACCGGGCCGCGCGACGACTGGAACTTCGAGGAGCGCTTCGGCGGTCTCGACGACGATGGTGACGATGACGATCGCCGCCGCCATGACGACGACCGCAGTCCGTGGGGCGATGTGCGCTGGCCCGACAATTCATTCGCCGGCAGCGGCCATCGCAAGGGCTATGGCGGCCCCGGTGGCGGCTGGGGGCGCATCACTTTCGGCAATCCCGGCCGCGGTGGAACGATATTCTCGCGGCCCCGCGGGGGTGGCGGCTTCCGGACCGGTGGCGGCTTCAAGGCCGGCGGTGGCTTCAAGACGGGCGGCGGGTTCTAACCGGTCCTTATTCGATCTCCGGCCGCCCCGAGCGCAGCCGCTTGATTCGGCTGCGCTGGGCCTTGCGCTCCAGCCGCCGCTGCTTGCTGGCGAACGTCGGGCGCGTGGGGCGGCGCGGTTTGGGCGGCACCGCCGCGTCGGCCAGCAGGTCGATCAGGCGCGCCACCGCATCGTCGCGGTTGAGCGCCTGCGTGCGGTGGCGGTCCGCCGTGATGACGATCTCGCCTTCGCTCGTGAGCCGCGTTCCGGCCAGCCGCGCCGCCCGCGCCTTCACGCCGGCCGGCAGTGACGGGGAGCCACGCAGATCGAAGCGAAGCTGTGCCGCACTCGACACCTTGTTGACGTTCTGCCCGCCCGGCCCTGAGGCCCGGATAAAGCTGATGCCGATTTCGGCCGGATCGAGAGACAGCGTCGGCGTGATGGGGAGGCGGGCGATGGCGAAACCCTCTGCTTGTCCAACCCGGTGGACGTGGCGCAAACAGCTAGGAAGTGCAAGTGCCGTCCTTTCGGCCACCTCCATCAGGGCTGGCGTTTTGGGTCCCGCTGCTCCGGCCTCGGGACTTATAGTGCGACGTGCTGGCCCGACAGTCCGGGAGCCGCTTTCGGTCGCGAGGCAGCAAGGGGAGGTCGTGAAATGGTTCGAACGTCATTCGCCATCGCTATCCTCATCGCAATTGCCGGAGGGGCCGGAGCGCAGGACGCGATGCCGGGCCGGCAGACATTCGAGGAGAGATGCGGCTCCTGCCACGTGGTGGGCGAAGGCAGCGGGAACGCCCCACATCTCAACAATCTCATCGGCCGTCCGGCGGCGTCGCTTGAGGGCTTCGACTATTCCGACGCCATGCGTGAGGCGGGCGAAGCCGGTGTGGTGTGGGACGTCGAAACGCTGACCAGCTTCATCACCAAGCCGCGCAGCGTGGTCAACGGCTCCAATATGGCGTTCACGGGCCTGCGCGACCCCGAAGACGTCGCCAACGTCATCGCCTATCTCTCCACCTTCTCGCCGGCGCTCTAGCGGCTGCCTGTCTGGAGCGGGCACTCATCTGACCGATCAACGGTGCCAGACTGCCGCCACGGATATTTGCCGCGGCGGAACCCTCGGTCTTCACATAGGTTAATGATCCAAGTTGCCGGTGACCTGTTGCAGCGATGCATGAATGGCCGGCCCGGAGGTCTTACCACCCGCTTCCTCCCTGTTCTTGCCGGCGCCGATGCGGGGCGCAACCGGAATAGCGGAGCTTTCCAATTGAATCACCACCCCGCCAATGCCTCGGAAGCAAGGCTTCTCACCAATCGCCTGCGCGCCAGCGTGGCACAAGGCCAGCGGCTCGAGAGGCAGCAGCAGGTCTCGGAGCGCGACGGCAGTTTGCAGATGGTGCTCGAGGGTGCCGTGGTGCGGCAGCGCTTGCTGGCCAACGGCCGCTGCCAGGCGATTGCCGTCTATTTCCGCGACGACGTCATCAATCTGTCGCGCTTCTTGCGCAAGCACGAGACGCGCGACAACCTCGTTGCCCTGAGGGGAACGGTGATGGGGTCGGTCGAGCCGGCGGTTGTCGAGGACTTGCGCCGGATGTCGCTGTCGGGCACCGATGGCATGGCCGCCCTGGTTCTACGCGAACTCAGCATCAGCCAAGAGCATCTCGCCTGCATCGGCCAGCGCTCGGCGGCCGAGTCGATGGCCCATTTCCTGTGCGAAAGCTTCCTCCGCGCCGGTGTGTTCGCGGGCGGTCCGCGGTCCGGTCGATGCGCGCTCGCGATCACGCAGGACATGCTCGGCGAGTTCCTCGGCATCTCGACCGTCCACGTCAACCGCACGCTGCAAGCCATACGTGGCCGGGACCTCGCCGATCTGCAAAACGGCGAGCTGCTCATGCGCGACTTCGACGGGCTCGCGGAGCTTGGCGAATTCGACGACGCCTATCTGGCGCCGGTCTAGCACCCAAGAAAAAGCCGAGCCCGTCCGACGGGCCCGGCAGAGGATGTGCACCTGGACTGGCTCAGTGCTGGCCGCCCTGGCGGCCGGCCTCGGAGGCACGCTCGCGGTCGTTGGCAAAGTTGCCGGACCCACCGCGCTGCTGACCCTGGCCACCCTGCTGGTTGCCCCGGCCACCCGATTGCATGCCGCCCTCGCCTTCATTGCCCTGGCGGTTGCCGCCACCGGAGGCTTCACCGCCTTTGCGGCCGGCTTGTGCGGCAAGTTCGCGATCCTGGCTGAAGCTGCGCTTTTCGTCGGGCACGGACTGGCCGCCCTTGCTGGCGATTTCGCGCTGCTTGTCGTCGTCCATGGAAGCAAAGCCACGGTTGGAGTTCTGGTTGTTGTTGTCGGGCATCGTTGCCCTCCCTTTCGCTGGGTTGAACATCGCTGCGCCTTGTGCGCAGACCCGACCAACCCGCGAGACGCACGCCTGTTCCCGGCGGTTTTTTCGATACGCTCTAACCCATGTTATGGAGCGGCCACGCGGCTGCCGGGATCGCATCGGACCTACGTTCTAGTCTCTGCCAGGAAGACGTCCGGGTGCCTTGTGCAGCGGGGGAGAGCCAGCGGCCAAGCTGCCCTTGCGGTGCGGCGTTCGCCGCAATCGGGCCGCAACAGGGCGTCGCCGACAAGCCTGTGAATCGCGGGGAATCCGGGGCTTCGGGACACCGCAGCCTTGCCGTTGCTCACACAAAGGCCTCACACTGCCCACAATCTCGCCCATATCGTTGACGAGTTTGTGAGCACTGGGTGCGGGGGCGCACGATCTGTCACGGTTGGCGGGGCCGGGACGACCAGGAGCAGTAGATTGGCTCAATCGTTGGTCTCGCGTATCGGCGCCAGCCCGTTGTGGCGCGCCGGATTGGCCTCAGCCTTCATTCTCGGATTGGCCGGACTTGCCGCCGGTGTCGTCCCGCAGGCATGCCGCAACGGAGTTGTCATCTGCCCCGAGAACGCGCCGGTGCCGTTGCAGGTCATCGACATGGCGGCAACGAGCGAACCTGCGACGGATGCTCACTCCCAGGCGCCAACGGAGGTTCCCTCGCAGGAACCGCCCGCCGCGGTTCCCTCGCAACAGCCGGCCGTGGCGCCGCTCGTGCCTGACGAGCCGATCGAGACCGCAATGATCGAGCGTGCGCCCGCCAGTATCTCCAGCAACGACCTCGTCGCGCAGACCTTTGCGGCGCTCGAGGCGGGCCTCGTCGGCACGGCGGGCGAGCTGACGTCGCGCAGGGTGCGCACCGTTGCCATCGATGCGGACGGGATGCCGCTGGCCGCGGACAGCGAAACACCGCAGGCGCCGGTGACAGAGGAGTCCGCCTCCGAGCCGCCGGCGGAGCCGGAGCCCGCCCCCGAGCCGCTCCAGGTCGCGCAGGTCGACGAATCCGCACCCGCGGTCAGCTCGGAGGATCCAGTCCCGCAAGACCCCGTCGTCGAGGAACCCGAGCCGCAGCCGTCGGCGGTGGCCTATGCGCCGGTGCGGGGCGGCAGCGCTGTCGTCGGCCGCCAGGGCGGCAATGTCCGCTCCCTGCCGCAGACCAAGGGCAGCGACGTGCTGTTCGCGCTCCCCCGCGGCGCCGAAATCACCGTCGTCGAAATGCACAAGGGCTGGGCCAAGATCGTTGACAATCGCGGCCGCAGCGGGTGGATCTGGGACGATCTGCTGATGCGGCCGTGAGGCCGGCGGGCACCTAGTGCTCGTGCGTGCAGTGCTCGTGGTCGCTCAGCACCTCGACGACGCGGCAGTCGGCGACCGTGCCGTGACGGTGGCTGTGCAACATGCCCTGGAGTTCGGCTCGTAGCGCCGTCAGCCGCGCAATGCGGTCCTCCACTTCGCCCAGGCGCGCGCGGACGAGGGCGTCGATGTCCTGGCAGGGCGCGTCGCGATGGCCGGCGATCTTGAGCATGGCGCGCAATTCATCCATCGGGAACCCCATGGCGCGGGCGTGGGCGATGAAGCGCAGCCGCTCGAGCGCGGCCGCATCGTAGCGGCGTTGATTGCCGGTCGTGCGGGGCGGCGCCGGCAGCAGGCCGATGCCTTCGTAATAGCGGATGGTCGGCACCTTCACGCCGGTTTCGGCGGCAAGCTCGCCGATGGAATAGTCGAGGGTGCGCATGGGACTTGAACCTCTAGTGGCTAGAGGTTCTATGTAGGCTGCCGACGCAAGCGAATCAAAGGCAATCGATGAGCGCCGGCCACGACCATTCCCACACCTTCGACGGCATGAACGACGAGTACAAGCGCCGCCTCATGCTGGTGACCGCGATCAATGTCGGCATGTTCGTCGTCGAGATGACGGCGGGACAGCTCGCCGGATCGCAGGCGCTCAAGGCCGATGCGCTCGATTTCGCCGCCGACGGCGCGACCTATGCGCTCTCCTTGTGGGCCATCGGGCGGCCGCAGCACATCCGGACCGGCGCAGCGGTGATCAAGGGCGTGTCGCTGCTCGCGATGGGCGTGTGGATCGCCGCGACCACGCTCTACCAGTTTTTCGTCCTCGGCGTTCCCGAGGCGGAGGTGATGGGGCTGATCGGCTTCCTCGCCCTCGCCGCGAACATGCTCTCAGTCTATCTGCTGTTCGCCTACAAGGACGGCGACGCCAATATCCGCTCGGTGTGGCTGTGCTCGCGCAACGACGCAATCGGCAATGTCGCGGTGATGGTGGCGGCGGTGCTGGTGGCCTGGCTCGGCAGCGGCGCCCCGGACCTGATCGTCGCCGGCGTGATGGCGGCGCTGTTCCTGTCGAGTTCGTACCAGATCCTGCGCCAGAGCTGGGGTGAGTGGCGCCATCCCGAGACCCATGCGCACGATCACGATCACGACCACGACGACCACGCCCATGAGGAGACGACGCGGTGAGGGCGGCGCTCGCGGCCGGGCTGGTGCTCATGGCGGCGCCCGCACTCGCCGATGACTGGCAGCGCTACGAGAACCGCACCTACGGCTATGGTGTGGACGTGCCGCCGGGTCTCGTCCGGCGCGGCGAGGGCGGCGCTGGCGACGGGCAGGATTTCACCTCGCCCACGGTGACGCTCAGCCTCCGCGGCCAGATGGCGCCGGACGGGTTCGAGGCCGCGGTGCGCGACTGGCACGACTGGGAGACCGGCCAGGGCTGGAACATCGTATACGAGGCGGTGACCCCCACGGCCGCCCGGGTCAGCGCCCGGCGGCCCGGCTGGCTGATGGAGATGCGCGCACTCGATATTTGCGGCGACGCCCTCGTCACGCTGCAGCTCGAATACGGTACCGCGGACGTCGCCGCGATGCAGCCGGTGCTGGACCGGCTGGCCTCGAGCCTTACCACCACGCGGCGCTGCTGATCATTTCAGCGGTCCGTTGAAGATGAAATAGGCACCGATCGCGATCAGCCCGAAGCCGACGCCGTGGTTCCAGGTCAGCGGCTCGCGCAGCACGAGCACGGCGAAGCCCACGAACACGGTGAGCGAGATCACTTCCTGGATCGCCTTAAGCTCGGCGGCCGAATAGGTGCCGTAGCCGATGCGGTTGGCCGGCACCGCCAGCCAGTACTCGACCAGCGCGATGCCCCAGCTCGCCATCACGGCAATCCCCATGGGCGCGGCCGGGAACTTGAGATGGCCGTACCAGGCGATGGTCATGAAAACGTTGGAGCCGATCAGCAGCAGGACCGGAAGCACGGCAGGCGACAGCGACAGGGGCATGGAGCACCACGGGGGTGAGACGACAACATCTGGCGCGAACGCTCCAGATTCGCCAGCGGGATTCGCAACCGTGCCCACACCCGTTCATTGTGATCCGAGCACAGTCCGCCACTACCGACCGGAGGTTGCCATGCGCCTTGCCCTCGCCGCCATCCTGACGTTCACCGCCGCGCCCGTCGTCGCCGCCGAATTCGACTGCGAGGGCGTGTTCTCCGAAGACGCGACGCTCGCCGATATCGAGGCCGAATTCGGCGCCGAGAACGTCACCACCGGCGAAGTGCCGGGTCCCGAAGGCACGACGATGGTCGCGACCACGATCTATCCCGACGATCCGGAGCGGACCATGCAGGTCCGCTGGTGGGACGAGGCGAACACCGCCGACATCGCCGGCGTGACGCTCGCGCCCGGCGACACCGGCCCCGGTGGCGTCAAGATCGGCATGCCCATTGAGGAGGTTGAGGCGATCAATGGCGAGCCGTTCGAGCTCTTCGGTTTTTATTGGGACTATAGCGGCTTCGCGGCCTTCGAGAGTGGCGCACTCAGCGATCTGCCGGGCGGCTGCAAGCTCAATTTGCGCTTCGCGCCCACCGTCGAGGACCTGTCGCAGGCACAGATGAACGCGATCGCCGGCGACAGCCAGTATCCCTCCGACATGCCCGAGATGCTCGCGGCCAAGGTCGTCGTGCGCGAGGTCAACCTGACCTATCCCGCGCCCGAGGACCTTCAGCAGGACGCCGAAGCCGCGGCGGAGTAGGCGCGCTGGACTATCCGCCCGTTCCGGCGTAAGCCTGACCGTGCTGGTTCCCCAAACCATATGGCGCGGGGATCAAAAGGGAACACGGTGAGGCGTACCCATCAGGGACCGAGACCGTGGCTGCCCCCGCAACTGTGAGCGGCGAGCCAATCCGACGACGCCACTGGTGAGCCATCACCGGGAAGGCCGGAGAGCGCAGCGACCCGCGAGCCAGGAGACCTGCCAGCCGCAACCGGGCGCAGAGCCCATTTCAACGTGAACACGGCGGGTGTCACATGAACACGACTTCGGTTTCGGCCGTTTCCGGCCTCTCTCTCTCGCAGCGACTCATTGCGGGCGTCGTCGCCCTGATGCTCGGTTTCGTGCTGCTCGGCACGATCGGCTTCGCGCAGGATGCGGGAGTGCACAACGGCGCCCACGACACACGCCACGCCCTCGGCTTCCCCTGCCACTGAACCGGGGGGGACATTGATGGCGATTTTCCAGCGACTGTTCTTTGCCGTCCTGCTCGCGGGACTCATTTCGGGCGCCGCCATGGCGACCCTCCAGCAGTGGCGTGTTGTGCCACTGATCATTGCGGCCGAAGCCTATGAGGGCACTGAAGCTCCCGCCACGCATAGGCATCAAGAGGCCACGCCCGCGCACGATCACGAGGACGAATGGATGCCTGCCGATGGCCTGGAGCGGACCTTCTATACCGTCGCCACCGGCATGTTCGCCGCGCTCGGCTTCGCGTTCCTGCTCAGTGCCGCGTCCGTTCTCAGCGGCTTGGAGGTGACGGCGCGCAGCGGCGTGCTCTGGGGCCTTGCCGGCTTTGCCGTCTTCCAGCTCGCGCCGGCCTTCGGCCTGCCCCCGGAACTGCCCGGAATGCCCGCCGCCGACGTGGTCGCCCGCCAGATCTGGTGGTGGGGCACCGCCGCGGCGACCGCGACGGCGATCTACGGCATCGCCAGGTTTCAAAATGCCGCGGCCGTCGCCATCGGCATCGCGCTGATCGGGATGCCGCACATTATCGGCGCGCCGCAGCCGGCGGACCATGCGAGCGGCGTCCCCGCCTCGCTCGCCGCGGCTTTCGCGGCCAATACGCTGTTCGTCGGGCTCGCTTTCTGGATGATCCTCGGGGCCCTTTATGGCTATCTCACCGAACGCTTCGCGCGGTCGTCCAGCGCTGCGGTGGCGGCATGAGCAAGATTCCCGTCACCGTCATCACCGGCTTCCTCGGCGCCGGCAAGACCACGCTGATCCGACATGTCCTCGGCCACGCCAGGGGCAAGCGCATCGCGCTCGTCATCAACGAGTTCGGCGACCTCGGCGTCGATAAGGAGGTGCTCGCAGCCTGCGGCGAGGAGACCTGCCGGGAAGAGGATATGATCGAGCTCTCGAACGGCTGCATCTGCTGCACCGTTGCGGACGATTTCATCCCGACGATGGAAACCCTCTTGGGGCGCGACGAGCGCCCCGACCACATCATCATTGAAACCAGCGGGCTGGCGCTGCCGCAACCACTGATCCGCGCCTTCAACTGGCCCGAAATCAAGAGCCAGGTGACGATCGACGGCGTGGTGACGGTCGTCGATGCCGCCGCC
Source organism: uncultured Devosia sp. (assembly GCA_964487765.1). Lineage (GTDB taxonomy): Bacteria > Pseudomonadota > Alphaproteobacteria > Rhizobiales > Devosiaceae > Devosia_A. Next base: position 4,894 of record CAZASR010000057.1, on the reverse strand, counting down.
CTGAGCGAAGGCCGCTTTGCGGCCGACGAGCAGGCGGTGGCGCGCCAGCGTGCCGCCGACCAGATGCTCGACCACGCAACGCCGCTGGGCGAGTTGTTCAAGGACCAGCTGGTCGCCGCCGATTTGCTTGTGGTCAACAAGGCTGACCTCGTTTCGAACGACGTTCTGGATACGGTTGAGGATAGGCTGCGCAGCGAAGCACGGCCGGGCACGGGCATCGTGCGCGCCCACAACGGGCATGTCGACATCGCCGCGCTTCTGGGGCTCGGCGTCGGCAGCGAGGATCACCTTGAGGGCCGCGACAGCGCGCATGAGCTCGAGCATGGCGGCGAGGGGCACGAGCACGACGATTTCGACTCGTTCTCGATCACGCTGCCGGCCGGGTTGAGCCGCGACGAGCTGCTCATGCGCATCGAAGATACCATTCGCTCGCACGATGTGCTGCGCCTCAAGGGCTTTGCCGCCCTGCCGGGCGCGGAAGCCCGCCTCGCCATCCAGGCGGTAGGCCCGCGCCTCAACACCTGGTTCGACCGCCCGTGGAAACCGGACGAAGCGCGCGAGACGGCGCTGGTGGTGATCGGGGAATCGCCGCTCGACCGTGCCGCGATCAGCGCGCAGTTGCTGCGCCTCAACGACGAGGAGAGGGGAGAGCTTGCTCACCTGGCGTGACGGCGGACTGGTGCTTGTCTGCCTCCTGCTCGGGCCGGCGGTGGCCGAGGTCACGTTCCTCATCGGCAGCGGCATCGGCCGCTTCGGCCCGAACGCGTTGCTGGCCTTTGATTTTGGTTTCATCCTCGGCGCGCTTCCCTTCACCTATTTTGTGACGGTGTGGGCCAATCTCACCGTTGCTGCGGCCAACCTGGTCGCACGCCGCGTCACGTCGTCCGCCAACCTCCGGCTGTTGCTGGCGCTGCCAATCGGCGCGGCTTCCTATCTCGGCTTCCTGAGCTGGCTCACTCAGACCGAGGACACCTACCTCACCGGCGAACTGGTTGCGCTCGGCATCGCAGGCATGCTCGCCTCGCTGCTGCCGGTGGCGGTGATCGAGAGCTTCGGCGAACGCGAGGTGGCGTGATGCACCTTCTCGCCGCCCAGGCGGGCGCCCTGCAACAGGAGGGCGAGGCGATCGATCTGGGCCAGACGCCCGGACGCATCGTCTTCGCCTCGGCCGCCGACAGCGAACTCGCGCTGCTCGCGGGCGCCGTCGACCGCGCCGGTCGCAACGATGTGCGCCTCGCCAATACGCTGAGGCTCGCGCACAACCTCTCGGTCGACCTGTGGACTGAACGGACCGTGCGGCACGCCCTGGTTGTCGTCGTGCGGCTCCTCGGTGGCGCGGCCTATTGGCCCTATGGCGTCGACCAGCTCGAAGCCCTCGCGCGGAGCAATGGCATTCATCTCGCGCTGCTCCCCGGCGACGCCGTCCCCGATCCGGCTCTGGAGCAACGTTCCACCATACGATCCGACGACTGGCGGCGTCTGCACGCCCTGTTCACCGCCGGAGGACCGGAGAATGCTGATGCGCTGCTGGCCGCATTCGACGAGCTGACGTCCCCTCACTCCGCGCGAGGTGACTCAGATGAAGAGCCGCCCGTGCGCCCCTTCCCCCGTTTCGGCTACTGGCTCCCCGGCCGCGGCATCCTCGAAGAGATCGCCCCCGACGACCGCCCCGCCATCCCCCTGCTCTTTTATCGCGCCGCGCTCGAAGGCGCCGGAACTGCGACGCTCGAAGCGCTCATCGCGAAGATCGAGCGGCGTGGATTTGCGCCGATTCCGCTGATGATCTCAACGCTCAAGGAAGCCGCCTGCGTGCGCTTCGTGCAGGGGGCGTTCGCGGCCCATCGCCCGCAGGCGGTCCTCAACCTCACCGGTTTTGCCCTCGGTATCGACGGGCTCGACGACCGGCTCAATCCCTTCGCCGGCTGCGACGCGCCGGTGATCCAGCTCGTCCAGGGTGGCCGGCCGGCGGCGCAATGGGCGGCGGACAGCCAGGGGCTGAGCGCCAAGGATCTGGCGATGCAAATCGTCCTGCCTGAGCTCGACGGCCGCATCGGTGGCGTCATCGTCGGGCACAAGGCCGAAGCCGTGTGGCATGCGGCAACACAATGCCCGCTCTCATCCTATGCGCCCGATCCCGACGGCATCACCCGGGCCGTATCGCTGGCGGCCAATTGGGTACGGCTGCGCGCGACGCCCCCGACCGAACGCAAGACTGCGATCGTCCTCGCCAACTACCCCATTCGCGACGGCCGGATCGCCAACGGCGTCGGCTACGACGCACCGGAGTCGACCGTGCGTATCCTCCGCGAGCTCGGTGCCGACGATGTCCCCGCGGACGGCAATGCGCTGATCGCGCGGCTGCAGGCCGGACCCACAAACGCTGATCCGCAGCGCGGCGAGGGCGTCGCGTGGCCGGTGGCCGACTACCGGGCGCTGTTCGCAGTGCTGCCTGGGAAGACACAGCGCGAGGTGACCGCTCGCTGGGGCGAGCCCGAGGCCGATCCGTTCGTTCGCGGCGCGTCGTTTCACCTGCCCGTGCTCATGCTCGGCAACGCTGCCGTCCTGCTGCAGCCGGCCCGCGGCTATGATCGCGACGAGACGGCCGCGTACCACGATCCGGACCTCGTCCCGCCCCATGCCTATGTCGCAGCCTATCTCTGGTTGCGCCACGCGTTTGGCGCGCATGCGGTGATCCACAATGGCAAGCACGGCTCGCTCGAATGGCTGCCGGGCAAGGCGACCGCGCTCGACGACGCCTCCTACCCGGCGGCGCTGCGGGCCGAGCTGCCGCATCTTTATCCCTTCATCGTCAATGATCCCGGTGAGGGGACGCAGGCCAAGCGGCGAACCGGCGCGGTGATCATCGACCACCTCGTGCCACCCCTGACGCGTGCCGAAACCTACGGGCCGCTCAAGGATCTCGAAGCCCTGCTCGACGAATATTACGCCGCGAGCGGCATGGACCGGCGGCGGCTTCGCGACCTGCGCCGCCGCATCCTCGATTTCACCCGCGACGCCCGGCTCGACCAGGACATCGGCCTGCCGCCCGACGAAGCCGAGGCGCTCAGGAAGGTCGACACGTTCCTGTGCGACCTCAAGGAAGCGCAGATTCGCGACGGCCTCCACATCTTCGGCCAATCGCCCACCGGCCGGCTCGAGCGCGACCTGCTGGCCGCCCTTGCCCGCGTACCGCGGGGCGAGCGCGCGGCGGACGGCTCGCTCATTCGCGCCTTGGCCGACGATCTCGCCCTCGGGCTCGATCCGCTCACCGTCGATCTGGGCACCGCATGGGACGGCCCCGGCGACTGGCGGCGCGTGGGCGATGTGGTGGATCATCTCGAAGCGCGCGCGGCCGAGCTTATCGACGGCGCCCCTCCTCCCGGTCCCGCCTCGGCCGCCGTTGTCGCCGAGCTCAACGCGGTGATGCGCCCCCGGCTCCGCGCCTCCGGCCCCGCCGAGATCGCGGCGCTGCATGCCGGCCTCGCCGGCAAATTCATCCGTCCCGGACCGTCGGGCGCGCCGTCTCGCGGACGTCTCGACGTGCTGCCCACGGGCCGCAATTTCTACAGCGTCGACAATCGCGCCGTGCCCACTCCCACCGCCTGGGAGCTCGGGCGAAAATCGGCCGAAGGCCTGCTGCTGCGGCACTTCCAGGACCAGGGCACGCATCTGCGCTCGCTGGTGCTGAGCGTGTGGGGCACCTCCAACATGCGGACCGGCGGCGACGACATGGCGCAGGCCCTCGCCTTCATCGGCGCGCGCCCGGTATGGGACGCGGGCTCGCTCCGCGTCAGCGGCTACGAGATCGTGCCGCTCGCCAAACTCGGCCGGCCCCGCGTCGATGTGACCCTGCGTATCTCGGGCCTCTTCCGCGACGCTTTTCCGCAGCAGATCGCCCTGTTCGACCGTGCCGTGCGGGCCATCGGGGCGCTGGACGAACCGGAGGCCGAAAACCCCGTTGCGGCGCGCATGCGCTCGGACGCGCTGGGCCTGATGCGCGCGGGGGCCAGCGAAGCCGACGCGGCGCTAAAGGCCGGCCACCGCGTCTTCGGCAGCAAGCCCGGCGCTTATGGGGCGGGGCTTCAGGCGCTGATCGACAGCGGCCGCTGGACGACGAAGGCCGACCTTGGCGAGGCCTTCGTCAATTGGGGCCAATATGCCTATGGCGCGCATGCGGCGGGTGTGCCCGAGCGGGGGCGGCTCGCCGCGCGGCTCGGCGACATCGAGGCGGTGGTGCACAATCAGGACAATCGCGAGCACGACCTGCTCGACTCCGACGACTACTACCAGTTCGAGGGCGGGCTCGTCGCGACCGCCGAAGCCCTGTCGGGTCGGCGGCCCCTCGCCTATCACAACGACCATTCGCGGCCCGAACGGCCCGTGGCGCGCACGCTCGAGGAAGAGGTTTCGCGCGTGATGCGCAGCCGCGTCGTCAATCCCAAATGGATCGATGGCGTCAAGCGCCACGGCTACAAGGGCGCGTTCGAGATCATCGCCACGGTCGACTATATGTTCGCCTTCGCCGCTACCACTGGCGCGGTCAGGACGCACCATTTCGATCTCGCCTTCGAAGCCTTTGTCGAGGATGCCGCGACGCGCGATTTCATCCGCAACAACAACCGCTTCGGCTATGACGAGCTGATCGCCAAGTTCAACGAGGCGCGCGAGCGCGGCTATTGGCGGCCGCGCAGCAACCGCGCGCATGAATGGCTGGAGACGAAATGACCGAGCGCGTGAAGAAGACCGATCTGATGAGCGAAGCCGAGCGCGATGCCTATCACGCCGAAAAGATGCGCAAGAAGAAGGAAGCGCGCACACGCATGCTCGCCACCAAGAACGAGGAGCGGGGCCTCCTCATCGTCCACACCGGCAAGTGCAAGGGCAAGTCCACCGC
>CAZASR010000056.1:0-16511 GCA_964487765.1 uncultured Devosia sp. | reverse complement strand
GGGAGCTGCCGGCGGTGAGCGATCCGGCCTATGTGCAGGGCTATCTCGACCAGCCCAAGCCGGAGAGCCGCGAGGTCGTGTTCGAGGCGCTCGACACGGCCGTGACACCGCCGGTGATCGACAACTGGAACCAGCTCACCGACATCGTGGGCAAGGAACTGGAAGCCGCCAAGCTAGGCCAGAAGACGCCGCAGCAGGCGCTCAGCGACGCCGCCGCCGCCGTGAACGGCATCCTGTAACGCTCCTCCCGAGTGTGTGGGCCGGGAGTTTCGGCTCCCGGCCCTTGTTTTGCGATATGGAATGACGATGACCGCCGACCTTATGACCCGCAACGCGCCCGTCTGGGAGAGCCATCCGTGGTTTCTCGAGCTCTATGCTGCGCTGCTCGACGACCCTCGAAGTGTGGAGGCTCCAATCGGTAAACGTTTGGCCAAGGCGAGCGATACGGTCGAAGCGGGGCTGGCGCTGTTTCTCGCGGGCACGCATTCCGATCTTACGGCCGATGGCGGTCTCGTGCGCGGGGCCGGTCGGGCGGTCGGGATTGTGGCCGACGCCCTTGGGCGCGAGATCAGCCCCGCCAACAATGGATACACCGACACCTGGGTGCTGGCGTCATGGGTCGGTGCGCTGCGGCTCGCGAATCTGGTGTTGCGGCGCAGTGACCTCACCAGGCTCGTCGCGCCGGCCAAGAACCATGCCTACGCGAAACACACGCGCGGCGGCACTTTGATGTCGTCCTCGGACCGCAAGACGCTCGGTTTCGACGTGCTCCTCGCGGCCGTGCCGTTCGGGCTGTTCGATGCCGAGGACCTGGTGCTGGTCGACGGGGCGCGGCAGCTTGCGGCGCGTGAGGGTGCCAGCACGGCGGAGCGGCAGATGCTCGCCTGGTATTTTGGCGAGCAGGGCAGCTACGCGCAGGCCCGTGAGCTCATTGCGGAAGATACCCTGGTGACGCAGATCGTTCGGAAGCGACTGCAGCGTCTCGGCCAGCTCGATGCGCGGTTCATCCGGCACCTGCCCGACGGGCACGGCAATCGCTATGAGCCGCTGGTCGAGGAGCGCTTCCCCAAGCTCATCACATCGCAGGACGACGTGATTGTCCACGCTGTCGCCGTGCCGCTCAGTGAGAGTGAGGTGGTCGAGTGCTTGGTAGATGGCGCAGTGATCCAAGGGAGCTTCCGAGCCACGCACTGGGAGTTCGTGCTGCCGGCGCGGGCCGCCGGTTCGACGCCGAGCTATAGTCTGCGCTTCCGGGATCACCCGGAGGTGGCAACGGCGGCGTATCGCTACGAGGTGCTCGCGCGACGCGAAGGCGGTCCGGTCGAGGTCGAGGGGCTGCCGGATGGCGTGACAATCTCGCATGTGTCGAGCCTCGTGGACCGTGAGGGGCGGATCCGGGAGATTTCGCTGCGGCTGACGCATCAGACGGCGGGCATCTTCGGGCTCGGTGAGCGCTACAATGCGCTCGATCAAGCGGGCAACCGGGTCGATCAGTTCGTCTACAACCAGTACAAGAACCAGGGATTGCGCACCTACATTCCGATGCCGGTGTTCTACACCGACACCGGGTTCGGTCTGTATATCGCCACGGATTCCTATTCGTGGTTCGACTTCCGCGAGCCGGGCCTGACACTGCTCGGCGTCGAAGCGGATGCATTGAAGCTTGAATTCTTGAGCGGCAGCGTCAACGAACAGGTGGCGCAGTTCCTCACTTTTACCGGCGAGCCCGAAAACGTACCGCTTTGGGCGCTCGGGCCGTGGATGAGTTCAAACAATTGGGACAGCGAGGCCGAGGTCAGGAAGCAGGTTGCGCTGACCGAGGAGCACGGCATTCCAGCAACGGTGCTTGTCATCGAGGCGTGGAGCGATGAAGCGACGTTCTATATCTGGAACGACGCCACCTATGCCGAAAAGCCGGGTAGCGAGGCATTCACCTACAGGGATTTCACCTTCCCCGAATGGGGGCGCTGGCCCGACCCCAAGGGGATGGTCGATTACTTGCACGAGCACGGCCTGAAGCTGATCCTGTGGCAGATCCCGGTGATCAAGCAGACGGCGGCGCTTCGGCATGCGCAGAAGCGGCGCGACGAGGAGCATTTCCTCGCGCGCGGTTATGGCGTGCGACAGCCGCACGGCGAGGCGCTGCGGCTGCCCGAGGGTTGGTTCAAGGACTCCTTGCTTATGGACTTCACCCATCGCGAGGGCGTCGATTGGTGGTTCCGGAAGCGCCAGTACCTGATCGACGATCTCGGCGTCGACGGGTTCAAGACGGATGGCGGCGAGATGGTGTGGGGAAAGGACCTCGTCTTTGCCGACGGCACCGACGGGTTGCTCAACCGCAACCGCTATCCGCGCGACTACATCTCAGCCTACTACCGCTTTGCGCAGCAGAATGGCGGTATCTGCTTCTCGCGGGCCGGCTACACGGGCGCGCAGACGTTCCCCGCACATTGGGCGGGCGACGAGCGTTCGACCTGGGACGCCTTCAAGCGCAGCCTGCTGGCGGGGCTTTCCGCCGGCATGTCGGGCGTGATCTTCTGGGGCTGGGATTTCGCCGGGTTCTCCGGCGAGGTGCCGAGCGCAGAACTCTATCTGCGCGGTGCGCAGATGGCGTGCTTCTGCCCGATCATGCAGTACCACGCCGAGAGCAAGGCCGAGCTCAACCAGGACCGCACACCGTGGAACATCGCGGAACGATCCGGCGACGCGCGCGCGCTCACCGGCTACGCGTTCTACGCCAACCTCCGGATGCAGTTGTTGCCCTATCTCGAGCGCGAGGCGGCCCATTGCGTCGAAGCGAAGACGCCGCTGATGCGCGCGATGCTGCTCGACCACCAGGACGATCGGACCGCGATCAAGCTGTGGGACCAGTACATGTTTGGACGCAATCTGCTCGTTGCGCCCGTCATTGAAGAGGGCGCGACATCAAGGGATGTGTACCTTCCTGCCGGCCGCTGGTGGCACCTGTTCGAGCAGCGCTGGTACGAGGCGGGCTGGCACCGGGTGGAGGCGCCGCTCGAGTCGATTCCGGTCTTCCTGCGCGAGGGCGCGACGCTGCCGCTGGGGTTCGACACGGAGATGCGGCTCGGCTCGACCATGCGATCGGGGGTGAACGAGCCGCTATATCGTGTGGAACTGGCGGCTGGGCAGGTGCTTTAGCCGCGTCGTTCGGCTCGCCTCATTTCGTCGTCGTCACATAGATCAACGCCGCTGCCGCCCAGGCCTGCGGTCGACATGACTCGGTGTAGGGCAGCGGCGGCGTGCTGCCTTCGCGCGGATAGCCCCCGACCAATTCGGGTAGGCGCAGATCGGCGGAACGGGCGGCAAGCGCGGTGAGCGCCTCACGGACCCGGGCGAAGCCCTCGCCGTCGCCATAGCGGTGGAGCCCAGCGGCAAACAGAGCGGTGTCGTGGGGCCACACCGAGCCATTGTGATAGGACAGCGGATTGTAGCGCTCCTCGCGTGTCGAAAGCGTCCGCAGGCCGTAGCCCGACCACATGTCGTCGGCGAAGAGCCGTGCGATTACCAGCGGCGCCCTTTCGTCGGGCACGATGCCGGACCACAGCAGGTGGCCGGCGTCAGATGCAGCCACGTCGAGCTGGCGGCCGTCGGCGTCGAGGGCAAGGGCATAGGTTTGCTGCCGGGGCATCCAGAACAGCCGATCGACGGTCTCGGCGAGTGCGGCGGCGCGGCGGCGCCAGGCTTCGCGTTCGCCAGCGGGACCGTCACACAGCCGGGAGAGGTCGACTGCCGCGTTGAGCGCAGCAAAGGCGTAGCCCTGCACCTCGGCGACCGCGAGCCCGCCTTCGGCGAGGCGGCCATCGCCATAGCTCATTGAGTCGGCGCTGTCCTTCCACGATTGCACGGTAAGCCCGTGGCCATCGTCGCGCTGGCGGAAATTGATGAGGCCGCGCGGATCGGCGTAGCGCTCGATCCAGCCGATGGCGGCGCGCCAATTGGGCTCGAGCTGTTTGGCCAGTGCCGTTTCTCCCGTGCGGGCGGCATAGTCACCGAGCAGGATCGCGAAGAGCGGCGTCGAGTCGGCGCTGCCGTAATAGGTGCGGAACGGCATCTCGCCGATGCGGTTGAGCTCGCTCTCGCGATGCTCATGCATGATCTTGCCCGGCTCTTCATCGCGGAACGAATCTTCGGCCTTGCCCTGCCGCGCCGCTAGATAGACCAGGACCGAGCGGGCGAGCGAGGGGTCGGCTTCGAGCAGGAGCCAAGCCGTGATGAGCGAATCGCGGCCGAAGGGGGCAACGAAGTTCGGAATACCGGCCGCGAGGGTGCGCCCTTCGGGCGTTTCGAGCAGCAGGGATTCGATGTCGGCGATGGCCTGCTTGAGGACCGGCGAGCGCTCGCCTGCGATCGACGGCGTCCAGCGAGGCGTGACGCGAGGGGCGGCAAGGCCCGCGGGAAGGCTCGTCGAGAAGTGGATTTGGACCGTGCGGGTCAGGCTTTCGCGGGGCGCCAGTCGCAGCGCCCCCCCAAGCCCGTCGAGATCGATCCGGGTTTCACTGCGCACGCCATCCTGCGCGACATAGGTCAAAGTGCGGATGCCGTCGTGCGTTTCCTCGCTCACCCGATTGCGCGGAGCGCGCCGCTTGTGGCCGCGCACCTCGAAGATGTCGACAAAGTCCGCCTCGATGTCCAGCGCCAGATCGAGCACCAGCGGCGTGTCGCTCCAGCTCTCGACATGGAGGTGCTCGACCACGCCGGTCGGCGTGAGCTCGAGCGTGCGCTCCAGCATCACCTCCTGCTGGTGGCGGCGCATGCGCGACCAGTACTGCGTCAGCGTCGTGGCTGTGGCGGTCTGTTCGATCAATTCGAGATCGTCGAAGCGCCAGACATAGTTGCTCAGGTGCCGCGTGTCATGGCGATAAAGTCCGGCGGCGCGAACATCCTTGGCCATGCCGCGATCATCCAGAATGGCGTAACAGAAGTCGGATTTGAGTGGGATCACTTGACGCCTTCGGACACCTGGTTGGTCACGATGTAGCGCTGGAACAGGATGAACAGGATCAGCACCGGAATGATGGAGACGAAGGCACCGGCAAGCACCAGTCCCCAGTCGCCCTGCGCGCCGCCATAGGAGCGGCGGAGCGACAGCAGCCCGACCTGGATGGTCAGCGCATTGGGCGGGCTGGTGATCAGCACCAGCGGCCAGAAGAAGTCGTTCCACGCCGCCTGAAAAGCCATGATGGCGTTGACGATCACGGCGGGCATGGCGTTGGGCAGCACGATGCGCCACAAGATGCCCAGGCGCGACGCGCCATCGACCATCGCGGCTTCCTCAATCTCTTTCGGGAAGGTTTCGAAGAACTGCTTCATCAGGAGCACGTGCGAGCCGACGACCAGCACGGTAATCACCGCCCAGGGCGTGTTGAGCAGGCCGATGTCGCGGAAGATCAGGTAGTTCGAGATGAACGTCACCTGCGCGGGGATCGTCATCGAGAACAGCACGAGGCCGAAGATCAATCCGGCGCCGTGGAACCTCAACCGCGCGAGCGCGTAGCCCGCGAGACTCGCCAGCACCAGCGTCATCACCACGCGGCCCATGGCGATGAACAGGCTGTTCCACATCCAGCCGGCGAAGAGGCTTTGGCCCGTCTGGAGGTCCGCCGTCTCGGTGATGACGCGACGGTAATTGTTGAACACGAGGCCGAGGACACCCGGCGCGATATTGTCCCAGCTTGCAACGCGGCCGCGGCGTTCGAAGCGCGTGGGGTCGAGCGTTGAGGCGACGAGTTGCTGGCTGGTGGGCGAGGTGAGGTCGAGCGGCGTACGCTCGATCCAGGGGCCGCCCTCCGCCTTGGCGGGATCAAAGGCGATCTCGTAGGTGAAGGTGCGCGTCGGCCAGACCTCGCCGGCGCCGGTCTGCGGATCGGTGACATTCATCTCGCCATCGGCGACGGCGATCAGGGTCAGCAGCGCATAGTCGATGGCATAGTATTTGGTCAGCGCGGCTGCGATGCCGCTGCCGGGGCGCCGGCGCGGCACTTCGGCCTGTGGCGGCACGATCTCGGTGCCCGGCGGCGCGGTGTAGGTGGCGGTGAAGGTGATCCGGCCACCCGGCGCGAAGCCGCCCCACCACGGATCGCCGGCGCCCTGCCGGCCGAGGTCGGCGGCGGTGACCCAGGCGAACGGGTTCACCTGGTCGAAGGCGACGCGGAAAGGGCGCTCGAGCGGATCGACCTTGAGCGAGGCGACGAAGGCGACCAGGAAGGTGCCGAGCATCACGGTCGCGACGCCGATGATGATCAGGTAGGTCCAGCCAAGCGTGAAGAACTGGCGCCGGCGCAGCGCCTCGGGTGGCAGCCGCTGGCGCGCGGCGGCGAGGGGCAGCGTGGTGGCGAGCGTCGTGTCGGTCATCGATCCACCCTGTCGCTGATCCCCAGCGCGCGCTGCAGATAGACGATGAGCAGGGTCAACACGCCGAGGAGGATCGCGGCGGCGCTCGACATGCCGATGCGCGAAGCCGCGCCCTCGGGAAAGGCGTTGGCGTAGATATAGAAGGCAAGCGTCACGCGGCTCTGGAGCGGCGCCGCGTCGCCGAGGATCGCTACCTGGTCGAACATCTGCAGGGTGCCGATGATGCCGAGCGTCACCACGGCAAAGGTCACCGGCGCGAGGGATGGCACAGTGACGTAGAAGAACTGCCGGACCTTGCCGGCGCCGTCGAGTTCGGCGGCCTCGTAGAGTGCGACCGGAATCGACTGCAGTCCGGCGAGGAACAGCAGCATCAGCGTCGGCACGGTGGTGAACACATTCATCAGCGCCACCGACCACAGCGTCTGCGGCAGGAAGAGAATGCGCGCCTGCGTGTTGAGCCAGGAGATGAGGAACTGCTCGTCATAGATGGGCAGGGCAGCGGCGAGGCGCAGCAGGTAGGTCGCTACGATGGCGACGACGAGCGCGACGGTGGCGAACACGGGATCGGCCAGCGAGACGCCGTCATATCTGCGCCGGGCGTTGAAGACGAAGGCGAGTTGGACCGCGACAAAGATCGCGACGAAGGCAGCAATATACCAGCGCGAATTGACGACGAACTGCACGAGCTCGGTCATCAGTCCCTGGCGCTGGAACAGCCACAGGAAGATCAGCGTCATGGCCGCGCTCGACATGATCGAAGGCAGGTAGAACACGGTGCGCCAGAAGCCGCGTGCCTTGATCACGCCGTTGACCAAGACGGCAAGCAGCAAGGCCAGGATCGACTGGCTGACGGTGACGATCAGCGAGAAGGCGAGCGTGTTGGACAGCGCCAGCGTGAACAGGCTGTCGCGCACCATCGCGACATAGTTGTCGAGGCCAGTGAAGGCCGGGGTGTTGAACAGATTGTAGTCGGTGAAGCTGAAGATCAGCGTGCGCCCGGCGGCGTAGAGAAAGAAGGTACCCAGCGAGATCAGGAAGGGCAGCACGAAGAGGTAGCCGACCACATGGTCCCTCTGCCTCTGGTTCATGCCGTCCTCCCTGATTGTGGGGCCGCTGGGAGGAAAGGCGGCGGCCCCGGAACGGTGCTAGCGCTGCTGCGGCGCCATGGCGTCGAACTTGGCCTGCGCATCGGCCATGGCGGTGTCGACGTCGGTTTCGCCGGTCAGGACCGCGTTGAGCGCGGAGTTGATCGGCTCCATCCAGGCGCCGCCGAGATCGCCGAAGAAGAACGGCTCGACATTGCCGTCGTCGAGTCCGGCGAAGACCACGCGGTTGACCTCCTGCTCGGGCGTGTCACCCTGCAGCCACGGATTGTCGACCAGCGCCGAACGCGAGGGCAGGGCGAGGCCCTGTTCGAGGATCCATTGCTGCGCCTTCTCGCTGGTCAGCAGCTCGGCCACCTTTTGCGCCGCATCCTGCACCTGCGAGTCCGCGTTGACGGTCCAGCCGACGGTGAAGATGAGGTTTCCGGCCTCGCCCGATTCCGGATCGGCGGGGATGCGCGCGGTGCCCCAGTTCAGGTTGGGGGCCCCGTCGCGGATGCCCCCGATGATCCAGGCGCCTTCGACGGCTACGGCCGTCAGCTCCTTGACGAAGCAGCCGCCGGTCCAGCCTTCCCCGACATCGGCAGCCGCGACGGCGGCACCTGCCGGTACCAGTCCGGTGTACCAGGCAAAGGCGCGCTTGAAGTTGTCGTCGAGCACGGTCTTGCCTTCAGCGTTGAACGGCTCCCAGCCGGTGCCGAGCGCGAAGGCGGCGAAGCGGGCATAGTCGGGCACGACGCAGATGCCGTTGACGTCCGGCAGGGCTTCATGGATCGCCACGAGCTTCTCCTGCAGCGTCGTCCATGTCTCGTCGTCGGTGGGATAATCGACCCCGGCGTCGTCGAAGATGTCCTTGTTGTATTGCAGGGCAAGCGTGTTGAAGTCCTTGGGCAGCGCCATCACCTGGCCGTCATAGGTGAAGGCGTCGATCAGGTTCTTCGAGAAGGGCGCGGTGTCGTTGGTGGTCATCGCCACCTTGCCGGTGCCGAACACGGCGCGGCTCCAGAAGATGTCGGTATAGAACAGATCGGGCGCGGTGCCGGCCGACAGCGCGTTGGTGATGAACTGGCTGAAATCGCCATCCACCGGCTCATAGACGACGTTGATGTCGGCGGCCTCGAGCTCGTCGGCCAGCACGTCGGTGATGAGCCCGTTGACGAGCGCGACCTCGGCGCCGCCCCAGCCGGAGATGCGCACATCCACGGCGGGCGCGGCGGTGGTCAGGGCCAGCAGCGACAGGCCGGCAAGCAGAATTGTTGTCTTATGCATGGTTCCTCCGTTGGTCCGGCCGGGCCGGCTCACGTTGTTTGACGTCGTACAAGCTCGGTGGGCATCAGAACTTGGCGGGGCGTGGCGCCCCGCCTGGCCTCGGCGAGGAGCTTGATGGCTGCCTCGGCCAGTTTCGGGAAGTCCTGTCGGATGGTAGTGAGCCGCGCCGACAGATGGGGCAGGTCGTCGAACCCCATGACGGCGACATCGCCCGGCGCTGCGAGGCCGGCGTCCTCGAGCGCGGCGAGGGCACCGAGCGCCAGCTCGTCGGTCTCGCAGAACAGGCCGTCGAATGGAACGCCGTCCTTGAGAGCCCGTGCGAGGCCCCGGTAACCCTGGAGCGACGGCGTCGCGGTCGCGTTGGCTTCGATGATCGTGGGCTCGACCCCGGCGGTCCGGGTCGTCGCGACGAAGGCATCGACGCGCAGCACGCGCTTGCCGCCTTCGGGCGTGCCCTGCAGCACGGCGAGGCGCCGGCGGCCAAGGCCCAGCAGGTGTTCGGCCGCGAGCCGGCCGCCATGACTGTCGTCGGCGGCGACGCAAAAGCAGTCGAGATCGTGGCCGATGGCGACGGTGGGGATGCGCCTGGCCACATCGGAAGTCGGGCGCGGATCGTTCGGTCCTATGCCCACGAGGATCAGCCCGCCGATCTCGAGGCTGTCGTTGAAGCGGTCTGAGGTGATGAGCTCGACCGACCAGCCCGACAGGCCGAGCTGGTGGCTCAGCGCCTGGTGCATCAGGGACACGAAGCGCCCCGCGGCATGGTCGTGCGCCCCCAGCGACAGGCCGACCACGGCCTTGTTGCCCCAGCTCAGGCGCCGGCCGGCGATCGACGGCTCGTAGCCGACTTCGCGGCAGACCCGCAGCACGTGCTCGCGGGTCTGGGGGACGACCGAGGAATCGTTATGGAGCGCGCGCGAGACGGTGGCGACGGAATATCCGGACTTTTCTGCGACCAGCGCAATGGTGGCGCGTCTCATCCGATCCCTCCCAGCGCCTGCTCCTTGGGAATCTAAGCGCTTACATCGGCAATGTATGCGCATACATTCCGACTGTAAAGTAGTTCTGCGTCGCCTCGATCGCGCCCGCCTGATGCCATGACGTGTCGCAGGGCGGACTTCATGATGCCGGCGCCGCCGTGTAAAACGAACAGGTCATTGGGGGATCGGCCGTGCGCGGAACGCGGTTCGGATTGGCGCTATTGCTGGCCTGCGCGCTCGTGGCGACGGTCGCACCGACCCGTGCGGGCCCGGCGGAAGATATCGCCGCGCTGACGGCGCAGGTGGAGGCGACCCTTGGCTCGAGCCGACCGGCCGATGCCGAAGCAGCAGCGCGTGCCGCGCTCGAACTCGCCCTCGCCGATTACGGCGCCGAACATCTCGTCACCGCCAACCTCCACCGGCTCCTGGGCGATGCGCTGTTCAACCAGGACCGCTACGCAGAGGCCGAGCCGCACTATCGGCAGGCGGCGGCGACGCGCGAAAAGCTCCTCGGCACCTATCACCTTGACACGGCGGTTTCGCTCAACGACCTCGCCATCTCGCTGCGCCGCCAGCAGCGCTATGCCGAGGCGCTGCCGCTCTACGAAAAAGTCCTCGGCATCCGCGAGCAGGTGCTCGGAACCGATGCCCCCGACACCGCGCGTTCAACTTTCTGGGTTGCGCGGCTGCTGCAGTCGCTGGGACGCAACGGCGATGCTGCGGCGGTGATGGGCAAGGCCGTGGCGCGCGCGAAGGCGGCGTTCGGTGACACGGATCGCAACGCGATCCAATGGCTGGGCGAAGAGGCCGGCCTGCTGCATGCAGCAGGGGATTTGGCGGCGGCCGAGCCGGTCTATCTTGCGGCCATCGCGGCAGGCGCTGAAGCGCTCGAGCCCGACGACCCGCTCCTGGCCGATCCGCTGCAGGGGCTCGCGCAGCTCTATGCGGGCCAGGATCGCGCTGCCGAGGCCGTGCCGCTCTATCGAGCCGCGCTCCACATCCGCGAAGCAGCATACGGGGCCGAGGATCCCGATACGCTGGCGAGCGTCGATGGCCTCGCCCGGGCCCTGTGGGCGAGCGGGGAGGTTGCGGAAGCGGAGGCTGTGTTCCGCCGGCTGCTCGCGGTGCGCGAGCGGACCGACGGCCCCGACTCGCTCGCTGCCGCAGGTCTGCTGCGCTGGATCGGCCGGGCGGCGAGCGCACAGGAGCGCAAGGCGGAAGCCGAGATCGTGTTCAAGCGCGTTCTGGCGATCTCCGAGAGACAGCTCGGGCCCGACCACGTGCTGACGGGCTTCGACCTCATCGCGCTTGGCCAGCTCTATGCCGGGCAGGAGCGGTTCGAGGACGCACGCCCGCTGCTCGAACGCGCCGTCGACGTGCTTGCATCATATCGCGAGGACGGCGGCGCGAGCGCCAATGCGGCGCGCCTTGCGCTCAGCTTCCTCGAGCATGCGACAGGACATGTCGACCGCGCCATCGCGCTGGGCGAAGCCGCCTTGGCCACCGCCCTTGCGGCGAATGGTGAAATGTCGCGCGAGGTCGCGGCTGTCAGCTTCACGCTCGGCAGCTATCGGCGCGATGCCGGCGACCTCGCGGGGAGCGAGCAGTTGATCAGCCGGTCGCGCGAGCTCTATGCGCAGCTTGCGCCGCAGAGCCGCGCCTATTTCCGCGCCACCAGCGAGCTGGGCCGTATCCGCGCAGCGCAGGGGCAGTATGACGAGGCGCTCGCGCTCCATCGCGAAAGCTATGCGGCGCTGACGGCGCGCTACGGCGAGGAGAGCGTCGCCGTGCAGTCGGCGCTGTCGGACATCGGCAACGCTCTGTTCGCTACTGGCGACTATCCGGGCGCGGCGGCGTCGTTTGCGCAGGCTGCGGCCATCGTCGAGCGGCTGGCGGCCGTTGATGCTGCCGCGGCGTTCACGTCGCGCACCGGTGACGTCGAGGATCAGGCGGTGGCGCGGGCGCGCATATTCGATGCCCTCGTCAAAGCCTATTTCCGCCTGCCCGATAGCGCGGAGAAAGCGTTCCTCGTGGCGCAGCGCGTGATCGAATCCGAGGCGGCGGAGGCATTGGCGCAGATGGCGGCGCGGCAGGCATCCGGCAACGGTGCCCTCGCGAGGCTGGTGCGCGACCGGCAGGACCTCGTTGCCCGCTGGCGCGCGGACGACAGCGCGTTGACGCAGGCGCTGGCCGGGCGCGGCTCCGACACGGCGATGCTCCGCGCCTCCCTTGCTCAGACTGATGCGTGGATCGCTGCGATCGATGCGCAACTGGCAGCAGAGTTTCCGGCCTTCGCCGAGTTGCAGCGGCCGGCGCCGCTCGACATCGCGGCGGTGCAACAATGGCTCGGGCCGAACGATGTTCTGCTGTTTTATGCGGATACCGGAGCGATCGGCGACGTGGCGGCCGAAACCTTGCTGTGGGTAATACCCAAGACAGGGGACGTCCACTGGCTCCGGGTGCCCCGCGCCACCGGCGAGCTCCGCGCTGGGGTCCGCGAACTGCGCGAGCAAATGGGCGTGGGCGCGACGACGCGAGGTCCCAAGGCGCTCGTTCAGGGCAAGAGTCCCGGCCGACAGGGACGCGTCCTCGGCATAGCGCACGAGCTTCATACCGCGCTACTCGGCGAGGCGGCGCCGCTGATCGCTGGGCGCGACCTCGTCATCGTGCCGTCCCGCTCGCTGGCGTCGCTGCCGTTCCATGCGCTGGTGTCCGAACCCGCCGCTGACTCCGCCGACCGCTACCGCGACGCCCGCTGGCTGGCGCGGGACCACGCCATCACCATCCTGCCGTCGGTGTCGTCGCTAATGGCGTCGTCGAAGCCGGCCATGGTGCCGGCCAATGTCTTCCGCGAGCCGTATGTCGCTTTCGCCGATCCGGTGCTGACCGCGGGTCCATTGCCGCCGCTGCCCGAGACGGCCGACGAGGCGCGTGCCATCGCCGTCGCGCTCGGTGCCGGCGAGGACGCTCTGCACCTGGGTGCCGCTGCCACGGAGACCAGCCTCAAGCAGCTTTCGTCGGACGGATCGCTGGCCCGCACTAGAGTCGTTCATTTCGCGACGCATGGGCTGGTTTCCGGCGAGCTCGCGGGGCTCACCGAGCCGGCCATCGTGCTCACGCCGCCGGCCACCGTCACAGCTGCCGACGACGGACTGCTCACCGCGTCGGAAGTGACGACTCTCCGGCTCGATGCCGACTGGGTGATCCTGTCGGCCTGCAACACGGCCTCGAGCGATGGTGGGGGCGAAGCGTTGTCGGGGCTGGCGCGTGCCTTTTTCTATGCGGGCGCGCGGGCGCTGATGGTGTCGCACTGGCCGGTCAATTCGGACTCGGCGGTGCGGCTCGCGAGCGGCGCGGTCGCGGCGCTCGCCGCTGACCCGGCCATCGGGCGGGCCGAGGCGCTGCGCCGGGCGATGGTGGCCGAAATCGAGCGGGGCGGCGCGGCGGCCGATCCGGCGAATTGGGCACCTTTCATCGTCGTCGGAGCGTCGCGGTAGGCCCCGCTACCGGCGGTGCCCTGGGCGCTCTCGACACAGTTACCGGCGTGGCAGCGCTTCCAATCGAGGGCAGTTGGATCGCGTAGCGAGAGGCGTAAGATGGGCGCCGCAACGTTTGCATTGACAGTAACATGTCAGTCGGCCAGATTTGTAACCATTCGGTGACTTAGCAGGACGCCAAGAGCCGCAAGCGCCGGGAAATGGAGGGGCTGGAGGACCAGTCTCGCACCTGGGAGGACTTTCATATGACCTTCAATATCGGCCGCCGCGAGTTCCTTATGGGCTCTTCGGCACTCGTCGCCGCCAGCGCTTTTGCTGGTTCGGCTCGCGCGCAGGAAGAGGCGCTGCGCATCTATTGGTGGGGCGGTCAGACCCGCGCCGACCGCACGCTTGCGGTCGCCGACCTCTGGGCCAAGGCCAGGGGCGTTCCGGTACCGACGGGCGAGTTCGGTTCGTTTGCCGATCACTGGCCCAAGCTCGCGACGATGGTCGCCGGCGGCAATGCGCCCGACGTGTTCCAGATGGATTACCGCTTCATCGTCGAATACGCGACGCGCGGCGCGGTGCAGGCCCTCGACGAGTATGTCGATTCGGGGGTGCTCAAGCTCGACGATTTCGACCAGGACCAGATTGAGGGCGGCCGTGTCGATGGCAAGCTCTACGGCATCAGCCTCGGCGCGAACTCGGTGGCGGCCATCTACAGCCAGACAGCCTTCGAAGCCGTCGGGGCCGAAGCGCCCAAGCTCGGCTGGAGCTATGAGGATGTGCCCGAAATGGCCGAACCCTTCCTCTCCGCCGGCGGTGTGAAGCTGATGGCTGACGGTTCGTCCAACGAGCCCTCGCTCGACAACTGGATCCGCCAGCGCGGCAAGCCGCTTTATACGCCTGAAGGCAAGCTCGGCCCCGATGCCGACGACATGGTGGACTGGTTCCGCATGTGGAACGGCTTCCGCGAGGCCGGCTATATCGTCGCCGCCGAAGACCAGGCGCTCGACATCGATACGCCGGAAACCAGCATGCTGGCGCTCAAGAAGGCCGCGATCATGTGGTCGAACTCGAACCAGCTCATCGTCCATCAGTCCGTCAATCCCGATAAGCTCGGCATGACGAATTATCCGCGCATCAATGCGACGACGGGCGGCGGGCATTATCGCAAGCCGAGCCAGTTCTGGTCGATGGGTTCGACGTCGAAGCAGAAGGAGGCCTCGGCGGACTTCATCAGCTTCTTCGTCAACGACATCGAAGCGGGCAAGATCCTCAGCGTCGAGCGCGGCATCCCCTGCTCGGCAGCGGTACGCGAAGCGCTCACACCGACCCTGGGCGAGCAGGACCAGATCGCGCTCAACTTCGTGTCGAGCCTCGGCGATCTGCTCGGCCCGCTGCCGGCGTCGCCCCCGAACGCGGCGGGCGAGATCGATCAGTCCCTGCTCGACGTGCTCGCCGACGAAGTGGCCTTCGGCCAGCGTACGGCCGAGGATGCGGGCAAATTCTTCGTCGAGGAGGCAACCGCCATCCTCGAGCGTGCCGCGTCCTAAGGCACCATGACTGCTCGCGCCATCGAGGCGAGTGCTGCATCCGGGCGCGAGGCCGGAACGTCAATCTGGTCGAGGGCGTGGCAAAACCACGCCCCCGGCTACCTCTTCCTGCTGCCGTGGTTCATTGGCTTTTTCGGCCTCACCATCGGGCCGATCCTTACCTCCTTCTATCTGAGCTTCACCGATTTCGATTTGCTGACCGCGCCCGACTGGGTCGGCGTCGACAATTATGTGCGCATGTTCACCAACGACCGCAATTTTGCGGCGTCGATGCGCGTGACCCTGTTCTTCGTATTGTTCTCGGTGCCGCTGAAGCTCGCCTTCGCGCTCGGCGTGGCGATGCTGCTTAATCGCGGGATGCGCGGCCTGCCGCTCTACAGAAGCCTGTTCTACCTACCGTCGCTGCTCGGCGCGTCGGTCGCCATCGCCATCCTGTGGCGCACCATTTTCGCGCGCGAGGGGTTGGTCAACGATTTCCTGTCGCTGTTCGGCATTGCCGGGCCGAGCTGGATCTCCAATCCCAATACGTCGCTATGGACCCTCATCATCCTCAGCGTCTGGCAATTCGGTTCGCCCATGATCATCTTCCTTGCCGGGCTGAGGCAGATCCCGGCGGACATGTACGAGGCCGCGAGCCTCGACGGCGCCAGCCGCTGGCGGCAATTCTGGAAGATCACGCTGCCGCTGCTGACGCCCGTCGTCTTCTTCAACGCCATCATCCAGACCATCGAGGCGTTCAAGAGCTTCACCCCCGCCTTCATCATCTCGGGCGGCAGCGGCGGGCCGATCAATTCGACGCTGTTCTATACGCTCTATCTCTACAACGAGGCCTTCGCCTATTTCCGTATGGGCTATGCGTCGGCGCTGGCCTGGTTCCTGCTGCTGCTGATCGCCTCCTTCACCGCCTTCTCGTTCCTCACGTCCAAATACTGGGTGCACTATGACGACTGATGTGCATCGGCTGACGGTCGTCGAGGATCAATCCGGCAACAAGCGCGCGTGGCGGCGCGTCCGCTCGGTCGTGGCGCATGTTCTGCTGATCGCCGCCTCGATCCTGATGCTCTATCCGCTGCTGTGGATGCTCGCGGCTTCGGTGCGACCGGAGAACGAGATCTTCTCCAGCCCCTCGATCATCCCCAGCGAGATCAGCTTTGACGCCTTCGTGCGCGGCATGCAGGGCGTGCGCGTCCACTTCTCGGTGTTCTTCATCAATTCCTTCGTCATCGCCATCCTCGCGGTCGTGGGCAATCTCATCACCTGCTCGCTGGCCGCCTACGCCTTTGCGCGCCTCGAATTCTTCGGCCGCAAGTTTTGGTTCGCGATGATGCTGATGACACTGATGCTGCCCTATCAGGTTGTGCTCATTCCGCAATATGTGCTGTTCCGCCAGCTCGGCTGGGTCGACACCATCATGCCGCTGGTCGCGCCGAAATTCCTCGCGGTCGATGCCTTCTTCATCTTCCTCATGGTGCAGTTCTTCCGCGGCATTCCGCGCGAGCTCAACGAGGCGGCGCAGATGGATGGCTGCTCGCCCTGGCGCATCTTCTGGAAGATCATGCTGCCGCTGTCGCTGCCGGTGATGACAACGACCGCGATCTTCACCTTCATCTGGACCTGGGACGATTTCTTCGCGCCGCTGATCTACCTCAACGACATGCGGCAATACACCGTGACGCTGGGCCTTCGGACGTTCCTCGATTCGACCGGCGTAAGCGACTATGGCGGCCTGTTCGCCATGAGCATCCTGTCGCTGGT
>CAZASR010000055.1:0-17001 GCA_964487765.1 uncultured Devosia sp. | reverse complement strand
TGATCAAGGCGAGCGCGGCGCGCGGCATGGGGCTTGTCGACAAGCTGGTGCGGCACCGGGACAATCTGCGCTGGGAAGCGCGCAGGGCGGTGCTGCAGAAACGGCGTTCCACTCCGGCGCCGCTGACGCAGCGGATCATGGCCTGGGGGCCGATCCGTGGGCGGGTGGTGCAGACAATGCGCGCCGAGACCGCCAAGAAGGCGCGCAAGGAGCACTATCCGGCTCCATACGCGCTGATCGACCTGTTCGACAAGCATGGCGACGACTGGCGTGCCATGGTCGACCACGAGGCGGACGGCTTCGTGCCGCTGATGGCGACGGACACGGCGCGCAATCTGCGGCGCGTGTTCTTTTTGAGCGAAGGGCTGAAGCGGCAGGGGCTGCGCGGCGCCGAGAAGCCGGTGTTCAAGCGGGTGCATGTGATCGGGGCGGGCGTGATGGGCGGCGACATCGCGGCCTGGTGCGCCTATCGCGGACTGGCGGTGACGCTGCAGGACCTCGACATGGCCCGCATCCAGCCGGCGCTCGATCGGGCGAAGGGGTTGTTCAGGAAGCGGCTCAAGGGGCGCACGGAGGTGGCCTCCGCGATGGCCCGGCTCGAGGCGGATGTGAGCGGGAGCGGCATCGCGCGGGCCGACGTGATCATCGAGGCGGTGGTCGAGAACCTCGAGATCAAGCAGAAGATTTTCACCGAGGTGGAAGCCAAGGCCAGGCCCGGAGCGATCATTGCGACCAATACGAGTTCGATCGAGCTCGAGCGGATCGCGAGTGCGCTCAAGAATCCGGCGCGGCTGATCGGGCTCCACTTCTTCAATCCGGTGGCGCAATTGCCGCTGGTCGAGGTGATCCGCTCGGGCTTCAACGAAGATCGCGACGTGGCGATGGGTGCAAGCTTTGCGCTGGCGATCGGCAAGTCGCCGGTGCTGGTCAAGTCGGCGCCGGGGTTTCTCGTCAACCGGGTGCTGATGCCCTACATGCTGGGCGCGGTGGAACGCGTCGAGCGCGGCGAGAGCAAGGAACTGATCGATGCCGCGGCGGTGGCGTTCGGCATGCCGATGGGGCCGATCGAACTGATGGATACGGTGGGGCTCGATGTCGGCCAGTCGGTGGCGACAGAGCTCAAGCACACGGTGCCCGAGGGATCGAAGTTCGCTCGGCTGGTGAGCGAGAAGAAGCTCGGCCGCAAGAGCGGCGAGGGCTTCTACAAATGGGTGGACGGCAAGGCGCAGAAGGGCGAAACGCCGGCACACAACGATCTCGCCGGGCTGGGGCGCGAGCTGGTGAAGCCGCTGGTCGACACGACGGAGTTGGTGGTGAGCGAAGGGATCGTCGCTTCGGCGGACCTCGCCGATATCGGGGTGATCCTCGGGACGGGCTTCGCGCCGTTCCTGGGCGGTCCGATGAACGCACGCAAGGAAGGGAAGGCCTGAGATGGCGGAGTTGAGAAAGGTCGCCATCATCGGGTCGGCGCGCATCCCGTTCACGCGGGCCTATACGGGCTATGCGGAGGAGAGCAATTTGAGCATGCTGGCGGCGACGCTGGGCGGGCTGGCGGACAAGTTCGGACTGAGGTCCAAGCGGATCAATGAGGTGATGGGCGGAGCGGTGATCGCGCATAGCCGCGATTTCAACGTCGCGCGCGAGGCGGCGCTCGATGCCGGGCTGAGCCCGCGGACGCCGGGAACGAGCCTGCAGATTGCGTGCGGCACGAGTTTGCAGGCGGCACTCAATCTCGGCGCGAAGATCGCGACGGGGGAGATCGAAAGCGGGATCGCGTGCGGGACAGATACGGTGTCGGATTCGCCGATCGTATTTGGAACGAAGTTCCAGCACCGACTGGTCGAGCTCAATCGCGCCAAGACGCCCAAGGACAGGCTCGGGGCATTCGCCGGCTTCTCGTTCGGCGAACTGGCACCGGTGGCGCCCTCGACGCAGGAGCCGCGGACGGGACTGTCGATGGGCGAGCATTGCGAGCTGATGGCCAAGCAATGGGAAATCAGCCGGCAAGCGCAGGACGAGCTGGCGCTGGCGTCGCACCTCAATGCGACGAAGGCCTATGAGGAAGGATTCCACGACGATCTGGTCGTGCCCTTTGCCGGGGTACTCAAGGACAACAATGTTCGTCCCGATACAAGCCTCGAGAAGATGGCGACGATGAAGCCTGCCTTCGACAAGAGCTCGGGCAGGGGCACGCTGACGGCCGCGAATTCGACGCCGCTCACCGACGGGGCGGCGGCGGTGCTGCTGGGCAGCGAAGACTGGGCGCGGGCCAACGATCTGCCGGTGCTTGCCTATCTGACCATGGGGCAGGTCGCTGCCAACGACTTCGCGCACGGCGAAGGGCTGCTGATGGCACCGACGATTGCGGTCAGCGAGCTGCTTCAACGCGCCGGGCTGACGCTCCAGGATTTCGACCTCTACGAAATCCACGAAGCGTTCGCGGCACAGGTGCTGTGCACGCTCAAGGCCTGGGAAGATGCCGATTATTGCCGCGAGGTGCTCGGGCGCGACGCGCCGATGGGAGCGATCGACCGCAGCAAGATCAACCCAAAAGGCTCAAGCATCGCCTATGGGCATCCGTTCGCCGCGACTGGGGCGCGCATCCTCGGGCTGACGGCGAAGGAACTGGCGACAGAGATGAAGCAGCGGGCGTTGATTTCGGTGTGCACGGCCGGCGGGCAGGGGGTTGCGGCGATCGTCGAGCGAGCGTCGTGATGCTCAAAATCGAGCACCCTGCTGTGACCCACCGCCGCATTGGCAGTCTTCCGGTCAGCCGGAGCTTTCCGGGCGTACCGGCGGGGCCTCTGAAACTGCCGCGTTAACAACAGGTTAGCGATTGATGTTCACGGCTTGACGCTTACGTCATGCTTTTGCTTGTCAGTGGACGTATTTGCCATATACGGTTCGGTCAATCTTGACCGGCGGGTCAAAAAACCGCCGGCGCAAAAGAAGTTCCCCGGGCGGAGAATCCGGGGTTGTCGGGAAACGCCACAAACAAGGAGATGGGACGACAATGAATTTTTACAAGGTTTTAACCGCGGCTGCCCTCGCCGGCACGCTGTCGCTTGCCATGGCCGGTCCGGCCTCGGCGGTGACGCTGCGCCTGGGCAATGGCGGCGAGCCGGGGTCAATCGACCCGCATCATGCAGAGGGTGACTGGGAAAACCGCATCATCGGCGACTACATTGAAGGTTTGATGACCGAAGATGCCAACGCCGAAGCCATCCCCGGTCAGGCCGAGTCCTACACGATCTCCGATGACGGCCTCGTCTACACCTTCAAGCTGCGCGACGGCATCCAGTGGTCTGACGGCACGCCGGTGACGGCGGGCGACTTCGTGTTCGCCTTCCAGCGCCTGTTCGACCCGGCGACTGCGTCGAGCTACGCCTATCTGCAGTATCCCATCAAGAACGCCGAGGCGATCGCCTCCGGCGAGATCACCGACTTCAACGAACTGGGCGTGAAGGCGATCGACGACAAGACGGTCGAGATCACCCTCGAGAACCCGACCCCGTTTTTCCTCCAGGCGCTGACGCACTACACCGCTTTCCCCGTGCCCAAGCACGTGGTCGAGCAGTACGGCGCCGATTGGACCAAGATCGAGAACGTCGTCGGCAACGGCCCCTACGTCCTCAAGGAGTGGGTCCCGGGTTCGTATCTTCGCTCGGAGAAGAACCCCGACTATTACGACGCCGCGAACGTGCAGATCGATGAAGTCTATTACGACAACACCGAAGACACGACCGCCGCGTTCAACGCCTATATCGCGGGCGAACTGGACATCCTGACGGCGTTCCCGCCGGATCAGTATCAGTGGCTGCAAGAGAACCGCCCAGGTGAAGCACATGTGGAGCCGTTCCTCGGCGTCTACTACTACGTGCTGAACCAGGAAGACCCGGTTCTGGCCAAGAAGGAAGTCCGCGAGGCGCTTTCGATCGCGATCAACCGCGACGTGATCGGTCCGGACATCCTGACCACGGGCGAGATTCCGGCCTATGGCTGGGTGCCGCCGGGCACCGCCAACTATGACGGCGAAGCGTACATGCCCGACTTTGCGACCGAGCCCTACGACTCCCGGGTGCAGCGGGCGATCCAGCTGATGACGGATGCGGGCTATGGCCCGTCCAACCCCCTGACGCTGCAGCTTCGCTACAACACCAACGAAGCCCACCAGCGCATCGCCGTGGCGATCGCTGCGATGTGGGAACCGCTCGGCGTCAAGGTCGAGCTGTTCAACTCCGAAGTCGCGGTGCACTACGATGCCCTCGACGCCGGTGACTTCCAGGTCGGCCGCGCGGGCTGGCTGCTCGACTATTCCGACGCATCCAACACGCTCGACCTGCTCAAGACCGGAACGACCCAGGGTGACACCGTCAACTGGGGCAACAATTACGGCCGCTATTCGAACCCCGAGTTCGACGACCTGCTGCGCCAGGCCTCGAGCGAACTCGATCTCGTCAAGCGTGCGGGGATCCTGCACAAGGCCGAGCAGATCGCGATGGACAACTTCGCCGCCATCCCGATTTACTGGTACGTTTCGAAGAACCTGGTGTCTCCGAAGATTCAGGGCTTCGTCGACAATCCGTCGGACATTCACCGCACGCGGTGGCTGACCAAGTCCGAGTAACCTGATGCCGGAGCCCGCGCCGAGCGCGGGCTCCGGTCCTTTCGTCCGACCGCTACCGCGCAACCGCGAGCGGGAAGGGATAAGAACTCAATGCTCTCCTATGCACTCCGACGGCTGGCCGCAGCAGTTCCTATTGTGCTGATCGCGCTGACCGCGTGCTTCTTCATTCTCCGGCTGGCGCCGGGCGGACCGTTCGACGGCGAGCGCGCGCTGCCACCGCTGATCCTCAACAATCTGAGGGCGTATTATCACCTCGATCAGCCGCTGATCGTGCAGTACTTCATCTATGTGACCGGCGTGCTGCGCGGCGATTTTGGCCCCAGCATGACCTATAACGACTTCACCGTGAGCGAACTGCTCGCAATCGGGCTGCCGTTCTCGCTGATGCTGGGCCTCTTCGCCTTCGTGGTGGCGACGACCACCGGCATCATCGCCGGGACGCTGTCGGCGCTGTACCAGAACAAGTGGCCCGACTTCGCCCTGATCTTCGCGGTGATGATCGGTCTGATCATTCCCAACTTCCTGATGGCGAACCTGCTGCAACTGCTGCTGGGGGTGTATCTCAACTGGCTGCCGGTGCGCGGCTACGTGCCGGGCTCGTGGATTCACATGGTGCTGCCGGTCGCGATCCTGGCGCTACCGCAGGCGGCGCGCGTGGCGCGGCTGATGCGCGGGTCGATGATCGAGGTGCTGGGCACGAATTTCATCCGCACGGCGCGCTCCAAGGGTATCGGTGACCGCCTGGTGCTGGCGCGTCATGCGATCAAGCCAGCGCTGATGCCGGTCGTCTCCTATCTGGGGCCGGCCATGTCGTTCCTGCTGACCGGCTCGCTCGTGGTCGAGCAGGTCTTTGCGCTGCCGGGGATCGGCAAGTACTTCATCAGTGCGGCGCTGGCGCGCGACTATGGGATCGTGCTCGGAACGACGATCCTCTACATGATCGTCATCCTGATCATGAACCTGCTCGTCGACATCATCTATTCGTGGCTCGACCCCCGCGTGAGGTATCGCTGATGGCCGGGCTGACAAGCAGAGACACCATCCTCACCGAGTACGCCAAGGAGCTCGAGGGTAACGAAGCGCCGCCCCAGGGCCGCTCGCTCACCGCCGATGCCATCCGGCGCCTCGCCTCCAACAAGGCGGCGGTGTTGTCGATCTTCGTGCTGCTGACGCTGATCGTCGTGGCCTTTGTCGGGCCCTACCTGCTGCCCTGGGGCTATAGCGAGGTCGACTGGTCGTCGATCCGCAAGGCGCCCGATCTGGCCAAGGGCCATTTGCTGGGCACCGACCAGAACGGCCGCGACATGCTGGCGCGTACCCTGCAGGGCACGCAGATGTCGCTGATCGTGGCCGGTGTGGCGACCGCCGTCTCGGTGGTGATTGGCGTCGTTTATGGCGCTGTCGCCGGCTATTTCGGGGGCAGGATCGACGCGCTGATGATGCGTTTCGTCGATATCATGTATGCGCTGCCCTACATTTTGTTCGTCATCATCCTGGTGGTGATCTTCGGCCGCAGCCCGATCCTGCTGTTCGTGGGCATCGGCTGTCTTGAATGGCTGACGATGGCGCGCATCGTGCGCGGACAGACCCTCTCGCTCAAGGAGAAGGAGTTCGTGGAAGCGGCACGGGCGGGCGGCGCGCGGCCGTTCACCATCATCATGCGCCATATCGTTCCCAACCTCACGGGGCCGGTGGTGATCTATGCCACGCTCACCATCCCCGAAATCATCATCACCGAGAGCTTCCTCAGCTACCTGGGACTGGGCGTGCAGGAGCCGCAGACCTCGCTGGGCACGCTGATCTCGCAGGGATCGGAAGTCGCAGTGGCGCTGCCCTGGATGCTGCTCGCGCCGGCCGTGGTGCTGGTGCTGATGCTGATGGCATTCACCTATCTCGGCGACGGCCTGCGCGACGCCCTCGATCCGAAGGACCGCTGATGACCGACGTACTCAAGGTCGAGCAGCTCGACGTCAAGTTCGCGCTGCACGACAGCACCGTACAGGCCGTACGGGATGTCGATTTCACCTTGAAGGAGGGCGAGACGCTCGCCGTGGTGGGCGAAAGCGGCTCTGGCAAGAGCCAGGCCTTTCTCGGCATTATGGGGCTGCTGGCCAAGAACGGCCGGGCCAGTGGCCGCGCCATGCTGGGCGACGTGAACCTGATCGGCCTCAAGGCGCGCGAGCTCGACCGCTATCGCGGCCGCGACATCGCGATGATCTTCCAAGATCCGATGACCTCGCTGAACCCCACGCTGCTGGTCCGGCGGCAACTTGCCGAAGTGCTGGTGGAGCACCAGGGCTACAGCGTCGAAAAGGCCACCAAGGCGGCAATCGAGATGCTGGAGCGCGTCGGCATTCCCGAGGCGGAACGGCGGGCCAATGCGTTCCCGCACGAATTGTCGGGCGGCATGCGCCAGCGCGTCATGATTGCGATGGCGCTGCTTTGCCGGCCGAAGGTGCTGATCGCCGACGAACCGACGACGGCGCTCGATGTGACGGTGCAGGCGCAGATTCTCGAGCTGTTCCGGGAACTGACGCGCGATTTCGGCACCTCGCTGGTGCTGATCACGCACGATCTGGGGGTGGTCGCCGGGATCGCCGACAGGATGATGGTGATGTATGCCGGGCGGGCGGTGGAGAAGGGAACGGTGGACGAGCTGTTCTACGATCCGCGGCATCCCTATACGCTGGGATTGCTGACGTCGACGCCGCATGTCGAGGAGCGCTCGCGCCGGCTCAATCCGATCAGCGGTTCGCCGCCCAATATCGAGCACCTGCCGCGCGGCTGCACTTTCCACCCGCGCTGCGCCTTCCGATTCGAGCGCTGCTTCGCCGAAGTGCCGGCGCTGCGCGAGTTCGAGCCGGGCCGCACCAAAGCCTGTCATTATGAAGGCAAGCTGGCCTACGAGGAGGAGAATGTCGCATGACGGCCCATGGTGACGAACTGCTCCGTATCGAGAACCTGTCCAAGACCTTCGCGATCAGCGGGGGCGGGCTGTTTGCCAGGCCACTCGAGCTCAAGGCGCTGCAGGACATTTCCTTCAGCATCGAGCGGGGCGAGACGCTGGGCATCGTGGGCGAGAGCGGTTGCGGCAAGTCCACGCTGGGCCGCTGCATCCTGCAACTGCTGAAGCCCGACGATGGGCGCGTGCTGTGGATGGGCACCGACCTCAACGCCCTGCCCGGCGAGGCGATGCGCAAGCGGCGCAGGGATTTGCAGATCATCTTCCAGGACCCGCTGGCGTCGCTCAATCCGCGCATGACGGTGGGCGAGATCGTGGCCGATCCGCTGCGCACGCTGATGCCCGAGCTCAGCCGCGAGCAGCGGCGGCAGCGGGTGATGGAGATGATGGACGCCGTCGGGCTGCAGCCCGAGATGATCAACCGCTATCCGCACGAGTTTTCGGGCGGACAGGCGCAGCGCATCGGCATTGCGCGGGCGCTGATCACCGAGCCCAAGCTGATCGTGTGCGACGAGCCGGTCTCGGCGCTCGACGTGTCGATCCAGGCGCAGATCCTGAACCTGCTGAGCGAGCTCAAGGACCAGTTCGGGCTGACGCTGATCTTCATTTCGCACAATTTGTCGGTGGTGCGGCATGTGTCCGACCGGATCCTGGTGCTCTATCTGGGCCGCATGGTGGAGCTCGCGAGCGGCGACGAGCTCTATCAGGACGCCAAGCACCCCTATACCAAGGCGCTGCTGACGGCGGTGCCCATCCCCGACCCCAAACGGGCGCGGCAGCGCAATATCGACGCCCTGAAGGGCGAGATTCCGTCGCCGATCAATCCGCCATCGGGCTGCGCCTTCCGCACGCGTTGCCGCTATGCGACCGAGCGCTGCGCCGAAATCCGGCCGCCGCTCGAACCCGTGAGCGAGGGCCGGCAGGTCGCCTGCATCCGCTGGCGGGAGATCGACGAGGCAGCGGGGATGGAGTCGACGGCGGCTTAGCCGCGGGCCGGGGCGCGGGACCGCGCTCACATGCGACACAACGCCCGGAATACGGGCGGTTTGCGTTGACAGTGGGCGGATTCGCCTCTATGTCTCCGCCCGATCCAAAGGGCGCGCGGCGCCTCTTTTTGTTTGTTCCGAGGTTGCACGATGAAAGTCCGCAATTCCCTGAAGGCCCTGATGGGGCGGCATCGCGCCAACAAGCTGGTCCGCCGGCGCGGGCGCGTCTACATCATCAACAAGGTCGACAAGCGCTACAAGGCCCGCCAGGGCTGAGCCAGAGCGATCCGGCAGCAGGCGATCGGGCCCGCTTCGGCGGGCCTTTGCTTTTGCGCCCCGCCTGCGTGCGAGACTGAACCCCGCGTCGCCCCCGTAATCACCCGAGGACGAAAGTGCTGGCGTCGGAAGTCATCACGGTGTCGATCCGCCGGCCCTATGCCGAGGTCCACGCGTTTCTCGCGGACCCGATGAACTTCACGCGCTGGGCGTCGGTGCCCGGTTCGATCATGGAATCGATGGGCGGCACCGATTGGCTCGTCGACCTGCCGAGCGGGCGGCGGGTAATCCGCTTCACGCCGCGCAATTCCTATGGCGTGTTCGACTATCAAATCTTCGCGCCGGGCGAGAGCGGCGGGCCAACGACCCCGTTGCGGCTCGTGCCCAACCAGGAGGGCGCCGATTTCCAGCTCACCTGGTTTCGCCGCGCGGACATGAGCGATGCGCAGTTCCGCTCCGAGATCGAGTGGGCGCGCTCCGACCTGCAGCGGCTCAAGACGCTGCTGGAGGGCGGCTGAGGCTCAGCCGCCCAGAGCGGCGAGGATGCGAATCCAGGAGCGGATGCCCTTGCGGTAGCTGGTGAGGTTGTATTTCTCGTTGGGCGAATGGATGCGGTCGTCGCTGAGGGCGAAGCCGATCAGCAGGGTGTCGAGCCCGAGGATGCGCTTAAAGTCGCCGGCGACGGGGATGGAGCCGCCCGAGCCGCGTAGCACCGCCTCTTTCCCCCATTCGGCAGTGAGGGCGTCGCGGGCGCGATTGAGGTAGATGCCGTCCGAGGGGACGGTGATGGCCGGGCTGCCGCCATGCTCCGTGAAGGTGACGCTGCAGTCGGCGGGGAGGCGGGCGCGGACATGGGCGCGGAAAGCCTCGCGGATCTTGACGGGATCCATGCGCGAGACGAGCCGGAAACTGATCTTGGCGCTGGCCGTGGCGGGAATGACGGTCTTGAAGCCGTCGCCGGTATAGCCGCCGATCATGCCGTTGATCTCGCAGGTCGGGCGCGACACGGTCTGCTCCAGGACCGAGCGATTGGCTTCCCCGGCGGGGATGGAGAGGCCGACCTCGCGCAGATAATTGTCGCCGTCGAAGCCCTGCCTGGCAAAGCTCTCCGCCGTGACGGGATCGAGTTCGTCGACGTCGTCGTAGAAGCCGGCGATGGCAACCGAGCCATCGGGGTTGCGCAGCGAGGCGATGATGTCGGCGAGCACCTGGTTGGGGTTGCGCGCGGCGTTGCCATACATGCCCGAATGGAGGTCGCGGGAGGCGCAGGTGATCTCGACCTCTTCGCCGACAAGACCGCGCAGCATGGTGACGATCGCCGGCGTCTGAGGGTCAAGTAGGTCGGTGTCGCAGACGAGCGCGATGTCGGCGCTGAGTTCGTCGCGCGAGGCGGCAAGGAAATCGGCCAGGTTCTTGGAACCCGATTCTTCTTCGCCTTCGAGGCACAGCTTGATGTTGACGGGCAAGGTGCCGGTCGTGGCGCGCAGCGCGCGGCAGGCCTCTACGAACGTCAGCAATTGACCTTTGTCGTCGGACGCGCCGCGGGCAGTGAGGAAGGTCTCACCATCGGGCTGCCTGACCGGCGTCAGCGTGAACGGATCGGTGTTCCACAGATCGATGGGGTCGACGGGCTGGACGTCATAGTGGGCGTAGAAAACGGCGGTCGGGCCTTCGACGGCCGGGCCGTGCGCGACGACGACCGGGTGGCCGGGCGTCGGACGGGCAGAGGCGTCGAAGCCCTCGGATTTGAGATCGGCCACGAGCCAGTCCGCGGCACGCCGGCACTCAGCGGCGTAAGCGGGATCGGTCGAGACAGACTTGATGGCGATGAGCGCGGTCAGCCGCGCAAGCGACTCCTCCATATGCGCGTCGGCATGGGCAAGGGCATCGTCGAGCTGTTGGGAGGTGAGAGGCATGTGAGGTCCGGTCGGTTGGTGTGCCTGGGGCTTAGTCCGGCGCGGGCGCGCGGGCAAGCCTCGCGCGCGCCGGTCGGCGCGCGGGGCAGTTGTCCACCTTCGATCGCAAGCTGCGAGAAAGCGCTTTCACATCCTGCGAAGCAACGCTAAGGTCCAGTTGTCCGCAGCCGGGGGGATGAGGAAAAGCCCCCGGAAACGCGCAGGGAGGACCGGAAGCTGAGGGGCTGCCGCGCTGCGCTGCTGCGGGGGGACTAGTTGTCAATTCAAGTGATCGACCCCTGGGAGGTACGTATATCATGGACTTCGACAAGATTAGCCGTCGCCAGCTGCTCAAGACCGGCGCCCTGACGGGTGCGGGCCTAGCTGCAGCGGGAAGCGGGCTTCCTGCGCTGGGGCAAGACCAGCCGGAGCTCGACCTGCCGCAGGGCGCCAGCGGCAAGCTGACCGTCATTCACCGCACCGAGTATTTCGAAGCCGCCCAGACGATGTTCCGTGACACGGTCGCGGGCTTCGCCGAGGCGAACAATGTCGAGCTCGACATTTCGACGACCAATCCGGAGTCGTTCGGCGACTTCCTGGGCAAGATGACGGCCGCCGTGCGTGCCGGCAATCCGCCCGACTTCGCCTACACCTCGAACGTCAATATCTCGCAGATGACGGCGCTCGACCTCGTTGAGGACGTGAGCGACGTCGTCGAGGAAGCGGTCAAGCGCTACGGCAACATCATGCCGGGCATCAATGCCGAGATCAACGGCAAGATCGACGGCAAGTGGCGCTCGATTCCGTTCCTCGGCTCCACCACGGCATTCCTTGCCCGTGGCGACAAGCTCAAGGAAGCGGGCATCGATCCGGCCACGCTCAAGACGTTCGGCGATCGCCGCGAGGCGGCGCTGGCCATGTCCGGCCCGGACTTCTATGGCTGGGGCCTCACCCCCAACCAGTCGGGCGACGGCTACGGCTATCTCGTGCTGCTCATCCAGGCCTTCGGCGGGCACTTCACCGACGAGACCGGGCAGATCGTGCAGTTCAACTCGCCCGAAACGGTTGCCGCCTATGAGTGGCTGGCCGAAACCTACGACCGCAACGGCAAGTATGCCGCCATGCTGCCGCCGGGCGTCGAGAGCTGGAACGATACGGGCAACAACGAAGCCTGGCTCGCAGGCAGCATCGGCTATACACACAACGCATTCAGCGCGTATGCAGCCGCCAAGCGCGACAACAATCCGATCTTCCCCAACATCGTGCTGCTGCAGGCCCCGACCGCCAACAACGGCGACAGCCGCGACGGCGGCAACGTGGGTGGCTGGCTGACGATCTTCAAGAACGCGCCGAACAAGGACCTCGCCAAGGAGCTGGCGCTGCACCTGATCGCGCCCGAGAACTTCACGCCCATGTCGGCGATCGCAGGCGGCCTCTTCATGCCGGCCTACGAGAACCTGTGGACCGAAGAGCTGCTCGCGGCCGATCCGAACTACGCGATCATCAAGCAGCAGGTGAGCGTCGAGAACCCGTTCCTCGGCGAAACCTGGCCGGCTCAGCCGGCGCCGCAGTTCGGCGCCATTCGCGCGCAGGGCATCGTCGAGCAGTCGGTGGGCAATGCGATCTCCAAGCGCATGACGCCGGCCGATGCCGTTGCCGACGCGCATAACAAGATCGTCC
Organism: uncultured Devosia sp.; assembly: GCA_964487765.1. GTDB lineage: Bacteria > Pseudomonadota > Alphaproteobacteria > Rhizobiales > Devosiaceae > Devosia_A. The sequence continues at coordinate 4,575 of CAZASR010000055.1, read as the reverse complement.
AGCTCTTCGAGGAGGGCGGCATCCTGCAGCCATAACCTAGACAAAATCCGTAGGGCGGGGCGGCTGGCGAGCCGCCCCTTCCTTCAATCGACGCGCGTGATGCCGTCCCGAGGAGCCGGGAGCACCGCGCAAATCATTGAGGGGCAAGACCAGACGCCCCGGGGAGTGCCGTATGGATGAACGGGTCACATTGAACGAGGCGGCGCTCGTCGCTGCGCCACCGCGACGGAACGCCTGGCTGCGCGACCTGCTGGGCCGCGACTGGCAGGTCGGCTACCTGTTCGTGCTGCCGATGGTGGCGATCATGGCGGGCTTGATCTTCTGGCCCTTCATCAGCGCCATCATGCTGAGCACGACGGCCTTCAATTTCAACACCGGCGAGACGTTCAATGTCGGCTTCCGCAACTACCAGCGGCTGCTGAGCAATTCGGACTACATCCTGTCCCTGCAGAACACGATCAGCTTCACCTTCTGGTCGCTCTCCATCAAATTCGTCGTCGGCATGACGCTGGCGCTGGTCCTCAACAGCCGGCTGCCGTTTCGCAGCATCCTGAGCGGGATCATGCTGCTTCCCTGGATCGTGCCCGAAATCGTGACGGCACTCGCCTGGAAGAGCATCTACGATCCGCTGTTCGGCGGCCTCAATCCGATCCTAGAAGGACTCGGCCTGATCAAGGAGCCGCTGGGCTGGCTGAGCGATCCCCACATGGCGATGGGCAGCATCATTTCGGTCAACATCTGGAAGGGCATTCCCTTCTACGTGCTGCTGCTGCTGGCCGGCCTCAAGGCGATCGACAAGGAGCAGCTCGAAGCGGCGGAAATCGACGGCGCCAATGTGGTGCAGCGCTTCCGGCACGTGACGCTGCCGGGCCTGCGCTATGTGATCGTGGTAACGCTGCTGCTGTCGTTCATTTCGACTTTCAACCAGTTCGGCCTGCCCTTCCTGATGACAGGCGGCGGCCCGAGCGGCGCGACCAAGCTCTATGCGATCCTCGCCTATGAGAAGGCGATCGGCTCGCTGCAATATGGTCCGGGTATCGCGATCGCCTTCTCGATCGCGCCGCTGATGGCCGTGCTGATCTGGCTGCTGGCGCGCTTCATGCGGCACGACGACCGGCGCGACGCAACCAGCAACGAGACACCCAAGCTCGGCGACCGGATCATGACCGCCGGCGCCCGCGCCGTGACCTTCGTCGTCGACGTGCTGTTCTGGCCGGTGCAGATCGCCTATGCCGGTCTCGAATGGGTGATCCGCCGACTCCGGGAAGCGACCGGCCGGCGGGCGGAGCAGCCGATCCTAACGCCCTCGGCGCGCGCCAGCACTGGGCTCGCGGGACGGCTGACGCTGCTGGTGCCGTTCCTGGTGTTCGTGCTGTTCCCGTTCTTCTGGATCATCATCACGTCGCTCAAATCGACGGCGCAGATCAGCGAGCGGCGGTCAATCTTCTGGCCGCAACCGGCAACGCTGGAACAGTACGACGTGCTGATCAACAATACCGGCTTCGTCACCTGGCTCACCAACTCGATATTCGTGGCGGCCGCCAGCACGGTGATCTCGGTGGCGCTGTCGGCCCTGGCGGCGTATGCGCTGACGCGGCTGAGATTCCTCGGGGCGGGGATGCTGACGACGCTGCTGCTCATCACCTACCTGCTGCCGGGCACGCTGTTGTTCATCCCACTCTACCAGACGCTGACGTCCCTGGGGATCATCAACACCTATGCGGCGCTGATCCTCACCTATCCGACCTTCCTGCTGCCATTCGCCACCTGGGTGCTGATGGGCTATTTCCGCTCGATCCCGGTGGAGCTCGAAGAAGCGGCGATGATCGACGGAGCAAGCCGGTTCTACATCTTCCTCAGGATCACGATCCCCCTGGCAGCGCCGGCGATCCTCAGTATAACGCTGTTCGCGTTCACCAATGCGTGGAACGAGTTCCTGTTCGCCTTCGTGTTCATCACCTCGGAATCGTTGCGCACGCTGCCGATCGGCCTCCAGTCGATGGTGGTTGGCGACATCCTGCCCTGGGGACGACTGATGGCGGCATCGCTGCTGACCGCCGTGCCGGTGGCCGTGCTCTACGTCTATGCACAGCGCTTCCTCGTCGAGGGGCTGACGCTGGGCGGTGTCAAGGGCTAGGCAAGCGAGAGCGATTTGTTTCGAGGCGGCGGTGGCTTAACGGCTACCGCCGCCCTGAAATAACGCTCCAGTCGACGTCCGCGTGACTCCTTCTAGAACGCGGCGTTCAAGTTCAATTCAAGATTCGGATGATTTGACTGGCGGCCTGTGGTATCAACCCAGCCGCGGGATCCGTGCCGGCCGGCGCGGCCTGGGGCGCACATAGCAGGAGCGGGACATGTCTTCGCTTACTCGCCTATCGGTCACCCGTCTTGATTTTGCCGCCTGTACGTTCGCGGCTTTACTGAGTTTCATTGCAGCGCCGGGCAGCGCCCTGGCGGCGAGCGACGTGTTCGCGCCGGGCCAACCGATCATCACTGGCTTCCCTGGAGTGGTGACGGCCGGCGAGATTCCCGATGGCAGCGATCCGCTCGACTACAGCTTCATCGATCCCGACGGGCAGTCGCTGCTGATCCAGCAGTTGCAGCCGAACGCGCCGCCCGAGGGGCAGCTCATCGAGGCGACGAGCGATTTCGGCGTCAGCGCGGCGGATGTCGGCCTGGTGTTTGGCATTGCGCTCGACGATGCACCGGAAACGACGGGGGCCGATGCGCCCAACATCTATGTGGCGGCAAGCTCGGCCTTCGGCCTCCATGCGGTGACGCCCGACGCGGAGGGCAATCCGGTGCGCACGCGCACGGGGGATGCCGACGCCGAATTCATGCCCGGCCAGTGGGGTGGGGCAGGCGGCGCCACGGGTTATCCGGGGAGCGTCTGGAAGATCGACGGGGTGACGGGCGAGGTATCGTTGTTCACCACGATCGCCGCGAATAGCGGACCGAGCCTCGGCGACATCGTCTTCGATTCGGCCTCGCAGCAATTCTTCGTGTCAGACCTCGATACCGGCCTGATCTACCGGCTGGCGCTCGACGGCACGATCATCGACACCTACGACCATGGTCTCGACGGCCGGCCGGCGCACGATCTCGATGCGGTGGCCGATGATGGAGTGACGATGAGCGTCACCGATCCGGCGTTCGATTCCGAAGACCCGACGACCTGGGGCTTCACGCCCAGCGAGCGCCGCGTCGATGGGCTCGCCGCCCACAATGGGCGGCTCTATTACGCGGTTCTGGAGCCGCAACAGATCTGGTCGGCGCGCATCAATGACGATGGCAGCCTCGGCTCGCCGCGCTGGGAGGTCGACCTCGCCGACCTGCCGTCCGCCAGTCCGGTCGCGAGCATCGTCTTCGATTCCAAGGGCCGGATGATCCTGGCGCAGCGTGGGGCCCGCACGGGCGCCTATGACTATGTGGCGCTGGCGGAGCCGGGCATATCGGCCGTCGTGCGCTACGAGCGCGAATTCCCCGACGATCCGGAGACGGAGGGCACCTGGGTGCCGGTGCCCGACAGCTATCCGGTGGGCGTTGCGGGCGAAGGCAACAATGCCGCCGGCGGCCTCGCGCTCGGCTATGGCTTCGACGACGAGTCGGGTGGCTTCGACGGCGCCTGCGGCATCACGCTGTGGGCGACGGGCGAGGCGCTGCGCGACAATGCCGAGCTCGATCCGCCGCTCGACGGGCCGGCTCATGTGGCGGGGCTGCAGGGCGTGCCGCGCTCCTGGGTGCGGCCGCTCAACGATCCGCCGACGCTGTCGGCGTTCACCGATTTCGACGGCAATACCGATGACGACCAGGCGGAGCTCACCGGATATGTGGGCGACGTCGCGATGTGGGCCCCTTGTGCCGCCGACACGCCGTTCGTCGCTCCGGACGAGCCGGAGGTGCTGCCGCCGGACGACTACGTGCCGCCGCTGTCGTTCAATCTCAGCCTCGAGAAGTGGTCGAGCCCGTTCGAGTGCTTCGAGGGGGCGGCCAACTGGTGGTGCAGCTTTACGATCCGCGTCGAGAATACGGGGGACGCGCCCTATTGGGGCCCGATCTCGATCGAGGATCATTTGCCGGCGAACAATCCGGGCGCCAGCATGAACTTCTGGCCGACGCCGCCCTGGTCGTGCGGGCCGACAGGCCCGACCTCCGCCGAGTGTTCGCGCGGGCCGGTGCTGCTGTTCCCCGGCGACGGCGTGACGCTGCACCAGACGGTGAAGCTGCCCAAGGCGCTGGTCGATTACTGCTACATCGCCAATGCCGCGAGCATCAGTTGGCCGTTCGGCCTGAGCGACGACGATCCGAGTGACGATTTTGACGTCGGCGTCGCCCATATCGATGCGCCGGGCTGCGTGCCGCCGGGCGGCGGGAGCGACCTGCTGCTCAAGAAGGTCGCCGCCCCCAACTGCTTCGATGCGGGCACCGAATGGGCGTGCACCTATGCGGTGGTCGTGCAGAATGTCGGCCCGGGCAACTATTCCGGCCCGATCCAGGTCGAGGACACGCTCGCCATCAATGCGCCGGCGACGGTGATCGGGCCGTGGGCCTGCACACAGGCCGGGCCGGTGCTCA
>CAZASR010000054.1:0-17002 GCA_964487765.1 uncultured Devosia sp. | reverse complement strand
CCGAGCGCGTCCATGGTGTCGGCCATCAGCATGCACATTTCGGCATCCGCCTCGGGCCCGGCGGCGCCGACGGTGTCGGCGTCGAGCTGCATGAACTGACGGAAGCGGCCGGGGCCGGGCTTTTCGTTGCGGAAGACATAGCCGGCGCGATAGGAGCGGAACGGCTTGGGCAGGCGGTCGTAATTCTGTGCGAAAAAGCGGGCGAGCGGCGCGGTGAGATCGTAGCGCAGGCTCAGCCACTGCTCGTCGTCGTCCTGCAGCGAAAACACGCCGGCATTGGGCCGGTCGGTATCGGGCAGGAACTTGCCGAGCGCCTCGGTATACTCGAACAGCGGCGTCTCGAGAGGGTCGAAGCCATAGCGCTCATAGACCCGCTTTATGGTCTCGATCATACGGTCGACTGCGGCGATATCGGCGGGCCTGCGGTCCTCAAAACCACGAGGCAAGCGCGCTTCGATCAGCGAATTCCGGTCGGCCATGTCAGAGGGTCCCAAACGTCGGCCGTTCCTAACGGAATCGAGAAAACGAGACAAGGCGAGCGGCCTTTTATGGTTCGCTCGCGACGGTGTGTCGCTGCGGCAACAGTGTCGGAGCTGCGGCAGGCTGACGCGGATTCTGCTTGCGGATCACCGAAGGCAGGATTATCAGCCCGCCCATCGCAACGCCAACCACGGAAGGAAAGCCTAATGACCGCACTCGTCGTGACCGCTTTTGCGCGTGGCTGCGTCGCGCCTTGGGGAATGAAACGAGCCTGACGGCTCGCCCGGTCTCCGGGCCACCCTTCTCCCCGCTTCCCAGCCACTGCTAACGCCACAACCGGTTCGAGTCCGTCCTGAGTCGTACTGACTCCGGCGTCCCGCTCTGGTCCCCGCAACAGCAAACCCACTTCAACCAACCACCAGGGAGCCGGAGCCAACGCGTCCGGCACGATGAAATGTCTCTGTCGAACACGTCCTTCGGAAGCCTCGTCCCCACCATCGGCCGCCGCGACCGCAGCATCGTCGGCCGGCTGTTGTCAGCCGTTCTTTCGCAATGGCCTGAAAGGACGCGGGGCTCACCCCCCACGGACAGCTACCTGCGCCGCGACATCGGGCTCGACCCGATCGATCCGGCCAGGAAATACTGGGATCACCAGTGATCAGCGGAGGTCGTCATCGAAAGATGGCGACCTCTGTTTCGGCCGCTCCAGCTTTTTCCTCTCGGCTTCGCAGACCGCCCGGCAGTCGCAATGGGCGTAGTGGTCGTTGACGAGACCCATGGCCTGCATGAAGGCATAAACCGTCGTCGGCCCCACGAAGGTGAAGCCGCGCTTGCGCAAATCCTTGCTCAGGGCGAGGGACGCAGCCGTCTGGGCCGGCACCGACTCTCCCATGGCGGGCGCCGGCAGCGGCTCGGGCTCGAAGTTCCAGATATAGGCTGCGAGGCTGCCGCACTCCTTCTGGATTTCAATCGTGCGCTTCGCGTTGTTGATGGTCGAGGCGATCTTGCCGCGGCGCCGGATGATGCCGGCGTCCCCGAGCAGGCGCTCGACATCCGCTTCGGTCATCTTCGACACGTCGAGTGGATCGAAATTCTTGAACTGCTGCCGGAAGCGCGGCCGCTTCTTGAGGATCGTCAGCCAGCTCAGGCCCGACTGGAACCCCTCGAGGCAGAGCTTTTCATAGAGGCGGTTGTCGTCCGTGACCGGACGTCCCCACTCCTCGTCGTGGTAGCGGACATTGTCCGGGTCGCTGCCGGCCCAGGCGCAGCGCTGCATCCTTTACCTCCAAGAAACCATAAGTCGCGGCAAACACTTAACCATGCCGCTTCACTGCCCATTCGCTGTTCGGACCTACCCTTAGGTAAGCCTACCGATCAGTAACCTGCACCAGGACAGTTGTCATGTCGCGTTGGATGAAGGCTGCGTTCCTGAGCCTCAGCCTGCTTGCCACCTCGCTCACGCCGGCGGTTTCGGCCGGCAGCCTATTCGGCCCGCCGCCGGGCATTACGCTCACCAACGGCACGCCCGCGAACTTCCTGCAGCTCCGCACCAGCCACCCAAGGAAGGTCCGGCTCGATGCCAGGTTCATGCGGCAGGTCGTGCCGTTCAGGAGCGAGCAACCGGCCGGCACCATCATCGTCGATACGGGCAAGAAGTTCCTCTACCTCGTGCTCGGCAAGGGCAAGGCGCTGCGCTACGGCATCGGCACGGCCCGCGACGGCTTCGAGTGGAGCGGCACGCACAAGATCACCCGCAAGGCGGAATGGCCGGGCTGGACACCGCCGACAGAAATGAAGAAGCGGCGGCCCGACCTGCCTGATCACATGCCCGGCGGCATCAACAATCCCCTGGGCGCCCGCGCGCTCTATATCGGCTCGACGCTCTACCGCATCCACGGCACGAACGAGCCCTGGACGATCGGGGGCGACGTCAGTTCGGGATGCATCCGGCTGGTCAATGACGACATCATCGACCTTTATGAGCGCGTGAAAATTGGCGCGAAGGTGATTGTCCTTTAGTTAGGAATTTCCGGCATTGTGCGGGCCAAAGGGGTCCCGGAATCCGGCACATGCAGCGCTTTGCCGACCTGTTGCAACACTTCCGCAGGGACGAGCGCGGCGTGTTCGCGGTCTTCTTTGCGCTGATCGCGATCGTGCTCATCGCCGCGGCGGGCGCCGTGGTGGATTTCACGCGCGTGCAGCAAGCTCGCACCCGGGCCCAGATCGCCCTCGACGCCGCCGCGCTGGCCCTGCAGGCCAAGATCGACACGATGAGCGCGGACCAGCTCAAGGTGCAGGCGCAGGAGCTCTTGACCGAGCGCATTTCGGACACCACCGTCACAGCAGTCGTCGAGTCGGCAACACCCGACCTCAACGCCGGCAAGCTCACCATTTCGGGCTACATCTCTGTGCCGACCTATTTCGTGCAGCTGGTGGGCATCAGGGACATCCGCTCTTCGATGCTGTCCGAGGTCACGCAATCCTCGAGCGACATCGAGGTCTCAGTCTCGCTTGACGTGACCGGCTCGATGGCGGCGGTGACATGCCAGTGGTGGGAATGGAATTGCGAGGCATCGGACAAGATCGGTGACCTGATCACCGCAACCAACACGCTCATCGATCTCATCGTTGCGGACGACCAGACGCCGACCTATTCCAAGATGGCCATCGTGCCGTGGTCGTCGAGCGCCAATGTGGGCACCTATGCAGCAAACGTGCGCGGCACGCCCAACACCACGACCAAGAACATAACTGCCGCGTCATGGGCCGTGGCGAGCAGCACCAAGAGCATCAGCGGCATCACGCGCGGCCAAACTACCACGATCAGCAGCTCGAGCCATGGCTATTCGACCGGCGACACGGTCTACATCTCCGGTGTCAACGGACTATCGACCGGCGGGTGGAACCCGAAAAGCTGCATCAACGGCGGCTACTATGTGCTCACGAGGATCAACAACAGCAGCTATTCGATCCCCCTCAACACATCGAGCTGCACCAGCTATTCAAGCAGCGGCAGCGCGACCAAGTGCCAGGTCGCCAAGTGCGAGATGGTTGTCACTGCCAACAACCATGGCTTTTCCGATGGCGACGGCGTCCATATCCAGAGCGCCTCGTGGCTCAGCAGCACGGGCTATTTCGTCGCAAACAGGACGACCAATACATTCTCGCTGGCGGGGTCGTTCGGACCCTCAGAGGGCAGCTATGCGAGTGGCGCAAAGATCTGGTGCGGCAATTACGGCTGTAGTTACCGCGTGTTCACGACGGCGGCCGGCGGCATTGCAGACTTCCCGGTTTCCAGCTGTGTCACCGATCGTTCGACCAACACCTATACCGACACGGCACCGTCGACGACCAAGCTGGGCTTCCACTACAGCTCAAACGGGTCGTGCATCACCAACACGATCCAGCCGCTGACCGCCAACAAGCAGACGCTCCACGCGTTGGCGAACTCGCTGGTCGCTGCCGGCTCCACGTCCGGCCATATCGGCCTCGCCTGGGGCTGGTACATGATCTCGCCGAACTTCGGCTATCTGTGGCCGAGCAGCGCCCCAAGGCCATATGGCGGCGCCAATCTCATCAAAGCTGTGGTGTTCATGACCGACGGCGTTTTCAACACGCCCTATTGCAGCGGCGTCGTTGCCAGCGATGCGCTCAGCGGATCGGGCGGCGACTCTTCGCACATCAACTGCGCCTCGCCTCACGGATCGTCACGCTCCCAGGCCGAGACGCTGTGCGACTCGATCAAGACGCCATCCAACAACACCAAGCTCTATGTGGTCGGGTTCGACCTCGAAGACGACCCCGACACACTCGACTTCCTTGAGGATTGTGCGTCCGGCCCCGAATATTTCTTCCAGGCCGATGACGGCGATGCGCTCGAGGCCGCCTTCGAAGCCATCGCCGACAGCCTCTCGGACCTGCGTATCTCCCGTTAGTGGCAGGCAACCCCCCGCTGCGTTCGGCGTTGTTCGGGCGAATGCAGCAAGGGGGGCAACATGAGCCTTGCCCGGTACTTCGTCTTCAAATGCGGCCATGACTGGCTTGTGACTCTCGATGGCGCGCCGCTCGGGCGCCATGTCGACCACGCCGCAGCTCTTCGTTCCGCGATTGTGATGGCTGACCTGATGGGCTCGATGCAGCACGCTGCCGACGTGATGGTCGAGAAACAGGGGCGACTTGAGATCGCCTGGACCTACGGCGTGGACGCGCCCCCCGAAGGGCAGGCGCGGGAGCAAGCCGCATGAATGAGACGCTCGCGCATCTGTGGCGACATCCGCGCCGCACCGGCTTCATCGCGCTCAATGTGATCGTGCTCATTGCGTTTGCCGCCTGGGGAGCGTTCACCGCCGACATGAGCAATGAGGGCATCGGGGGCGTACCCAACGTGATGCTCGGCTATACCGGCATGGCGCTGCTGATTGCCGTCTGGATCGTTGCGTGGGGCGCCTGGGCGTGGCTGCTGGCCCGCCGGCATCTGCTGAAGCGATATTAGCCCTGGAGCGGCTGCGGCGCGCAGCGCAGCTCCAACCCGCGCAGCCGCGTGGACTGCGATACCTCCAGCACCGAAAAATTCGTGCCCATATAGGTGACGCGGCAGCCCCGGGCGACGCCGTCCAGATAGCCGATATGGAAGATGAAGCGCCGCGGGTTGGCGTGCTGAGCGGCCTCCTCGGGGAGCGCCTCGACATTTCCGACCTCCCACACGCGCACCCTGTCGCCATTGGCGAGAACGCGCCACTCGGGCTGGGAGCGACCGGAGACACGGAAAAGGGACTGGATGCGAATAAAACGTTCGACCTCGGAAGTCATGCGACACACCAGCCACTTTGGAGCGGGCAACTATAGTACGAGGATGCTTGCCTATTTGCTAAGAGCGAAAGTATTCGGAGAGAAGGAATTCGGGGGCGGGGATCCCCCGGGGTTGCTGCGTCCGCGGGAACATTTCCAGTGAAGGGCCATCCAATGGATGAGCCCACGGGTGCTGAAGGCATCGCGTCGGCACAACTTTCAGGAAGAATCACCATGATCAGAACCGCTATTCTCGCAACGCTCGTCGCGCTCGGCATGACGGCCGCGAGCGTTGCCGCAGACGCCCCCACCGATCCGCAGATCGCCCATATCGCCTACACCGCCGGGCAAATCGACATCGCCGCAGCCGAGCAGGCGATCAACAAGAGCACGAACCAGGAGATCATCGATTTTGCCAACCAGATGGCCGCCGACCACAAGGCCGTGAACGATCAGGCGCTGGCCCTCGTCGAGAAGCTGGGTGTGACGCCCGAGGACAACCCGACCAGCCAGGCGCTGAGCCAGGCGGCCGCTGACAAGCTGGCCGAGCTCGAGCAGCTCGAAGGCGCTGCCTTCGACAAGGCTTATATCGACAACGAAGTGGCCTTCCACGCCACGGTCAACGAAGCGCTGAGCACATTGCTGATCCCGTCGGCGCAGAACGCGGACCTCAAGGCCCTGCTGGAGACCGGCCTAACGCTCTTCACCGAGCACCAGCACCATGCCGAAATGGTCGCGGCAGACTTCCAGTAGGCCTTGCCATGCGTACGCTGACGACTCTCGCGCTGGTCAGCCTTTTGTCCCTCGGCACCGCCTTCGCGGTGGTGCCGGCGGCATTGGCCACCGATTATACGATCGTGATCGACAAGATGAAGTTCGGCCCGTTACCGGAAGAACTCCATGCAGGCGACACGATCGTCTGGCAGAACGACGACATCTTCCGCCATTCGGCGACGGCGCGGGACGAGAGCTTCGATGTCGACCTGCCGGCGAAGACATCTGTCCGGATGGTGGTGGAGGCGGAAGGAACCTTCGAGTTCTTCTGCAAATTCCACCCCGGAATGACCGGAACCTTGACGGTCTTGCCATAACATCAGAGGCGCCGGGGAATTTGATCTCCGGCGTCCTGCGCTTGGCCCCTTGTTTGCGCTAAGGTGGAACGTGGAATGACCGAGATGACGAATACCCTTACGACACGCGTGGCGCTCCCCGACCCCGGCACGCTCACCGACGCCGTTCTCGTCGAAATGGCGCGGGCCGACGACGAGGCAGCGGTGCGCACCCTGGTCCGCCGCCACAATCAACGACTGTTCCGTGTCGCGCGCGCGATCGTTCGCAACGACGCCGATGCCGAGGACGTCGTGCAGGCAAGCTACGTGAAGGCCTTCACGCATCTGTCGAGCTTTCGCGGCGAGGCCGAGCTGACCACCTGGCTGACGCGCATCACCATCAACGAGGCAACCGAGCGATTGCGTCGCCGACGTCCGACGATCGGGCTCGAACATATCGACAGCGAGAGCGCGAACAGCGCCCAGATCATCCAATTCCCGTCCATTCAGTCGCCCCTGAATCCGGAGATCGAAATGTCACGCCAGGAGATCCGGCAATTCATCGAGGAGGCAGTGGATGCCCTGCCCGAGGCTTTCCGCGCAGTCTTTGTGCTGCGCGATGTCGAGGGGATGAGCGTCGAGGAAACCGCCACTTACCTCAAAATCAAGCCGGAGACGGTGCGGACCCGGCTGCACCGGGCGCGAAAGCTCCTGAGGGCCACCATCACCGAGACGATCCAAGGCGCTTTCGCGGGCCTTTTTCCCTTCGACGGCGAGCGGTGCGTCCACATGGCCGACCGGGTATTGGTCCAGCTTCGGGCGAACCGGAAGGCCGTGTCGGCCACCGGCCAGGACTGAGGCCCGGACACGGTCGCGGCAATATGCGGGAAATGCCGGCTGGGCCGGGGGTTCGAATGGTACCGCCTCCCCGGTTCGAACGGGGGACCCCTAGATCCACAATCTAGTGCTCTAACCAGCTGAGCTAAGGCGGCCCTTCGGTGCGGGACGTATAAGTCCCGCAGGCGGGGCTGACAAGGGCCAGACCTGCATGGCCCGTAAGCGCTGGATTTAACCACAAATTCGTTTGGTTGGGCAGCCAACGCCGGCAAATCTGGACCGTTCCGGGGCCGAGCTATAATTAGGACAAGATTAAGTCCTGGGTGCGGAGTGTGCCGATACGGCACATCCTCGTGGGGATCTGGTGCGCGTGGACGCAGAGTGGATCACATCGTCGACGACGCGCCGCGTCCTCATGCATTGGGCCGATGAGCGGCCCGCCTGGCTATGGTCCGCAGACGGCAGCACCCTGATTTGGCGCAACAATGCCGCGCGTCTGTTCAACGCGAGGCTCAAAAAGGACCGGCTCAAGCTGTCAGCGGAGGCGGTGCCGATCAAGGGCCAGGTCGCGCGGCTGATCCGCCTCGGCTCACTCGGCCGCTCCAGCCTCAGCCGCGTGCAGTTTCTGGCCGGCGAGAGGCCGCTGGCAACGACCTGTTCGTGCACGCCCCTCGCGATGCCGACGGGCGAGACCGCTCTGCTGTTGGTCGGCGTCGATCCAATTCCCGCTGAAATCCGCGCGAAAGTCGGTGAAATGCAGGCCGATTCCATGAGCGAAGCGCTATTTCCGCCGGGCGTATCCTATCGACTGGTGGAAGGTGGCGCGACGCCTGAGGACGCCATCGCCGTAAAGGCAAGCCCGGGCGAGGATATGCTGGTGTTTACGCTGGCCGCGGATTCACCGCAGACCATCGACGACGCCCGCGACGAAGAGGGGGTGTCGGTCGACGATTTCAAGGAGAATCGTGACCTCGCCGACAGGCCCGAACCGGCGGCGACGCAAGCCGAGGAGCCGGAAACCGCGGCGGAGCCCGGCGCCTTGTCGTCGCTGTTCGACCGGCTGGCCGAGCACGCGGAGCTTTATTCGCCGCTGACCGACGCAGATGAGACCCCCGAGGATACGCCGACGGAGCACTCGGATACTCCGGCGGGTCCACCGGAGGATGCGGAAGGTTCAGCGGCCGGGCCCGACATGATCGCCGCGGTGATCGAATATTCCGACGACCCCGAGGCCGAGGAAGCGGCGCCGGCCAGCGTGTCGCCAAATCACTGGCTGATCACGGGCCGCGGGTTCCGGGCACTTAAGCCGAAGCCACCGGCGGATGAAGCGACAGGCGCCGCGCCCGAGCCCGAAACCGAAGCGCCGGTGCCCCCGCCCGATCCGCAGACCACCGCCAGCGCCGCTAGCCCGCCGAGCGAGCCCGACCCCCGGCCGGCCGATGTGCCGGTCGACCACAGCGACGTGGCCGACGATCCGGACCGCGTCACGCGCTACAATTTCGAGGAATTGGGGCGAATTCTCAGCGATCGCGTGGCCAGCGAGGCCAAATCCGAGCCACCGGTATTGGCGTCGGTGCCGGCGGCGCCCGCGGCCGGGATCATCAACCTCAATGCCGAGACGCTGGTGCTCAACCGACTGCCGCTGGCGATCCTCGTGTTCCGCGATCAGCAAGTGCTGTTCGCCAACCGCGCGCTAACGGATCTGCTTGGCCACGACAGCGTCGAGAGCCTGCGCGAGGCGGGAATTGCGTCGATCTTTCCGGCCGAGGACGCCGCCAGCGCGGGACCGGTGAATCGCCTCATCCGCCGCGACGGGACGCCGCTCGGCGTCACCGCGCGGCTGCAATCGGTGAGCTGGCAGGGACGCGCCGCGCTGATGCTGTCGGCAAGCGGCACGGAAGCTGCACGCGGCCATGAGGGGGCAGTGCGTGCCTTTGCCGAAATGGCTGCGGAGACGCGCGGCGAAGGCTATATCTCGGCCGACCGCTCAGGGACGGTGAGCTTCGTTTCGGCACCCGGCCGAGCGCTGCTCGGGCTCACCGAGGCGGAGCTGGTGGGCAAGCCGTTAGTGGTGCTGATCGGCAGGTCCGACATGGAGCCGCTGCGCGCGTTTCTCGAGAAGCCCGCGCGCTTTGCCGAAACGGCCCGCCCGCACCTCACCGCGGTGAGCGAGAACGGCGAAGCGGACATCGCCCTGTTCGCCGAGGGCCAGGCGGGTGTCGTCACCGGATATTTCGGCTTCATCAAGCCGCGCCGCGCCCCCGCTACCCGGGCACCCGGCGCGGATGACGAACTCGAGCCCGGCATGCTAGCGCGGCTCAGCCGCGGCATCCGGCGGCCGCTCAACACAATCATCGGCTTCGCCGATCTCCTGCGCTCCTCGGCTGTCGAAGGAGCTGTCAGCAGCGAGCGGACGGCTGAATATGCGCGCGACATCCGCACGGCGGGACTGGAAATCGCTGTGTTGGCCGACGAGCTCGATGACTTCACGCGATTGCGAGATGGGCGCTATGCGCCACATCCATCCGATGTCGATCTCGGCGCCCTTCTCGACAGCTGCATGACGCGTGTGCGCGCGCAGGCCGCAGCGGCGCGGGTGCTCGTGCGCAGCGCCATTTCCGAACAATTGCCGCGCATCCGAGCCGACCGCTCCTCGCTTGGCCAGGCGCTGCTGAATTTGCTCGCCAGCGCCATCGACCAGACCCCGATCGGCGGCTCGGTGATCCTGTCGGCGCAGCCGGAAGAAGACGGCGGTATTACCATCCATGTCCGAGACGGCGCGCAAAGCGGCACCGATATGGGCGAGCGCTTCGTCGTGTTCCGCGACGGCGTCGACAAGGATGGCGGGCAGCTCGGTCCCGTCCGCTCGAGTGTCGGGCTCGCCCTCACCCGCTCGCTGCTGGCGGTGAATGCCTGCTCGCTATCGGTCGATCCGACCGTGACGACGGGAACGCTGTTCTCGCTGACCATTCCGCCGGACGCGATCGTCCGCGACTAGGCTGCTGTTTCTACAGAGCATTTCCAGCGCACTTTGGAACCGTTCTAAGAGACTGATTTTAAAGCGTTTCTCGATCGTTGACCTTTGTTGACAGAAAGCCTCAGAATTTGCAGAAGGGCGTCGAGAAAGGACCTTTGCCCCATGCAGATCTCCCGCTTTTTCGGCGCTTCCCTCCTTGTTGCCCTGGCCAGTCCGGCCTTCGCACAAAGCGGTGAAGTCAATGTCTACAGCTATCGCCAGCCAGGCCTGATCCAGCCTCTGCTCGACCAGTTCACTGCCGAGACCGGGATCAGGACCAACGTTCTATTCGCCGGCGACGGACTGATCGAGCGCGTCCAGGCGGAAGCGGAATTTTCGCCGGCGGACGTCATCCTCACCGTCGATATCGGCAATCTCGCGAACGCCAAGGACCTGGGCGTGACGCAGGCGATCGAAAGCGCAGCGCTGGATCGCGTGCCCGCCGCCTATCGCGATCCCGATGCGCAATGGGTGGCCCTGTCGCTACGCGCGCGCGTGTTTTACGCCAGCAATGAGCGCGTGCCGGAAACGGCGCTCACCTACGAAGATATCGCCAAGCCCGAGTGGAAGGGGCGCCTGTGCACGCGCTCGGGCCAACACGTCTACAATATCGGGCTCATCGCCACCCGGCTGGTGCATTGGGGAACGGACAAGACGCGCGACTGGCTCGCCAATGTTCGCGACAACCTCAACGGCAAGCCCACCGGCTCCGACCGCGACCAAGTCAAGCAGATTTTCGAGGGCTCGTGCGACCTCGCGATCGGTAACACCTACTATATGGGGCTGATGCTCAACAATGAGACAGAGCCTGAGCAGAAGGAGTGGGCGGCGTCCGCGCACATCATCTATCCCGATGCCGAGGGCGATGGGACGCAGGTCAATGTCTCGGGCGTCGTGATCGCCAAATACGCGCCCAACCGGGACAATGCGGAAAAGCTGGTCGAATTCCTGCTGTCGGACGAAGCGCAGCAGCTTTACGCCAACAGCAACTACGAGTTCCCTGTCGTTCCGGGCATCGCACCGTCCGAGCAGGTGGCGAGCTGGGGTGCGCTCAAGGCTGACCAGACGCCGCTGACCGACGTTGCGGCGCACCGAAAGGAAGCCTCGCAACTGGTGGACGAAACCCGATTTGACGACGGACCACAAGCGTGACGCCAGTTCCGGCCGCCCCGCCTGAGCTCGCGTGGCAATGGCGTCGGCCGCGGCCCGGAACCTTGTTGCTCGTTGTCATCATGGGACTGCCGCTGCTCTGGCTGATCGGGGCAGCGGCGCTGTCGCTGGGCGCCGATGGCGGGGTTACCGCCGTGATGCTGCCGATCGCGTTGCGCGAGACCGCGGTCCTGATGGTGTGCGTCGGGGCGATCGCGGGCCTGGTCGGACTGATCGCCGCCTGGCTGGTGGCGCACTACGATTTTCCGCTGCGACGCCTGTTCGACTGGGCGCTGATCCTGCCCCTGGCCGTGCCCACCTATCTCGCGGCCTATTGCTTCACCGAATTCCTCGACTTCACGGGCCCGGCGCAGCAACTGATCCGCGCGCTCACCGGGGCGCGGACGATCAAGGACTACTGGTTCCCCGACATCCGCTCGAACGGCGGCGCGGCAGTCGTGATGAGCCTGGTGCTCTATCCCTATGTCTATCTCAGTTGCCGCGCCTTCTTCCTAATGCAGTCGGGTTCGGTCGCCTCGGCGGCGCGGGCGCTGGGGGCCAATGGCTGGCGCACATTCTTTGCGATCGTGCTGCCGCTCAGCCGCCCGGCGCTGACGGTGGGCATCACGCTCGCCATGATGGAGGTGGTGAACGATCTTGGCGCGGTGCAGTATTTCGGCGTCAACAGCCTGACGGCCGTGATCTATTCTACCTGGATCAACCGCGGTAATTTCGGCGGCGCGGCGCAGCTCGCGGTCATGATCGTGCTCATCATCTGCGTGCTGATCCTGGCCGAGCAACATGCCCGGCGCGACCGGCACACGCTCGGCCATCGCGACAGCCGCACGCCACCCCCACGCGACGTGCTGACCGGCGGGCAGGCGCTGCTGGCCTTCAGCTTCTGCGCGCTGCTCCTGGTTTCGGCGTTTGGAGTCCCATTCGGGCAACTGCTGGTCATGGCGCTTCGGCGTCTCGACGGCGCGTCGATGGCCGCCGCGGCGCCCGCGCTGATCGCGACCGTGCTGCTCGCACTCAATGGTGCCGTGCTCACGGTGGCCATCGGTATTTATGCGGCCAAACGCAGCGACAAGAGCGCGCCGCGGCTTTCGCGCAGTGCCATCCGGCTGGCAACGCTTGGATACGCCATGCCGGGTACGGTGCTCGCACTTGGCCTGCTGCAGCCGCTCGGGCTGGCCGATCGCGGCATCAACTCGGTGACGCGCTGGGCGATGGGGTGGACGCCCGGCCTGGTGCTCAGCGGAACGATCCTGGCTTTGCTCTATGTCTATGCCATCCGCTACCTCGCGGTGACGCATTCCAGCCTGCACGAAGCGATGGACAAGCGGGGCCGATCGATGCTGGACGCCGGCAAGGTGCTCGGCTCGCGTGGGCTGGAGCTGTTCTTCCGCATCGACCTGCCGACGCTTGCGCCCGCCCTTGCGGCTGCTGCAACGCTGGTATTCGTCGAGATCATCAAGGAACTCCCGGCGACACTGCTGCTGCGCCCTCTCGGCGTCGAGACGCTTGCTACCCTGGTCTATGCCAAGGCAAATGCAGGGCTTTTCGCGGAAGCGGCGCTGCCCGCACTGGCGATCGTGCTGGCCGGGATCATCCCGGTCATTCTTGCTACGCAACTGGGGGCGCGTAGGAAAGTATGACCCGGGAGGCCCTCCCCTTTTCGGCTCGTTGTCATATAAGGGCGCCAGCCAACAGGGAGTGCCACACATGGCCTTGAGGACTGCCGCCGCCGCCTTCGCCCTTGTCCTGAGCCTTGCCGGCGTTGCCGTCGCGGCTCCCCGCACCGATCTGAGGATCGGGCTGGTACTCGAGCCCCCGGCGCTCGACCCGACCGCCGGCGCCGCCGCGGCGATCGATGAGGTAGTCTATCAGAACGTGTTCGAGGGACTGACCCGGATCGACTCGACCGGTGCCGTGCAGCCGGCGCTGGCAACGAGCTGGGATGTGTCCGGCGACGGGCTCAGCTACACCTTCCACCTCGTGGAACGAGCGACGTTCCACGACGGGACGACGTTCGACGCGGACGACGTCGTGTTCACCTATGACCGCATCACCGCCGCCGACAGTGTCAATGCCCAGAAAGCGCTCTACGCGGGCATCGAGTCGGTTACGGCGGTTGATCCCCAGACCGTCGAAATCACGCTCAAGGCGCCTGACGGGCTGTTCCTGTTCAATATCGGCCGTGGCGACGCGGTGATCGTCGCGCCCGAGAGCGCCGACAGCAACGCGACAAGACCGATCGGTACCGGCCCGTTCAAGTTCGTTGACTGGCACAAGGGTGCCGATCTGACGCTCGAGCAGTATGCGGACTATTGGGGCGACAAGCCCGCGCTGACCAAGGTGACCTACGTTTTCATCAACGACGCCGCGGCACGCGTGAACGCGCTGCTGGCCGGCAGCATCGACGGCATCAACAACACCGACGCCTCGACGCTCAGCGTGTTCAAGGCCGATCCCCGCTTCAAGGTGCTGGAGGGATCGACCGAAGGCGAGACGCTGCTGGTGCAGAACAATGCACGCGAGCCGTTCTCCAAGCTGGAGGTACGGCAGGCGATCGCGCACTCGCTCGACCGCCAGGAGATCATCGCAGGCGCCTCGTCCGGCTACGGCACGCCGATCGGCAGCCACTTCCCGCCGCACAACCCCAACTATGTCGATCTCACCGGCACCTACCCCTACGATCTCGATGCCGCGCGGAAATTGCTCGCCGATGCCGGCTACCCCGATGGCTTCAGCGCGACGCTCAAGCTGCCGCCAGTGCCCTATGCCACGATCGGCGGGCAGATCATCGCCAGCCAACTCGCCAAGGTGGGCATCAAGCTGACGCAGGTGAACCTCGATTGGAACCAGTGGCTGACCGACGTCTTCACCAACAAGGATTACGACCTGACGATCGTCAGCCATGTCGAGCCGTTCGACATTGGCATCTATGCCGATCCCAATTATTATTTCGGCTACAACGATCCCGACTTCCAGGCGATCATGAAACAGCTCAACGAGACCACCGACGAGGCGGCCCGCAAGGAGCTTCTGATCGCGGCGCAGAAGCGGCTGGCGGAGCAGGCAGTCAATGGTTTCCTCTTCGAGCTTCCCCAGACCGGGGTTTGGAACGCCAAGCTCGAAGGCATGTGGCAGAACGCGCCGGTCGAAGGCGTCGTGCTCTCCGGGATTCACTGGGTGGAGTGACGCTGCGGGGACCGGCGCGGGCGGAAAACGCCCTCATCCGGCTCCGCCAACCCCGCTTGCGCGGGGACGGGCTCTTCCCCGATCAGGGGCGAAGCACATGGAGCGGAGGCGCCGGGACGAGCCGCCCTCCTTCGGTCGAGGACAAGATGTCCGAGGGGCAGATGACGTGGGCGTGCGCTGGGCCCGGGCGCTTCGTCGATCCCCCGAGCAAGCATGATCAGGTACGCGCTCATCAAGTTCCTCGGGCTCGCCGCGACGCTTCTCGTTGCGGCGGCCATCACCTTCGCGACGCTCGACCTGCTACCCGGCGATCCGGCGCGCTTCATTCTGGGCATCAACGCGACGCCTGATGCGGTGCTGGCCCTGCGGGAGCAGCTCGGGCTCGATGCGCCGCCGCTACAGCGCTTCTTTGCGTGGATCGGCGGCATGTTCATGGGTGACTTCGGACTTTCCTACACGCAGAGCCAGCCCGTGGCCGAGCTGATCGGCGGGCGACTCGGGGTCACCATTCCGCTGACGCTGATGGCGATGGTGCTGTCGGCGGGGATCGGCCTACCCATCGGCATTCTCGCGGCACGGCGGCGCGGCTCGTTCGCCGATACGGGGCTGATGGTGCTGGCGCAGCTCGGCGTCGCCATCCCCAATTTCTGGTTCGGCATGCTGCTGGTGCTGCTGTTCGCGGTGACGCTGCGCTGGCTGCCGCCCGGCGGCTTCGTGCCATGGGGGGAGAATCCGGTCGCGGCGTTCGCCTCGCTGATCCTGCCCTCGATCGCGCTTGCCCTGCCGCAGGCCGCCATTCTTGCGCGCGTCATGCGCACGGCCCTGGTGGACGTGCAGGGGTCCGACTACATCCGTACGGCACGGGCCAAGGGGCTCACCATGAGCGAGGCGGTGTGGAAGCATGGTGTGCGCAACGCCATGCTGCCGGTACTGACCATCCTGGGGCTGCAGTTCGCCTATCTCGTTGCGGGCACGGTGATCGTCGAGAACGTGTTCTACCTGCCCGGCCTCGGCCGGCTGATCTTCGATGCGATCAGCGCCCGCGACCTGATCCTTGTGCGCTCGAGCGTGATCATCCTGGTGCTCACGGTTATTGGAACGATGTTCCTGACGGACCTCGCCTATGCCTGGGTTGATCCCCGCCTACGCTCGCGGAGGGCGGAGTGACCGACCTGTCAGTGCCGCAGAAGCGCGCCTGGCTGCGCCATCCAAGTCTCAGGATCGGCGCCATCGCCTCGCTGCTGTTCCTGCTCATCGGCTTCGTGTCGATCGCATGGGTTCCCTACCCCATCGAGGTGATCGACGTCGGCGCCGCGATGCAGGACCCGAATGTGGCGCATTGGCTCGGTACGGATCATCTGGGCCGCGACATGCTTTCGATGATCATGAAGGGTACCCTGACGAGCTTCGTCGTGGCCGCCATCGCGGTTCTGATCGGCGCCCTGATCGGGGTGCCGCTCGGGCTTGCCGCCGCTGCCTGGGGCGGGCCGGCCGAGTGGCTCATCCTGCGCGTCAACGATTTCCTGTTCGCGTTTCCGGCCCTTATCATCGCCATTTTGATCACCGCGATCTTCGGGCCGGGCGCCATCAACGCCATGATTGCCGTGGGGATCTTCAACATCCCGGTGTTCGCACGGGTGGCGCGCGGGGGGGCGCTCAGCCTCAAGACGCTCGACTATGTCGGGGCGGCGCGGCTGGCCGGCATGGGGCCGATCGAAATCGCGCGACGGCACATCCTGCCCAACATCGCCAGCCTGATCATCGTGCAGGCGACGATCCAGCTCGCGCTCGGCATCCTCGCGGAAGCGAGCCTGAGCTATGTCGGGCTCGGCACGCAGGCGCCCGCCACGAGCCTGGGCCTGATGCTCAAGGATGCGCAGACTTATGCCTTGCTGAAGCCGTCGCTGGCCCTGATCCCGGGCATCACGATCATCCTCATCGTCGTTGCGCTCAATCTTGCGGGCGACGGGCTGCGCGACCAGCTCGACCCCAAGCTCCGCCGCCTTGGAGGCGCCCGTGGCGTTGCTTAAGGCCGACGCGTTGACGGTGCGCTTCGACGAGACGGCGGTGCTTGACGCCGTCACGTTCGAGATCGGCAAAGGCCAGCGCTTCGGCGTGATCGGCGAGAGCGGTTCAGGCAAGACAATGACGGCTCTCGCGATCATGGGGCTGCTGCCTGAGGATGCGGCGCTCAGCGGGACGCTGATCTTCGATGGGGCGCCGCTGCCGGCAGACGAAGAGGCGCGCGCCCGGCTGCGGGGCAAGCGCATCGCCATGGTGTTCCAGGAGCCGATGACTTCGCTCAATCCGCTCGAGAAGGCCGGTGCGCAGGTCGCCGAAGCCATGCAGCTCGCCGGACAGGCGCAGGGCGATGTGCGGGGCGAAGTCGAGAGGCTGTTTGCGGAGGTGGGGCTCGAACCAGGCCATGCGGCGCGCTATCCGCATGAACTGTCGGGCGGGCAGCGCCAGCGGGTGATGA
>CAZASR010000053.1:0-17014 GCA_964487765.1 uncultured Devosia sp. | reverse complement strand
CCCCTCGCCGCTTCCGAGCTCGCACCGCATCTGGGGGAGGGGATCGAGGCGGAGCCGTTGCTCGTGGCGCTCCAGGAGCAGTACGCGGCGCGCGGCGTCAATCTGGTGCGTCGCGGCGACAAATGGGCGTTCCGTACCGCGCCGGACCTGGGCTTCCTGCTGCTGCGCGAGACCACCGACAACCGGCCGCTCAGCCGCGCTGCGCTCGAAACGCTCTCGATCATCGCCTATCACCAGCCCACGACGCGTGCCGAAGTCGAGGAGGTGCGCGGCGTCGCCACCGGCAAGGGCACGCTCGACCTGCTGATGGAAGCGGGGTGGATCCGCATGCGCGGCCGCCGCCGTACTCCCGGCCGGCCCGTCACCTACGGCACGACCGAGGCCTTCCTCGACCATTTCGGGCTCGAATCCCTGGCCGACCTTCCGGGGCTCGAAGAGCTCAAGGGCGCGGGCCTGCTCAGCAACCGCCTGCCGCCCAACATGCAGATTCCGCTGCCCTTCGACGGGCCGTTGCGCGAGGATGAGGATCCACTCGACCCCGACGACACAGAGGGTCAGGACGAAGAGCAATGAGCGATGACGGCCGGGCGGCCGATCTCGCCGACACCGCGGGCTGGGGGCCGCGGGGGACCGCCGGAGTTTCCTTCGCCGCCGCCCTCAGCTTCACCGATGTCGATGTCCGCCTTGGCGGCCGCACGGTACTCGACCGGTTCTCGCTGGTGCTGACGCCGGGTGAGATTGTCTGCCTTCTCGGGGAATCCGGATCGGGCAAATCGACGATCCTGCGCGCCGCGGCCGGTATCCAGCCAATCCATTCGGGTGCCATCCGCATCAATGACAGGATCGTTTCGGGACCAGGCGTTCACGTCGCGCCCGACCGGCGCGGCGTGGGGCTGATGTTTCAGGATTTCGCGCTGTTCCCGCATCTGACACTGCTGGGGAACGTGATGTTCGGCCTGCGCCAACTGGGCCGCAAGGCAGCCCTGGCGCAGGCTCGCCAGGCCCTGCGACGCGTCGGCCTCGGCGATCGCGAGTCCGACTATCCGCACATGCTTTCGGGCGGCCAGCAGCAGCGGCTGGCGCTCGCCCGTTCCATCGCCCCGCGCCCGGGCATTTTGATGCTCGACGAGCCGTTCTCGAGCCTTGATGCCCGGATGCGCGAGAGCGTGCGCAACGAAACGCTGGCCGTGCTGCGCGAAACCCATGCGACGACCATCATCGTAACGCACGACCCTGAGGAAGCAATGCTGCTTGGCGATCGCGTCGCGCTGCTCCGCCACGGGCGCATCGCGCAGATCGACACCGCCGCGGAAATCTACCGCACGCCGGTTGATCTCAGCGCGGCGCGCTTCTTCTCGCCCCTGGGCGAAATTGCCGCGACCGTCCATGGCGGCGCAGTCGACACGCCGCTCGGCAGGGTGCCCGCACCTGGCCATCCGGAAGGAAGTCGGGTCATCGTCGCCGTCCGGCCGGTCGGCGTGCTGGAAATGGTCAAATCAGGCGAGGGCGTACCGGGCCGCATCGTTTCCAAGCGTGACGCCATCGGCATCGATCTGTGCGAAGTCCGGGTCGATGGGCTCGACCGGCCGCTCGAACTGCGGCAGCGCTCCGATCCGCATTTCGTGCCCGGAAATGACGTATTCCTGATGCTCAACCCCAACCGCGTCCTTGTGTTCAAGGCCGATTGAAACTATCTGTGAGGCCAGCTTTTTGTGCCTGCCGTAGAGGAGTTAGGTCATGCACGGTCCCGGACTTTGGGGCATCATCATTGTTGCCGTCGTCGTGATCCTGCTGTTCGGCCGGGGCAAGATTTCCGGAATGATGGGTGAGATGGCCCAGGGCATCAAGGCCTTCCAGAAGGGCATGAAGGACGAGGATTCCAAGCCCTCGCCACAGGTCACTGCATCGACCGAGGCCCCGACGCCGCGCGAGACGGAAAAGGCCAAGGACGCCTGAGCGGCGGTGCCGCTCTACTAAGGACTCTTCATGTTCGGACTCGGCTGGACGGAGATGCTGGTGATCGGCGTCGTGGCGCTGATCGTCATCGGCCCGAAGGACCTGCCTGTCGTGATGAACCGAATGGGCAAGGCGGTGGCCGCCATCCGTCGCATGGGCAGCGAGTTCCAGCGCGAGATCAACAAGGCCAGCGGCCTCGACCAGATCACCGACCTGCGCAAGTCGATCACCGAGCCGCTCAAGCAGACCGCGAGTGACATCCGCAAGGAATTCAACAAGCCGACCGCGAGCGGTGGCGTCGAACCTTCAGGGGTCATCAAGCCCAAGGACCCGTCGGCCGAGAGCGTCGTCGATGAGATTCACGAGAAGGTCGGCATGACGCCCCCTTCCTCGGGACCGGCCCAACAACCATACACGCCCTTCACCAAAGAAGCTCAGGAAAAATACCGCGCCGAGCAGGCCGCGACCCAATCCGCCCCTCCGTCCGCAGACACCCCCGCGCCCGCCGGACCGCCGAAGCCGGTCGACAGCCCCGCGCCCGTCGAGGCGGTCGCGCCTGCCAAGAAGCCGCGCGCGCCGCGCAAGGCCAAGGTGGCTGCCCCGGCCGAGCCCGGGCAGGTCGTCGAGATCGCGGCGAAGCCGGCCCCCAAGCCGCGCAAGCCGCGTGCCCCCAAGCCCAAGCCGGAAGCCTGAGATGGCCGATACCAAGCAGGTTCCGGCTCCCGAAGGCGACGACGACGAGCTCAAGGGCTCCGAGGCGCCGCTCCTCGATCACCTGATCGAGCTGCGCAAACGTCTGATCTATTCGCTGATTGCGATCGCGGTGATCTTCGTGGGGTGCTTCGCCTTCGCCCAGCCCATCTACAACGTGTTGCTGCAGCCCTTCGTGTGGGCCGCCGGCGGCGTCGAGAATGTCGGGCTCATCACCACGGCGCCGCAGGAACAGTTCTTCACCAATATGAACGTCGCGCTGTTCGGCGCGCTGTTCCTCGGCTTTCCGTTCGTCGCTACGCAGATTTACTCCTTCGTCGCGCCCGGCCTCTACAAGAAGGAGCGCGCGGCGTTCGTCCCCTATCTGATCGCCACCCCCATCTTCTTCGTCCTCGGCGCGGCGATGGTTTATTTCGTCGTCGGACCGATGGCGCTGCATTTCTTCCTCGGCATGCAGCAACTCGGCGACGGGCAGGTAAAGATCGAGCTTCAGACCCGCGTCAGCGAATATCTGGGCTTCATCATGACCCTGATTTTCGCGTTCGGCATCTGCTTCCAGCTGCCGGTGGTGCTAACTCTCCTGGCACGCATCGAACTGGTCAACACGGGCCATCTCGCCAAGGGGCGCCGTTACGCCATTGTCATCATCCTCGCCATAGCGGCGCTGCTGACCCCGCCCGACCCGATCAGCCAGATCGGCCTCTCATTGCCTATGTACGCCCTTTACGAGCTCTCGATCCTGTCGGTGAAGTGGGTCGAGCGGCAGCGCGCGCGCAAGCTGGCGGCCGAAGCTGCTGGCGGCGGCTAAACGGTTAGTCGGCGACCTTCTCGGCAGCCGCTTCCAGCAGATTGAGATAGCGCGGCAGGCCCCAGCGTAGCGACAGCGCCGTTGGGGGCGAGACCGAGTTCACGAAATCGGCGCCAATCACCGGCGCAACGGCGCCCGCTGCTACCGCGCGCGACGTTGCGACGCCGGCCCTGGCGAGGAACTGGGCGTTTGCCCCCTCGGTCTCGAAGAATGTGATCAGAATATCGGGGTCGAGCTGGTCGAAGATCTCGAAGCTCTGCGAGAAGAAGAAGGACTCGCCCTTGGCCGGATCCTGCTCGTTGACGCCCGGCGCGAGCACGAGGCCCAGGTCTTCCACGAATTTGGTGCGCGCATCGAGCGCCGCATAGACCGCGGCGGCGCCGTTATATTCGGCCACCGCGGCAAAGGTCTTGCCTGCCAGTGCGGGCCGCTTCGCCACCTCATCCCTGATGAACTGGTCGGCATCGGCGACGAACTGCTCGGCCTCCGCCTTCTTGCCGAGCGCTTCGCCGGTGATCAGGATCGTGTCGCGCCACGACGTGCCCCACGGCGCGTCGGGATAGGCGACGACCGGCGCGATCTCGCTCAGCACGTCAAACTCCTCCTGCGTGATGCCGGAATAGACGGCGATGATCAGGTCCGGCTGCAGCGCCGCGATCTGCTCGACCGGCGGCGATGCCGCATTGTCGAGTACCGTGGGCGGCGCGACTCCCAGTTCGGAGAACTTTTCCTTGTCCCACGACAAAAGCCCGTTTTCGTCACCGCCGTAGGAGAAGTAGGGGATGCCCACGGGCACCACGCCCAGCGCCAGCGCCGCATCGTGGGCCGCCCAGCCCCAGGTCACGATGCGCTTGGGCTGCGCCGGAATGACCGTCTTGCCGTAAACATGCTCGATCGTGACGGGAAAAGCGTCTTGAGCGAGGGCCGGACCCGCGGCGAGCGCCACCAAACCGATGAGTGCGGCGCGAAGCAATGCGAACATGGTCGTGTCCTGTCGTTAAGATGACAGTGGCACTCATATTTATCCCGTTCGCCGGATGCAAGTGCCATCGCCGGTGCTGGCCGAGTGCGGGCACGAATGCTACAGCCTCCATATGCCCAGCTTCCTCTCCGACGGCATCGAAATCGCCTATGACATCCACGGCGAAAGCGGGATTCCGATCTTGCTCATCCACGGCTTTGCCTCTTCCGGCCAGATCAACTGGGTGAACACGGGCTGGGTCGAGACCCTCAGGCAGGCCGGCTACCAGCCCATCACCATCGACAATCGCGGCCATGGAAAGTCGCGCAAAGTCTACGATCCGAGGCTCTATTTTGCCCATCTCATGGCCGACGACGCAGCCAATTTGCTCGAGCATCTCGGTCTGGTGCGGGCGCGCGTGCTGGGCTTTTCCATGGGCGCTCGCATCGCCGCCTATCTGGCGCTCCGGCACCCGGAGCGTGTTCGTTCATCCATTTGGGGAGGAATGGGCGCTAATCTCATGACCGGGCTCGAGGATTCCGAGGAGATCATCGAGGCGCTGACAGCCGAGAGCCTGGCCGATGTGAAGGGCGCGACCGGCCGGCAGTTTCGCATTTTCGCCGATCACTCGAAGGCCGATCGCGCCGCGCTTGCGGCCTGCATGGTCTCATCGCGCGAGCCCATGCCCGAGGAAGATGTCCGCCGTATCGATCTACCAGTGCTGGTGGCCGTCGGGGAGAACGACGATATGGCCGGCGACCCCCATGCGCTTGCCGATCTCCTACCGCAGGGCGAGGCCTTCGTGATCCCGAAACGCAACCACATGCTTTCAACCGGCGATCCCAAGTTCAAGGCCGCCGCGATCAAATTCATGCTCGCCCATTGAAAGGGGGCATGTGCGCCATTCGCCAATGTGTGAACCATTTTGCGCCGGCAGCCTTGGTCTGAGAACACCAATGCCGTATATCGGCATTCTGCGATGGAGATTGAAACCGCCATGAGCGTGCAGCTCAAGCCAAGCGACAACATCAAGCCCGTCGATCCTGCCTGGGATGCGGTGCGTGCCAATGCCAAGGCGGTCGTGGCCGACGAGCCCGCCCTTGCCGGCATGGTCATGGCTCATGTGCTCAACCAGTCGAGTTTCGAGGCGGCCCTCATCAGCCGGTTGTCCGAGCGCCTCGGCGATGGGGACGTTTCCGCCGAGCTCATCCGCCAGGCCTTCGAGGATGCGCTGCGCGTCCGGCCCGAGATCGGGGGCGAAGCCCGCGCCGATCTTGCTGCGACACTGGAGCGCGATCCCGCCGCGCACCGAGCGATCGTGCCGTTCCTCTATTTCAAGGGCTACCAGGCGATCCAGACCCACCGCTTTGCCCACGCGCTCTGGCATGCCGACCGCCGGGATTTTGCGCTCTACCTGCAAAGCCGCTCGAGCCAGGTGTTCCAGGTCGACATCAATCCGCTCTGTCGCATCGGCAAGGGCATCATGCTCGATCATGCCACTGGCTTTATCGCCGGCGAAACCGCAGTCATCGGCGACAATTGCTCTATCCTCCAGGGCGTCACCTTGGGGGGGACCGGCAAGTCCGACGAGGACCGCCACCCCAAGATCGGCAATGGCGTGCTCATCGGCGCCGGCGCCAAGGTGCTAGGCAATATCAAGATCGGCGACTGTGCCCGCATCGGCGCCGGCTCGGTGGTGGTCAAGGACGTGCCGCCGCGTGTCACCGTGGTCGGCGTCCCCGCCCGTATCGTTGGTGAAGCCGGCAACCCTCAGCCGGCCTCGATGATGGATCAAATGGTCGACACTACGGGCTGATCCCCTTTTCGCCGCAACTCTTCTTGAAAAGCGCGCGTTCCGGGATTGCCCGGAGCGCCGCAAAGCCTATTGTGGCGCACCCCAACGAGTTGCGGAGCCTTTCCCTTTGAACCACCCCGAGATCATCAAGCTGCAGAAATACCTGCAGGTCAAATTCAACAACCGCGCCCTCGACGTTCGGCCGCGCAGCAAGCAGAACGACAGCGTGGAAGTCTATCTCGGCGAAGAGTTCCTGGGCCTGATCTATGTCGACGATGAGGACGGTGACAAATCCTACAATTTCCAGATGGCGATCCTCGAAGAAGATCTGGCGGACGTGAACTGACGATCACCCTGTTCAGGGGCGGGCCCCGGCCACCGCCGGTATCACCGAACTGCTCGCTTACGGCGCCGCTACGGTGGTCGAATCCGGGCGTAGCGCAAGCTAAAGCGCGCCGATGCGCCGGAGAGACGGCTGAACCGCGGCGTCGAACTGCCTCCAGTTCCACAGGACGTCTTCGTTGAAGCTGTAAATGGCCGCGATACCAGGCCCCAGATGAACCGTCCGGATGCAGCGCCCGGGCTGCCCGTCGGCGACCGGTGCAATGCATTTGGCGACGAACGGGGCCGCCGAGATCGCGTCGTACCATACCGTCTCGTGCGCGTAGCCGTCAGCAGCCACCAGCGGCTTGCCGATCAGTCCCGGCGGCCCGTTGAGCTGTTCGGGCATGAACTGGTGCAGGTAGACGCCATCGAGCAACGACGCGCTCGGCCGCGCCCGGCTGCGCGGCACCAGCATGATTTCGATCTGCCGCGGCTGCGCCTGCGGTCCGAGCGGCAGCGTAAGCCCGATCTCGACTTGCTTGGCGAACCCGGCCAGCCGCTCCGCGTCCTCGCGTAGCCAGCCCAGCGGAATGTCGAGTTCCCGCCCGCTCAGCGTTCGGCTGACGGTTCCGGTGGAGGCTTCCCGCTCGGCGCGCCCGGCAGCGTCGATGACATAAGCGAGTCCGACGCCGGCCAGCGCTATGAACAGCGCGATCGCGCCGAGATTGAAAGCCACAGAGTGCCCGGATTCCTTGGCGGTGGCGGCCTCTACCGGCAGGGTCATCGCAGGAATTAACCACTCGCTAGTGCTGGAGGTGACAGTTCATCACGCCCTGCTTATGATTAACGAACGGTTAACGATGCCGCGCCGGCAAGCAAAGGCGCGGCCGGTCGAGGCGTTGTGTCATGTCGTTCGAGTTGTTGCTTGCCGGATTCATCATGGCCGTAGGGCTCGCGATTGCCGGCACCGGAACGCACTTTTATCAGTGGGTGATCGGCCAGCAGGCGGTGCTGCGCTACGACGGCAAGACCTGGCTCCACATGTTCGGCCACCTGTTCATGAGTTTCGTGTGCGGTCCCTATATAATGCTGCAGATGGGCTGGCGGCAGGAGGACGACGGCACGCTGTCACTGGGCTCCGTGCTGCTCTCGGCCCTCGTCGCCTTCGGCTGGAGCTTCATCACGGGTCTCTTTTTCCTCGGTCTCTATCTCGCGATTTTTCCCTGACCGAGCAAGCCTCGGGAAGGGTAGGGCCGGCCTCTTGGGGGAGGGACCGGCCCATTTTTGTTTTGTTCATCAGGCATAAGGGAGCGAGGCCGGCCTCGGGGGAGGAGCCGGCCTCGCCATTTTCGGGCTCAATCAGGGAAGGGCCCGAAAGTCCCTCGAGCCTCAACGCACCGCCGATGCCGTGATGATGCGCGTATCGTCGATCCCGACCCATTTGCGCGAGTCCGTCTGCGACTGGCGCTTGATGAACTGGTAAGAGGTATCCTTCCAGACCAGAATCTGGCCGACCTGGTTATCGAGCACCAAGTCGCCCCGATCCGTGCGCACCATCAGCACCGCATGGCCCTCGCCATTCTGCTGACGGACGACGGTCATGAGCAGGGCGCTGGGGCTCCAGCCACTGGCGATGAGCTGTCGGCGCTTTTCGAGGGCGAAATCCTCGCAGTCGCCCTTTCCGTCCGGATAAGTCCAGTATTCCGTGACCCGGTAGAGGTCGCTGTCGGTGACCGGAACCACGCTCCGGTTGATCGCATCGTTTATCGTCACCAACTGCCGCCAATTGTTCTCGGTGAGCGTCTCGATCTCGACAAATGTCGGGCTTGGTCCGCAATCGCTGCGGTGCGTCTTGCAGAACTCCGCTGCGCCGATCGGAATGCTCGTCGGCCCGGTAATCTGCGCAAAGGCCGGATTGCTGAGATCGACGCTCGAGGAGGCTGTGGCCGTCCCCGTCAGCATGGCCAGCGCCATGAGCGCGCCGGCAAAAACCCTGTTCTTGTTTGGCATCTTGCAGCCCCCTGATGGGAGCCACGATGCCGCCGCAAAATTGCCTCAGTGGGAAAACTGCAATGCAGTTTTTAGGTGAGTTTGACGGATTGCGGCGAGAAGCGGTTAACCATGCTGCCGGCGTCAGACGACGAGAAAATCGTCGGTCGCGAGTGCAAGGCCGGCCGATAACGTTGCAATTCTCACGCCGCCCATGCCGTTTGCATCGTAGAACAACTCTCCAGTTGCGTAGTCGTAGATGACGTGGGCGGACGCGGCGTCGGCATCCGTTGCGCAGGCGAAATCAGCATCCGTCAGCGCGCCCTTCGCCAGTGCCCTGAAGACGTGGTGCGAGAGCATGATCGTGTCGTGGCCGCTGTCGAAGTCGGTGATCGTATCGCCATGGCGCTGCTTCGCCCTGGCGCTGAACACAAACATGTCGCGGCCATTGCCGCCAGTCAGAACGTCGTGCCCACGGCCCCCGTCCAGTATGTCACGACCATCGCCGCCATCGAGGGTGTCGCGCCCACCGCCACCGTCGAGCGTGTCGCGGCCGCGGCCACCCTCAAGCTGGTCCTTGCCACTCTTGCCGCTGATCTCATTCCTGCTTGAATTGCCGCTGATTGCGTTGGCCAGTGCGTTGCCGGTGCCATCGATATTGCGATGGCCCATGAGCTGGAGATGCTCGACATTGCCGGGTAGGGCGAAGCCGACCGACGACTGCACGAGGTCGATGCCCTGAGCCGAAGCCTCGACCACTTTGTCGCCCGCGCTGTCGACGCGATAGGTATCGTCGCCCCGGCCGCCAGCCATGTTGTCGGCGCCCTTGCCGCCGTTGATGTAGTCATCGCCGGACTTGCCAATCACGGAATCGTCGCCGCCCCGGGCGTAGATCCGGTCGTCCTGGTTCGTGCCGCCGAGCCGCTCCGCCCGCGAGGTGCCCCGCGCAATACCGGCTTCCACCGCGAAGTTGAGCGTCGATGCGTCGGCGATGCCCGAGAAGGGGTTGCCGCTCGTGTCTTCGAAGGCGCCGGCGTCGATCGTCAGATAGTAGCTTGCGCCCGCCTTGAAATGTCCTGTGGGGTCGATCGTAACCGTGTCGCCGAAGATGCTGACGCTGCTTTTGTTGCTCGCGACGTCGAAGCTTTCGAAGATGGGTCCCGTCGACTGGCGAATGACGATCTTGCCGGTGCCCGCCACCACGTCTTCGCTGAACAGGAGAACGATGTCGGCGTTGTCGCCTACGCCACGCGCGCCGTCGTCCGGCGTCGACGAGATCAGGATTGGTGCATCGGGCGAGATCACGCCGGCGGTCACCGTCTTGTCGGTGAAGCCGAAGAATTCGATCTCCCTCAGCATATCCGTGCCCCCGCCCGCGGTCGTAACGAGGTAGGCCTTGGCCGTGTCGTCATAGGTCACGGTGCATGCAGCACTGGCGGCCGTGAACAGGCAAATGTCGTCGCCGCTGCCGCCCCAGATCGTGTCGTTGCCGGCAAGCCCCTTGAGGCGGTCGTCGCCTGCGCCGCCTTTGAGCTCGTTCGCTCCCTCGTTACCGATGATGAGATCGTCACCGGAGCCGCCGATTGCATTTTCGATCAACGAGGCGGTGTTGTTCTGGTAGAGCCAGGCATTGGCGATGTTACCGCGCGCGTGGTGGCCGTAACCGAGCTCGGCGAGCTGCGCCGACGACGTGGTAGTCCACTCGCCGGGCGTGAGATTGATCTCGAGGTCGCTTGTGTAGGCGGATAGATCATAGGTGTCGGTTCCGCCACCGTCCCACACGGTCATGAGGATCGTATTGGTGGTCGAGTGCCCTTGCGATACGCCGTTGATCGTCAGCACGCCAGTCGTCGGGCTCCAGGCGTATACGGTGTTGCCCGCGTTGGTCTCATAGTTCGCGCCGTACATGTATTGCAGTGCGGCGACGTCGGCGAGCATCAGCGTGACGGGGTAGCTGCCCTCGGCCGCGGTGTAGCCATTGAGGTCGGCGCCCACGAAGGACCGATAGGTCATCACCGAATATTCGAGGCTGTCGTGGTTCGCGGGAAGCGCCGCCAGTCCGCCCTGGGCGTCCTGGCCATGATCGAGCCCGAGCGTGTGGCCGATCTCGTGCAGAAAGGTCAGGTAGGAATAGGTGCCCTTGTCCGCCGTGTTGTAGTCGAAGTGGTTGAAGAAGGCGTCGCCGCCGATCTCGCTGCCATGCGGATAGTAGGCGTAGGCCGTGACCGGATCATCCGCTTCGGCAAAGCGGAGCGTCCCGGCGCCGCCGCTGACCTCCGTGAAGTTGAGCTTGGCGATGGCGGCATAATTGGCGAAGGCCGCTTCCACGGCGGCCTCCTGGGCGCCATTCAGCGCCTGGAATCCCGGTACGGAGTATCCATATTGCGCTGCTGATGTGGTGAAGCTGTAGGTGAGGGCGCTGGACGCCCAGCGATAGCCCGACAGGACACCGTCGATATCGTCGTCGCCCGAGCTGCCGACAGTGGTGATTGCCGCCACGTCTCGCCCCCCACGAAGAACGCGCGTCCGGACAATTCCCTTCGCGCCGGGCGCAGCGATACCCTCAGTTTTCTACGTACGTAGTAGCAACAATGTCGCGAATTTTATGCAAAAGCTGGGCAATCACGCCCGCCGAGCGTCTCAGTTGATGCGCAGGTTCTGCTGCACCACCGTCAGCATTTCCTGGGCGGAGGCGAACTCGACCGCGACGCCGTCCTGGAAATGCCGCACCACGCGCGCCCGCATCCGGCCGAGCGTCACCGGCGTGCCCATCGCCGGCCGCACCGCGAGTTCGATCGCGGCGCCCGATAGCGAGATGTCGATGATCTTGCAGTTGTAGCGCCGGCCGTCGTCCAGAACGACGGTTGAGTGCCGGTTGTCCGGCACTACGCGCTCGTGTCGGCGATCCTCGGGTAGGTTGAGGATGTCCTTGTTTGCCAGCCAGGTGAGCTGTGCCGCCATCTTGTCGCGCTTGCGCGGGCTGGCCGACACATCCATTACGAAGCCGCCCTCGATCGACTCGGTGATCGCGCCTTCGACCCGGCCGAGATGGTCGAGATAGGCGATCACCCGCTCGCCGACATTGCCCGACACCGGCGCGATCACGCAGGCATCGCCCGGCGACATTTCAAGGACCTGGCAGGGGAACTCGCGCCGATCGGCCAGCATGTAGCGGCCGAGCACGGATACCTTGACGCGCTGGAAGCGCGGCATCTGGGCATAGGCTCGCGTCGGTCGGGGGTTGGGGGCGGGAGAATTATCTTCGGTCAGCATCAAGCGCGTCACTCAATTGACGTGCCCGAAGCTAGCTACTCTTGGTTAACCGAACGTGATGGACCGCCCCGCAAATACCGTGAAACCGGGACTTTTTAACGCCGGCCGCCATCGATCACGGCAAGGTGCGCGTAGCGCCGCGCCTGCCGTCCATAGACCGTCGCCGCCATCGGCTCCATCGGTTCGTTTGAGCGCGCGAAAAGGACGTCCTCCGGAACGGCCGCCGCGATGTCGCGCGCCATCTCGGCGAGCGAATTGTCGTCAGGCCAGATCAGTCGGAGACCGGTAATGCGCTGCTCGACGAGCGGCTGCGCGCCGAACCAGTAGGGTTCGTCCAGGGCCGTCATGGCCCCAAGCAGGCGCGCCTGGGTGGAGCCGTTGTGCCGCACCGGCAGCAGGATGGTCTCGACCGCCAGCTTGGTGTTGACCGCCGTGATTCCCTGGAAAGTGATCAGCGCGACCGCATGGTCCTCGGTCACCGCTCGTACCAGCGTTTCCATCGCGTCGCGGTCCCGCGGATGCCACAGGCGAGTGAACGAGCGGCCCTTGAGCTCCCGCGCATAGGCCGCGCAGATATGCGAGCCGGCGAGGCGGAAATCGAACTCGCGATTATCGTTGAGCTCGAGGATGAAGGTGTTGGCAAGAGCGCCGCGGATCTTGGTGGGGTCGATGTCGCGCCGGTCAGGAGCGCTGCGTGAGCCGCGCAGCGAGTTCCAGTAGTCGTAGAGCGTTTTTGTGCTCTGTTTCTGCATTGACGCCAACCTATTTCCCAAGCCTCGGCCGGCGTCCCCGAAAGGTCGCCCCCGCCGCTGAATCGACAGTGACAAATGCCCCGGCCGAAATCGCCCTTAAATCTTCCTTAAGGTTAATGGCGCGGGTGTGGTGTGGATAAGACCGGGGAGGGCGCCCCAAGGGGCCGGAACCGCTGGAGTTTCGATGAGCGACGAAGAAAAACATGAATCGGATCAGCAGGTTGGCGGGGCGCCGGAGCGCCAGCCCATTTTCAACCTGCCGCCCGTAATCGCCGCAATTGCAGGGCTTTTCGTCGCGATTCAGGCCATCGACAGCTTCGTTCTTAACGATTTCGCTCGGAACGATGTTCTGTTCTGGCTGGCATTCATTCCTTACCGGTTTGTCGAAAATGTCGCCGTTCCGGGTGGCTTCTGGCCGTTGCTTTGGACGCCGTTCACCCACGCCTTTCTCCATGCCGGGTGGGAGCACGCTTTGCTCAACACCGTCTGGTTCCTGATCTTCGGCACACCCGTTTCGCACCGCTACGGTGCGTGGAAGCTCGTGGCTCTCTTTCTCCTCAGCGCCTTGGTCGGCGCCGTTGCCTTCGCTGCAACGACGCTGCCACAATTTTCGATCCTTATCGGCGCGTCGGGGGGCGTCGCGGGCCTCACCGGGGCCGCGGTCCGGTTCATTTTCCAGCCCGTGCAGGTTGCGGTCCATCCCGAAACCGGCGAGCGAATCGTTCTCGGCCGGCGCCTCGCGACCATCTCGGAGACATTCCGCCACCCCACTGCGCGTATTTTCACGATCATATGGATCGTCCTCAACGCTGCCGTCCCACTTCTGCCAATCGTCATGCCCGGCATGGCGGTCGAAATCGCCTGGCAGGCCCATTTGGGCGGCTTCCTGTTCGGCTTTTTCGCCGTCCCCCTGTTTGAAAGGCACCCAAAATGACTGATGCCGAACGGCTCGAAAAACTCGAGGTGACAGTCGCTTATCAGGAACAGGCGATCGAGGATCTGAACAAGATGGTCATCGCCCAGGCCGAGGAGATCGCTCAGCTCAAGCGCCTCGCCGCCAATCTCGGTGACCGCCTCCGCGAAATCGCAGATAATCCCGCTCTCGCCGAGCCCCCCGAGCCCCCGCCACCGCATTATTGAGCGCACGTTTTTGTCGGCAATCTTGCCGCCCGCTATCCGCTCCATCATCAGGACTCGACCACGCGGCGTCCAACGCATTCTTATGGACGTTCATTCGGGGAGCTCCGCTGAAGGTTGGTTGGCTTCACAACCCCAGCTTCTCAGTCCCTCTCCGAATGAACAACCTTCATAACAACGACACCTAGCGCTTCCCGTACACATCCTTCGGGTCGAATAGCCGCGCCTCGCCCGTGTCGGCCAGGCGGCCACCTTTGAGCACGCGATAAAAGCAACTCTTGCGTCCGGTGTGGCAGGCGGCGCCGCGCCCGGTTTGCTCGACTGTGAGCAGAACGACGTCCTGATCGCAGTCGAGGCTCAACTCGACCAGCTTCTGCACCTCGCCCGAGGTCTCGCCCTTCTTCCACAGTGCCCGCCGCGAGCGCGAATAATAGTGGATCTCGCCGGTTTCGATGGTGAGCCGCAGCGCCTCCGCGTTCATATGCGCGGCCATCAGCACGCGGCCGCTGCCGGCCTCCTGCGCGATGGCGAAAATCAGCCCGTGCGCATCGAAGCGCGGCGCGAGGACCGTGCCCTCTTCAACTTCGGCGTGGGGCAAAGAAGCGGGATCGGCGAAGGTGATGCTCATGGCCGGCTTTTATCCCGCGCCGCCCGCACTGGCCAGTCAGTCTTGTCCACCGCAGTGGGCACGGAACCGATGCGGAGTCGGGTGCCAAGGCACCCATTCTCATGCGCGACGGATCATCTCGAAGAACCGGTCCTGCTCGGCCTTTTCTTCGGCGAACACGCCGGTAAAGCGCTGCGTGACCGTCAACGCGCCATGCGCCCTGACGCCGCGCATCGACATGCACATGTGCTCGGCCTCGAGCAGCACCGCCGCGCCGCGCGGATTGAGGTGCTCGTTGATGGCGTCGATGATCTGCGCGGTCAGCACTTCCTGCACCTGCAAGCGGCGCGAGAACGCCTCGACCAGTCGCGCCAGCTTGGAGATGCCCACGATGCCGTCATGCGGCAGATAGGCAATATGCGCCTTGCCGACGAACGGCACCATGTGGTGCTCGCAATGCGACGAGAACGGGATATCCCTGACCAGAACGATGTCGTCGTAGCCGCCGGCTTCCTTGAACGTCTTGCTCAGGATCGTGGCCGGGTCGTCCTCGTAGCCGGAGAAAAATTCGCCAAAAGCCTTGGTGACGCGGCGTGGCGTGTCGAGCAGCCCTTCGCGTGTCGGATCATCGCCCGCCCAGGCAATCAGGGTGCGGACGGCCGCCTCGGCCTCGTCTCGGCTGGGGCGGGGAAATGGCTTCTTCGACAAGGGCTTGGCAACATTGATCTTGGCGCTCGCGTCCATTCTGGGTTTTTTCCTCTGGAGGCTATGACGGTTAGACGGAATGCGCTGCCAAACGTTCCCGGCCGGCGGCAAAGCGTAGCTGGCGCCACACTGACATACCCCCAGCGTGCGACTATATCTGTCAGGGTTCGCACGTCTCAAGAAACAGCGGTGTGCCTGTAATGGAACTGAGTGATCTTTATTCCCAGAGGATCCTCGAAATCGCAGCAAACCAACCCATTCCGGGCCGGCTGGCGTCGCCCGATGCCTCTGCGCGGAAGGTGAGCCGAGTCTGCGGCTCTTCCATTGAAGTCGATATCGCCGTCGCGGACGGCACGATAACCGGCTATGGCCACAAGATTTCCGCCTGCGCCCTCGGCCAGACCTCGGCCGCGATCGTCGCCACCAACATCGTGGGCACGCCGATCGCCGAGTTTCGCGCCCTGCGCGACCAGATGACGGCCATGCTCAAGGCCGATGGCGCGCCGCCCACGGGCCGGTGGTCCGACCTTGCCTATCTCGAACCCGTCCGCGACTACGCTCCCCGTCACACCTCTACCCTGCTCGTCTTCGACGCCGTAGCCGAGGCTCTCGACAAGCTCGAGTCCGCCCGCTGATGCGGTTCCGTCACCTCGAAGCGGAACCGGTGCTGGCCTGGCTGCGGGCCGCCCCGGCCGACATCCGCATCCGGGAGTGGGAGCGCGAGCGCACGCCCGGCGGCATCGCCGGCTTCCTGCGCCTTGCCCGAGCAGAGCCCGCCAATCCGGCCCAGCCCGGCGAGCTGTCCGACGTCGAATTCATCGCCGGGCGGGGCAGGGGGCCATCGCATGCGGGCACGGTGCTTCGCTACTATTTCCACATCAACTCGACGGCCGAGGAACGTATCCTGCCGCTGGTGGAGGCCGTCGCCCATGTCGAGGGAAGGGGCGCAGATACCGAATGCCTGCTGGCCGGCCATCCCGATGGCGGCCTCGTCTCGGTCTCGCGGGTCCGGCTCCCGTTCCAGCAGGGCGAGCCCATCGACTGGTGGGGGCCATGAGCACGTTCTGGCGCATCGTCGACTACCCCTTCAAGGTTACGGCGTGGCTGCTCATCCAAGGCTACCGCTACTCGCTCAGCATGTTTGTCGGCCGCACCTGCCGGCACGCTCCGAGCTGCAGCGAATTCACCCGAGACGCCATCTGGCGCCATGGCTTCTGGCCGGGTGGCTGGATGGGGGCGGCCCGTATCTGGCGCTGCCGCCCCGGCGGCACGCATGGCTACGACCCCGTCCCCGAAACCACCCCTCCAGCCGCCCGCTGGTATCTTCCGTGGCGCTACGGCAACTGGCACGCGATTCCCGATCACGAAAGCGCCCACGTCCACTGACCGGCCCATTCATCCCGGTTTCCCCGCATAAATGTGCATGATAAGAGCCCGCACCCGCCATTTCCGGCGGCTCGACAGGAGATTGCAGATGATCAAGGTGACGTTCCCCGATGGTGCAGTACGCGACTATGCGCGCGGCACCACCGGGACCACCGTGGTCGAAGGCATCTCGACGAGCCTCGCCAAGAAGACTGTTGCCATGAAATGGAACGGCGTCCTCACGGATCTTGCCGATTCACTCAACGAGGACGGCCGGATCGAATTCGTCATGCGCGATAGCGCTGACGGGCTCGGGTTGATCCGTCACGATGCGGCGCACGTCCTGGCCGAAGCCGTGCAGGAACTCTGGCCCGGCACGCAGGTGACCATCGGGCCGGTCATCGAGAACGGATTCTATTACGACTTCAAGCGCGACACGCCCTTCAGTGAGGACGATTTCCCGGTCATCGAAAAGAAGATGAAGGAGATCATCGATCGCGGCGCCGCCTTCACCAAGGAAGTGTGGAGCCGCGACGAGGCCAAGCGCGTGTTCGCCAGCAAGGGCGAGACCTTCAAGGTCGAGCTGGTCGACGCGATCCCGGAAGATCAGTCGATCAAAATCTACAAGCAG
>CAZASR010000052.1:0-17377 GCA_964487765.1 uncultured Devosia sp. | reverse complement strand
TGGCGTGCCGCTCGACGAATATGTAGAGGCCTTCACCTTCACGCGCTTCGAGCCCGCCGGCATGGTCATGGGCAACGACCGCATCAAGAACGCGACGTCCATCCTCGACTACGTGTTCCGCGAGCTCGCCGTCAGCTATCTCGACCGCGAGGATCTGGCCCATGTCAGCGCCGACGCGTCGAACATGACCATCGGCAAGGGGGTCGCCGAGGACGCCCCCATCCGCACCCCGGCGCAAAACCTCGTCTCGCGCGGCATGACGCGCGGCAAGGTCAAGGACCAGAACCTCATGCTCGTCTCCGGCGGCCCCACCGCCCAGGCGTTCAACCCGGTCGCCAGCATCCAGCAGAACACCGTCACAGCATTGAAGTCGTCGACGGCGCTGAAAGTTGAGCCCAACCCCTCGGCGTTCAATGCCGGCGAACTCGACCCCATCCCCTCCCCGCCCCCCTCGCAGGACCTCAAGGCGTTACGGCAGGAGGCGCAGATGAAGGGCTACACGGGCGACCAATGCTCCAACTGCAACAGCATGCGCATGAAGGTCAGCGGCCACTGCATGGTGTGCGAGGACTGCGGGACGACGACGGGGTGTAGCTGAGAGATCCCATAGCGACTTCTACGATTTTGCTTTGTCGCTCGACCGTTAGGTCGGGCGACAGTGATTTTAAGAACAGAAGGTGATCATATGACTACAAAGGCGTTTGTATCTTACAGCCACCGGGATGAGCGCTTCCTTGAGCGCCTCAAGACGCACTTAGTGATGCTTGAGAGAGATGGACTAATTGAAACCTGGACCGATCGGGAGATTCACGCAGGCGACAAGATCGACGCCACGATAATGGAAGCTGCCGACTCGAGCCTGATCTTCCTTCCAATCGTCAGTCCCGACTTCCTTAATTCCGATTACTGCTACGAACGCGAAATGCAGTATGCGTTGGATCGAGCAAGCCGAGGGGAAATGTTGATTGTCCCAATCATCGCAGAGCCATGTGAATGGAAGGCTTCACCTCTAAATGAGTTCAAGGTGCTCCCCAAGGATGGGAAGGCCATCTCTGAGTGGGCCAACGCCAACAATGCCTTCCTGGACATTGCCACAGAGCTTCGACGACTGCTCACAAAAAGCACTGCCAGCTCTCCTCGCAACGTTACTTCGGAGAGCCCAGGTCGCCGCCCGCCGCCTCAGGTGCGAGTTCGACGCGACTTCTCGTCCATAGACAGGGGCAAGTTTCGAGATGCCGCGTATCAGGAGATTCGGCGCTACTTTGAGGCGTCGATCGATGAGTTTTCCCAGATAGACGGCCTCCAAGGTGCGTTTGAGGACATTGATGCCAATGCGTTCACTTGCACGATCGTCAATGGATCGAAGCGGGAAGCGGAGAGCCACCTAACGGTTCGAAATAACAAGCGCGGCCAATCGAGTCTCGGCGACATAACCTGCGACCACTCGGCATTTGCTCCGGAGAACTCGGCGAACGAGGTCATAAACGTCGATGCCGACGACTACGAAATGTTCCTTAGCATGGGATTTGGCGGGCGCTTCATGCGAGACGATAGCGAACACCACCTTTCGGCCCAGCAGGTCGCTGAGGCAATCTGGAAGGACTTCGTTCGAAGAGCGGGGGTGGACTATGAGTGAAAAAGTTCGCCTCCGCTGCAATAGCTGCGGAGCACGGTTCGAAGCTGAAATCCTTGGCGAGGAAGAGAAACGAGAAATGGAACGTGAACGACGACCCGTTGGGCCGGTGCACTGTCCTGAGTGCAACCGCACTGACACTCGCCGAGGCTGGGAGTAGCTAGCTTCCGCTAAATTCGAAATGGACTCGGCGTGGCTTGCCTAGGCTCTCTGGGCGTACAATACGCCAGCAAGGGCTCAGAATCGATCTTCCCAGAAACTCGATGATCTCCCCGTCCAACATGCTGAGCCAGTGATTTCGGAAGCCATCCGGGGGCAGTGCTAGAAACGGCCGACGCTCATGGATGGCGATCGTGCCTGTAGCGACCCTTTCAGGTCGGTGAGTCCAGCGAAGCGCTGACAGCTCATCGAGTTCTAGACTAGCGTCTACGACTTCGTATGTCTGATCTAGTTGAACCTGCCGGGGCCGGAAAGGACTTCGCCCCCCAAAGGGAATAAGAATGTCGTTGGACTGATGAGGGAACCGTATCGGGGCGCCGAGGATCAATTCGCCTTCATCGCTTGGAGCGGCATATATCGAGCCAAACGAGAGTTCACCGCTCACTTGCAAAACAGATGGATCAAACGAGAGCATTTTGCTGGCCCTTTAAGAATAATTCAACGAGGCCGCCATCCCCATCGCGAACCGCAACACGCCACGTATCGAAAAAGTACCGATTGCTCTTCGCCTCCAGCGACTCCCCCGTCGCAAAGTCCAACCACTCAACGTCACCGAAAGAGTCGCTATAGGAAACCGCTACGCGCCCTTCCACCGGCGCGATGCAACCGGGAGTCAACTTCCCGATCCCAACAGACAGCTTATGAAGCGGTGGAAAGAGTATGAAAGCTCCCGGCAAGAGAAGTGATTGCTCAAGCCCTATCGACGCCTCCTCGAAAGATTGCGCACCGCCGAACACAATGGCGCGGCCCTTGTATTCCCCTGAGGTCTTACAGGGAACTGCGAAACGCATTCCACTCTGACCCCCGTAGTTCAGATAGATGCCTGCTTCAAATTTCGAAACGCTTCGTAGTATGGGTAATGTT
The DNA here is from genome assembly GCA_964487765.1 of uncultured Devosia sp. Taxonomy (GTDB): domain Bacteria; phylum Pseudomonadota; class Alphaproteobacteria; order Rhizobiales; family Devosiaceae; genus Devosia_A. The sequence goes on along the minus strand of CAZASR010000052.1, from coordinate 14,661 downwards.
TGCATTGCTAGCTCCCAAAGTATGCCATCAAGATACCGCCCAATGAGCTGTCCTATCCACTGAGCAAGCAGGATATTCAATGGATATTGGTTTTGTTCCAGCGAGTAAGAGACTGGCCAACTGTGTGCCCGGGGAGCTTATTCGCCTTAGGGGCGCGACCGAGTCCTTCTTTTGTTTCGTTCTCGCAACGCTGGAGAACGAAGCAGTGGTGGCTGTACTCGATGACCCAGAAGACCTGCCTTACCGCGACACATGGGGTTTAGGTGACCGAGAGTGCCTGAGCTGGGGGACCGATTGGTTTCTGGAGCCGATGTAGGTCTGGAAACATTCATCGAGAACATGCACCTGGCTGATAGGCCAGGCACTTTGCTGCTTTTTTTCAAGAGCATTGGAATGTGGTTCCAGCGTAATCCCACCGACCCGAGGTCGAGCGCACTCTTAGTCGACCTCGAAAGCTGGAATCGCTTACAGCAAGAACGGCACACTGGAACTCCTGTATCAATGGGCTACTCGTGCCGACTACGATGCGGTGGGTCGACGGCCGGTACTTGTCTTCCCTCCCGCGACATCTCCGAAAAGATAGCTCCATTTCCCCTCAACATCCTCTCCCAACCCCCTCCGCCCCCATACAAATCCCCGCCCGCACCACCAACTTATCCCCGCCCCTCCGCCCGGCTTTATACTCCCGCTCCCCTCAAGCATCGGAGCCGGCCATGACCCATCCCCTTCCCTCCCGCCACCATCAGTACCGCGTGCAGAACATCGCCCGGCGGCTCGTCGCGCTGCTCGAGTCCCTCGATCTGCCCGTGGCCCAGCGTCGGCGGCCGCTGCCTGCCGCTGTCGCCGGCCCGGCGCGGCGCACGCTCGGCGAGGCCGAGGCCCTTCTCGGCGGCGGCCTGCTGCCGCCCCGGGGCACGCGCGAGCCGGCGCATCTGTTCGCCTCGGCGCTGCTTAATCTGAAGCTCGTTTCCCGCTATAACCACTTGCTGGACAATGCGAATTCACGCCAGCAGTGAAAACTTATCCCCGTGCTTCGGGGCGGGTGTATTCTCCCCTCACCTGCTCGCTGGAGAGCGCGGTTGCAAACGAGCAGCCGGCGGGTGGGGCCCGGGTGGTGTGGGGGTCGCCCCATACCAGGCGGGGACATCGTGGGAGCCGTGGGTGAGCTTATCCTGCACCTGGGGCCTGGAGCAGGGATGGTGCCATGACCGGCATCATCCCGCGGAAGCCGAGGGCGGGTCCTCGCCATCGGCAGCCAGGTCTGCTCCGCGCGCCGCACTCAAGCTGGCCGGACGAAGCGATGACCCCGACACAAGCACCCGGGTTGCGAGGCGGGACCTGCGGTCCCTTTTCTCGCCGGACTACCGGCTGGACCAATGGTCCCGCCTCGCCCGCTCTTTCCCCCAAAGGGGAAGGAGCACCTCCCCCGAGCGGCGGGTCGAGCCCCGCCAGCGCGTCCGCGCGCCCGCGATTCCGCGATCTTGCATTTCGTGCCGGAAACACGCATATGCCAGCGCATACGCTTCGCTACCGTCTCCTGCTGCTGACGGTCCGGTCGCCCGGTCCGTGACTCCTGAGAAAGACCCGAACGTCGCCGGCGGCATGTCGCCACCGGAAATCGCCTCTCTCAAGGATCATGTAATGACCGAAGGCACCGTCAAATTCTTCAACACCACCAAGGGTTACGGCTTCATCGCGCCCGAGGATGGCGGCAAGGACGCATTCGTCCACATCTCCGCCGTCGAGCGCTCGGGCCTTGCGACCCTCGTCGAGGGCCAGCGCGTCTCCTACGAGCTGCAGACCGGCCGCGACGGCAAGGTGTCGGCCGCCAATCTCAAGGCGCTCTGAGCCTCGAGCTCACCGCACCGCCGCATTTTGAGGGGCCCTCCGGGGCCCTTCGCTTTTCCCGGGGGCCTTATTCGTTCTCCCGCCCGCGCTGGTCCGGGTCGATGCTGCCGTCCCGCCGCGTATCGTTGAGCACGTCGCCTTCGACCGTGTTCTCGCCCTGCTTGTCCTCGAAACTATTGCGCGTGTTGTCGATACCGGTCGACTGCCCGATGCCCGGGTTGCGCTCCAGATCGCTCTCAGGCTTGGGCTTCTCGGTAAATCGCTGCTTGTTCATGGCCTTGCTCCTTTCACGAGGGCGCAACGCCCGCTCCCCTGCCACGTTCCGGAAGCGCGCGTCCTCGGGATGCCGCGACAAAGGAGATCAGCCATGGCCGCCATCACCTCACCCGACCCCACAATTCCCATCGAGGACGGCGACATGCCGCCGGACGAATTCGCCGCGCATGTGCGCACCTTCCACGCCTTCCTCTCGGTCATGCGCTGGTTCGTCATCCACCTGTTCATCATCCTCGTCGCCCTCTATTTCGGCGCCATCGCCGACCGGCCGGCCGTTGCCGGCGCCCTCGTGCTGGTCTCGATCGGGCTGCTGATCTACGGCTTGCTGCGCCGTCCCAGCATCCGGGCCGATCTCGACAAGGGCCTCGCCGCCGGACCGGGCGCCCCGGCGCACAGGACCGTCGACCGTCACGTCAGCGAGGGGGACCGCACCGCCTAGCGTCGCGCCCGCAACGCCGCTGCACAAATATTTCGCCGCCCCTGTCGAGTCCCTCGCGCGCCGTTCGTCGAGAAGGCAGAATGGACCTCGAGGAGCATCGGAAATGAACTCTCAAAGCGGCTTTCACTATGGCTGGGTGGTCGTTGCCGCGGGCGCGGTGATCACCTGCGTGGCCATGGGCGCCCTGTTCGCCCTGCCCGTCTACCAGACCCCGATGGCCGACGACACCGGCTGGGCCCGCGCCGGCATTGCCGGCGCCATGACCATCGGCTTCATCACCATGGGCGTCGCCGGCTTCTTCTGGGGCGCGGTCAGCGACAAGATCGGCGCCCGCCCGGTGCTCATCATCGCCTCGGTGCTGCTGGGCGGCGGGCTCGTGCTCGCGAGCCAGGCGCCCAACCTGCTGGTGTTCCAGTTCGCCTATGGCGGCGTCGTCGGCGCCGCCGGCAGCGCGTTTTTCGCGCCGCTGATCTCGGCGACGGTCGGCTGGTTCGACAAGCGCCGCGGTCTCGCCGTCGCCCTCGTCTCGGTCGGGGCCGGCGTCGCGCCCATGGTGCTGACCCCCCTCGCGGTGCTGCTTACCGAAGCCTGGGGCTGGCGCTCGGCCATGTTCACCATCGCCATCGGGGCTCTGGTCATCCTCGTTCCCGCGAGCCTGCTTGTCCGCCGCCCGGCCGTCATCGACGACGTGCCCATGCCCGGCCCGGCTCCGACCCGGTCGACCGCGGCTCCGGCGCGGGCCAGGACCGGCTTCGGCTCGGCGCTTGCCGCGCTGCGCACGCCGCAGTTCATCGTTCTCGCGGCGACCTTCTTCTTCTGCTGCGGCGCCCATTCCGGCCCGATCTTCAACACCGTCGCCTACGCGGCCTTCTGCGGCATCGCTCCTCTGGCGGCAGCCAGCGTCTATGGCGTCGAGGGCGTCGCGGGCCTGTTTGGCCGCATCGTCTTCGGCCTGCTGTCCGACCGTTTCGGTCCGCGCCGGGTCATCGTCGGCGGCCTCGCCCTCCAGGCCGTCGGCATCTACTGCTATATCTACGTGTCCCAGCTCGAGCACTTCTACATCCTCGCCGTCGTCCTGGGCCTCGTCTATGGCGGCGTCATGCCCCTCTATTCGGTGCTGGCGCGCGATTATTTCAGCCAGCGCATCATGGGCACCGTACTCGGCGCCGCGACCATGGTTTCGAGCTTCGGCATGGCGCTCGGCCCCGTCGCCGGCGGCTGGATCTACGACACCTATGGCAGCTACCACTGGCTCTACGTATCGTCGGCCGCCATCGGGCTGGTGGCCGCGGCCGTTGCTCTCGCCTTCCCGCCGCCCAAAAAGCAGGAGCCTGAAACCGGCGTCCTGCAGCCGGCCTGATCAGGCGAACGTGAAAAGGCACCGAGCGGCGGCGCGGCGCTCGTTTTTTCACGATCGGGCAGCCGGCGAGGGCTCGGCGGCGTCCCGCGGTCCAACTCAATCGGATAGTTATCCGGAAGGAGGCGCCATGCCACGCACCCTCCTCACGCTCCTGTTCGCCATCATGCCCGGCCTCGCCTACGCCTCGCCCCCGGCCATGGGCAGCGTCCACACCTTCCTCGATCCCATGTTCGGCCAGACGGTCATCTGCGACAAGGTCGAGCAAATCCAAGCCATCGCCGTCGCCGAGAAGCTGGAAGCCAAATTCATGGAGCTCTTCGGGACGCCGAATGCGCGGAACGAGCCTACTTGCGCCGCCATGGTGCCGACCGGCGTCGTCATCGACGTCCAGCCCCTTGGCCGCCTGATGCGAGACGGCAAGAGCTTTTACGCCTACGCCGTGCAGTCCGATGCCGGTGGCGTCACCTTCTACGCGCTCTACCTCGACTACGAAGACATCGTCCGTACCTGACCCGCAACGGACCGGGCCATGACGCGTTGCGATCACCAAGGAGGACCCGCAGCATGGCCCAGCAGTCGACGACACGGCCGCGCGAAGCCCCGAAGGTTCAGGGCAAGCTCACGCGCGAGCAGCAGAAGCGCATCATCAACAAGGACGAGAATACGAAGGGCACGGACGCACCGCTTCCGGGCGAAACGCTCAAGCACGCCGCCATGCGGTACCCGAAGCCGGGCCCCGGTAGCGCCAACGACATGTCCACTGGCCACCGCGAAATCCAGCGCGGCGCCAATGACGAGAGCGAGCACCGCAAGCGCCGCGCCGATGACTAGAACGGCCCGATAGGCATCAGTTGGCCGGCTGGGTATTGTCGCCTGATGTGCAATTCCTACGAACAGCAGGTCACCCATGCGCAGTATCGCCAGGCGATGGAAGCGCTGGAGCTTGCGGCCCCGGCCAAGGACCAGGCGCTCGAGACCGGGGGCGAAATCCGCATCGGCGACATGGGGCCGGTGCTTCGTGCCGCCGGCAATGGCGTCGAGTTGGTATTGATGCGTTTCGGCTGGCCGCCGCCGCGGCCCAGGGCAGGACCTGTCTTCAACTTCAAGTCCGACAACCGCAACTTCGTCGACTCCCGCCGCTGCGTCATCGTGCTGTCGGGCTTCTTCGAGTTTACCGGGACGAAATATCCAAAGGCCAAACATCGCTTCACGCTGCGAGGATCGCCCGTCATGGGAATCGCGGGCCTGTGGAGCGAGGACGAGACCAGCGCGTTGAGCTTCAGCATGCTCACCACCGCGCCGGGGCCTGACATCGCGCCTTATCACGACCGGCAGGTTTGTGTTCTCGCGCCGGCGGACTGGGCGCACTGGCTGTTCTTGAGTAAGCCTCAGGATCAGTTGCTGAAGCCGCTTCCAGAGGGCACGCTGGAAGTTGCGACCGTCCGCGAAGGCGGTTGATCGCCCGCCACAATTTGACGCTAGAACGCCCGTTCGGACCAAAGGAGACGTTATGGCCAGCCAGACCCTCAACCCCTACCTCAACTTCCGCGACACGGCCCGCCAGGCCATGGAGTTCTATAAATCTGTCTTCGGCGGCGAGTTGACGACGAGCACCTTTGCCGAGTTCGGTCAGGCTGAGGCGCACCCGGGCGCCGAGAACCTCATCATGCACTCCCAGCTGGTAACGCCCTCCGGCTTCACCTTGATGGCCGCCGACACGCCTCCCGACATGGATTACACCGCCGGCGGCACCATCAGTGTCTCGCTTTCGGGCGACGACGAGGCCGCCCTCACCGGCTACTGGAACAAACTGAGCGACGGCGCCCAAATCACCATGCCGCTCAACAAGGCGCCTTGGGGCGACAGCTTCGGCATGCTCACCGACAAGTTTGGAATTTCCTGGCTCGTCAACATAGCCGGCGCGAAGTAGCCGCTAGCGTGGCTTCTTCCCCGTTTTCGCGCGATACCATCGCTGGACATTTGAAATCAGCCGCTGAAGCCGCACGATAGCGTCGCCGACAGGGCGGCGCAGCGGCGGAATATCGACCGCAAGCATCAGCAGCCCAAGCGGCAGCATCCAGATTCCGAGCACCGGCAGGAAGCTGAAAATTCCCCCGAGGATCAGCAGGATGCCCAGCGGCACGCGGACGAATATCAACCCGGGCCGCCGGACCCAATCGAGGAAGCTGCGCGTCGCCGGCACCTGGCGGGAAATGCGCTCGAACTGGCGGTAGAGGCGGGCGTCGGCGAATCCCCTTTGATCGGTTTTCTTCATGCTCCGGATATGGGGACAGCCCCAAGCGGCGCAAGAGGCGGAACTTCCTCTCAGATTCCCCCGTTTCCCGCCCGAACCGGAGGTTGGTTATGTCGTGGCTTGAACGCATCGACGAACGGGAGGCGCGCCGCGCCGCAAGGGCCATCGCCGCCGGAGCGCTGGAAATGCGCGATCGCGCGCAGGACCAAGTGACGCAAATTACCAAGCAGGCGCGGGAGGCCGCAGAGCCACGGCTGCACGAGGCCGCTGACTTTATCCGCCAGGAAGGGCGCGCCGTGGCCAGGATCGCAGCCCACCAGGCCGCGCGAGCCGGTCGGGCGGTCAGGGCCGACCCCGTCCCGGTCATCGTGGGTGTCGTCGGCATTGCCCTTCTGGCCAGCCTGGTGATGGGGCGGCGCCGTACCTAACAGGTTCTTAACCCCCACCCCGCATTCTGAAAGCAGGTATTGCGTTCGGAGTGATGCGTGGTTCGCGCCCTGGTTCTCGCCACCGTCGTCGCAGGCACATCCCTGCTCGGCGGCTGTGCGATGTCCCCCTTCATGTTCCTATCGCCGACCGATTGCATGACCCGCGTCATGTACTTCGAGTCGAACCGCTCGAGCGCGGAAGGCATGCTGGCGGTCGGCACTGTGGTGATGAACCGTGTGAACGACCCGAAATTCCCTGACAGCGTATGTGGCGTCGTCGGACAGAAGAACCAGTTCGCCTCGGGGGTGCTCTGGAAGCCGATGAAGGAAGGTCGGAGCCTTGCCCTGGCGCGCCAGGTCGCCGAGCGGGTGATGGCTGGCGCGCGCCATCCGGGCGTGCGGAGCGCCAAGTTCTTCCACACCGAAGGCTACAGCTTCCCTTACGACAACATGCACTACGTCCTGGTGGCCGGCGGAAACGCCTTCTACGAAAAGCGATAGGAGAGCGTCGGCGCCGATGCGCGGTTAGAAATCGCCGCCCATGTCGAAGCCACCGTCGTCGAAACCGCCACCGTCGGAACCGCCATCGTCACCGGAGCCGGTGTCGCCTTCGGTGAAGTGATCGTTGGCGGCCGAGCCGTCGAACTCGCTGGCATCGGCCGCGCCGCTGGTGAAGATCGACCCGATCAGGCTGCCCAGCATCATGCCGCCGGCCACGCCGAGCGCCGTCTGCGCCGCTCCGGCAAGGAACCCGCCACCGCCGTGTTGATGGCGATCCTCGTAGGAAGCCGCGCGATCCCAAGGGCCGGGCCGTCCGGCGATCTGACGGCCTGCGCGCTCGAGTGCTTCGATCCGGCGCTCGGCTTCCCGTAGCGCCTCCTGCTGCACGACGACCGTCTGCGCCAGGTAGTATGCGGCGCCGGCCTGCTCGGCCATTCTGCGCCTGATATAGACCTCGGCCTCGGCATCTCTCGGTCTGCCGCGACGTTCAGCCTCCCGCAGCCGGTCGAACAATCCGTCGATGGCCTGGCGATCCTCGTGGGTCAGCATGGCGAACCTCCCTGTTGGTCGCATTCAAATGGTGCGCGCCCTGTACCCTTGCAATGCGCGAAAGGGCCGAAAGGTCGATTGAACATCTCCGTGAGTCGGACGAAGCTGGGGCCCGATGGAGGCACTCGTGCCCGATACACCCGCAGATACAAAGCTCACAAAGTCGAAATCCCGCTGGGCCGAGCTTGGCAGGTTCCTCACTGGAATGACGTCCCGGCCGGACGAATCCCGCCTGCCGCCCGGACAGCATTTGGTCCGGAACTGGCCGGTCCTCGACCTGGGACAGACACCAAGCATCGCGCGGGAGAGCTGGCGGCTGGATATCACGGGTGCCGTCGACCATCCGGCGAGCTGGAACTGGCACGACTTCATGTCGGCGCCCCAGACGCACAAGCTCAGCGACATCCACTGCGTCACCACCTGGTCGCGCTTCGACAACAACTGGGACGGGGTGACGACCCACGATCTCATGGAGGCCGTCCAGCCCAAGCCGGAGGCGACGCACGTCCTTCTCACCAGCAATGACGGCTACACGACGAACCTCACTCTCGAGGATTTCTCCTCGCCCGAGGCGATCCTTGCACACAGCTGGGAGGGGCAGCCGTTACCCCTTGAGCATGGCGGGCCGGTGCGGCTCGTCGTGCCGCACCTCTATTTCTGGAAGAGCGCGAAGTGGATCCGCAGGATCGAGTTCGCAACAGGCGATCATCCCGGCTTCTGGGAAGTCCGCGGCTATCACAACCGCGGCGATCCCTGGACCGAGCAGCGCTACTCCTAAGCGGCCGAGCCTCGGTCAGCGGCTGAAATCGGCCTTGCCGAGCGGCACGCCATTGTGGCGCAGGATGTTGTAGGCCGTCGTGACGTGGAACCACACGTTCATCTGCGCGCGGCCGAGCAAGTAGTCCTCGCCGCGAATAGTGTAGTCCTCGCCATTGCGCTTGAGCGTGATATTCCGGTTTTCGGTGCCGTCGATGTCCTCGGGCCTGAACGTGGCCAAATAGTCCAGCGCCTTTTTCACGCGGGCCTTGAGGTCGTCGAACGTTTTCTCGTCGTCCGGCCAGGAAGGCAGTTCGCGGCCGGACAGGCGCGCGGCCGCGCCCTTGGCATGATCCGTCGCGTTCTGGATTTGAAAGCTCAGCGGCAGCATATCCGGGGCGAGCCGCTGGTCGACCAGTACGTCCGGCTTGAATTTGCGCTCGGCGGCGTAGGCTTCGGCCTTCTCCAGCATCCCGTGCAGGTTGGTGAGCATACGGGTAAAGACCCCGACGGAGACGGCGTACATCGACGGCATTTTCTGGTTCCACTGCGCTGAAGGTGACGGAGGGCCAATCCCATCCATCGGCAATTGCCGATGTTTTACGCGCCGCAATATCGATTGCAACCATTCCTTGGGCGAATAGCATCGTGTCCCGACAAGGAGGCCAGCATGGCCGAAGCCAAAACCAGACCCACTGGTGTCTCCGTCACGGAATTCCTGGCTCAGGTGGAAGACCCGCAGCGGCGCACCGACAGCACTGTTCTGGTTGATATGATGAGCCGGACCACCGGTGAAGAGCCGCGCATGTGGGGCCCGAATATCGTGGGTTTCGGCGCGTACCACTACAAATATGCCTCCGGCCACGAGGGTGACGCCCCGCTTGTCGGGTTCTCTCCGCGCAAGGCGGAGTTTTCGATTTACCTCTATGGCTACCAAGACAGCGAAGAGCGCGGCCGGTTGCTCGCGAATCTCGGCAAGCACCGCATGGGCAAGGGTTGCCTCTATGTGAAACGGCTCGATCAGGTCGATATGGCGGTTCTGGAAGAACTGGTCCGCAACTCGGTCGCCGCGCTCCGCGCGGCCTATCCGCCGCAGGCATCGTCCGGCAGATAAAAAGGGACCACAGTTCCGTTTCCAGAACTGTGGTCCTTGGGGGAGACACCCGCCGCACTATTGAGGGCTTGGGGGCGGCGGCGAGCGCCTCGCGGTTCACCGGTGCATGGGTCGTTTGCAGAATTCCAGCGAACACAGCGTAAGATGGGACCCTGCCCCGGCAATAAAAGGGGGCCTCACCTATTGGTGATGTTCATGGACGAATTGTTAGCCGGATTGCCCCGGCCGCGGAAAATCCCTAAGACACCACGGCAACGCCGAGCTTTTCTGCCGGCAATGCCAATGAGATCCGAATGGACATTATTTCACCGCCCCCCGCGCCCCAGAAGGCCTTCAAAAGCCCTGAGGATGCGTGGGCCTATGTTTCCGAGCTTTACCAGCGCAATACCGGCTTCATCCGCGAGCACCTGATCGGGCTCAGCAGGGGCGTTGTTCCCAAGGGGCGCGTGCGCGCTTGCTACCCGGAAGTGCAGGTCACCTCGCGCAGCTACGGCAAGACCGATTCCACCCTCGCCTATGGCTACCTTCACACGCCCGGCGTCTATCACACGACCATCACGGCGCCCGACCTCTTCAAGGACTACCTGCTGCAGCAATTCTCGGTAATCCTCAGCAATCATGGCGGCACGATCGACGTCGGCGAGAGCAACATCCGCATCCCCCTCCATTTTGCTCTGTCGCCCAACGAGCGCATCGACGGCGAGGCCATCAACGCCCTGCCCATCCCGCTGCGCGATCTGTTTGACGTCCCGGACTTGCAGGATACCGATGACGAAATCGCCAACGGCACCTTCGTGCCGCCGCCCGGCGGCCCTTACCCGCTCGCTCACTTCACGGCGCCGCGCGTCGACTATTCCCTGGCCCGCCTGAGCCACTACACCGGCACCGACGCGGAGCACTTCCAGAACTTTGTGATTTTCACGAACTACGCCTTCTATGTCGACGAGTTCTGCCGTCTCGCACAAAAGTACATGGCCGACGGACATTCCGACTACGACGCCTTCATCGCCCCGGGCAATCACATCACCATGAACGCGCGTCTCGGCGGGGGAACCACGGGCGCACGCGCCACGCGCGAACCGCAGATGCCCGCTTATCACCTCAGGATGGAAGGCGCCCGCGGCATCACGTTCGTCAACATCGGCGTAGGCCCCTCCAACGCCAAGACGATCACCGACCACATTGCCGTTCTGCGCCCCCACGCCTGGATCATGCTCGGCCACTGTGCGGGCCTCCGCAATTCGCAGGAACTCGGCGACTATGTCCTCGCCCACGCCTATCTGCGCGAGGACCACGTTCTCGATGCCGACGTACCCGTCACGGTCCCGATCCCGGCGCTTGCCGAGGTCCAGGTCGCGCTCGAGGAGGCCGTGGCCGAGATCACCCACATGCAGGGTATCGCGACCAAGCGCATCATGCGTACGGGCACCGTCGCCAGCTTTGACAACCGCAACTGGGAGCTGCGCGACCAGGCGGAAATCATCCGCCAGCTCAGCCAGTCCCGCGCCGTTGCGCTCGACATGGAATCGGCCACCATCGCCGCCAACGGCTTCCGCTTCCGCGTCCCCTACGGCACGCTGCTGTGCGTGTCCGACAAGCCGCTCCACGGCGAACTGAAGCTTCCCGGCATGGCCACGGACTTCTACCGCACCCAGGTCAGCCGCCACCTGCTGATCGGCCTCCGCGCCATGGAAATCCTCCGCGACCAGCCGGTGGAAAGGCTCCACTCCCGCAAGCTCAGGAGCTTTGCCGAGACGGCGTTCCAGTAGCTACAGATCGGCGAGCGCACGCTCGTAATGTGCGAACAATCTCTGCCTCGCCCCAGGCGAGGAGGCCGGCTCGTTGTCGTTGAACCGCTGTCCATGCTCGCTCATGAAATCCAGAAGGATGACGGCGATGTAGAGCCGGTACAGATGATCGTCAGCCCAGCCCGCCGCCTGCATAAGGTAGTCGGCATAGTCCACCGGCACGTCGCGCAAGGCGACATGGGTGAGCGCCGGAACGAAGCGCGGGTCGCCGTAACACAGATCGTCCACATCGACGATGCCCGAGAAGGCCCCGTCGTCGGTAATGATCACGTTCTTGGTCGTCGTGTCGTGCAGGAACGGTGTCGCCGCAACGACATCGAGATCGTCGCGGAATCTCGACAATTTCCGCACGAGCGGATCGATAACGGGTAGATCGAAAAGGCCGGCGCTGGCGATCCTGCTCCGGGAACGCTCGATGGCTGCGGCGATCACCTCGGACCATCTGGCGAACGGCGCTCCCTCAGGCGTCGCACTGAAGCCGTATCGCCCTGCCGTCCGCGTCAGCGCCGCTGTCTTCTGCGCGGCGACCACATGTTCAGCGACGGCCCTTTGCTGCGTTGGAGACAGGTCCGCAATCACCTCGCCCAGGTCTCGGCCGGGCAGGCGCTCGAGCAGCATCCATGGAAACGGCGCTTCCACATCCGCCGCCAGCAATTCCGGTAGCGGCACGCCGAGCGGCCGCAATTGCCGCGACAGCGCAACCGCACTGCGCATGAACCTGGCCTCGCGCGGCCGCGTCATGCGCATCGCCACCGTCCGTCCGTCGGCGAGGGTCACGTCATAGACGAAATGGTGGAGGCCCGTCGTGAACCGCCGCGCGCCGATCGCCTCAACCCCGAGCGCTTCGGCCGTCAGCCGGCACGCTTCCTCCGGCGCCGGGTCGCTCACAGCTCCTCGAAGTCGAGCTCGATAAACTTCTCGACTTCGCGGTTCCAGCGATCCTGCACGAAGTTCACGTGCTTGGGATGAGTATCATAGGCGTCGTAGGTCTTCTGGTCGGCGAATTCCATCGAGAAGCCGAAGCGAAAGTCGCTCTTCTTGCCGACCTGCCGCAACTGTTCGAAATTCTCGACGCCCGGGATCGCGGCCAAGGCGACCCTGGCGTCGCGCAGAAACGCCTTCTCCTGCAGCGAACCGTGCGCATGCCTCAGCGTGAAGACGACCGTGTGGCGGATCATGCTTCAGATTCCAGCGAAATGGCCTCGCTTGCAGCGATTGCCGCCATGTTGACAATTCCGCGGCTCGTCGTCGAGGGGGCAAGGATGTGCGCCGGCGCCGGCGGCCCCATCAGGATGGGTCCGACCGCCAGGGCATTAGTCATCTCCTTGAGCAGGGTCATCGACAGGTTCGCCGCTTCGAGATTGGGGAAGATCAGCAGGTTCGCCTCGCCCTTGAGGACCGTGTCGGGAATGTAGCGCTCCCGCAGCGCCTCGTTGAGCGCCAGATCGCCCTGCATTTCGCCTTCCACGATCAGGTCGGGGGCGACGGCCTTGAGCTTCCTGTACACCTCGCGCATCTTGAACGCGGTATCCCCGTCGCGCGAGCCGAAATTCGAGTAGCTGAGCAGCGCCACCTTCGCCTCGATATTGAACCGCTTGAGGTGGCTGCGCGCCTGCAGGGCAATGGCGACGATCTCGTCCGCGGTCGGGTCGATATTGACGTAGGTATCGGTGAGAAAGAAGGCGCCGCGCGGCATGATCAGCATGCTGAGCGCTGAGACATCCTTGACGCCGTTCTGCACGCCGAGCACCGAGCGGATGTCGCGCACATGCTTTATGTAGCGCCCCTCCAGGCCGCACAGCATGGCGTCCGCCTCGCCCCGCTTCATCGCAAGCGCTGCGATCGTCGTCGTGTTCGTGCGCACGATCGTTCGGGCCGTTTCGGGCGTCACGCCCGAGCGGCCGACCAGTGAGTGGAATAGCGCTACATAGTCGCGATAGCGCGGATCGTCTTCGGGGTTGACGATCTCGATCGCGTCGAGGTTCAGGTTGAGCCCGAAGCGCCTGACGCGCGTCTCGATCACCGATGGACGGCCGATGAGGATGGGCGTTGCGATGCGGTCCTCGATCAGCACCTGCACGGCGCGCAACACACGCTCGTCCTCACCGTCCGAGAAGATGACCCTCTTGCCCGCCCCCTGCGCCCGGTCGATGATCGGCTTCATCACCAGACCCGACCGGAACACGAAACGGTTGAGGCTGTCGTGATAAGCGGTCCAGTCGACGATCGGCCGCTTGGCCACGCCGCTGTCCATCGCCGCCTTCGCAACCGCCGGGGCAATGCGCAGGATCAGCCGCTGGTCGAAAGGGTTGGGGATGATGTGATCGGGGCCATAGACCGCCGGCTGCCCCGTCGGCGACACCTCCAGCCCCGGATCATGCGCCAGCTTGGCGATTGCCTTGGCCGCGGCGAGCTTCATCTCTTCGTTGATCTGCGTCGCGCCCACGTCGAGCGCTCCTCGGAAGATGAAGGGGAAGCATAGAACGTTGTTCACCTGGTTGGAGTAGTCCGACCGCCCGGTGCAAACCATGGCGTCGGGCCGCACGGCCTTGGCGTCTTCCGGCATGATCTCGGGCGTCGGATTGGCCAACGCCAGCACCAGCGGGTTGGGCGCCATGCGCTTGAGCATTTCAGGTTTCAGCGCGCCGGCCGCCGACAGGCCGAGGAAGATATCGGTATCGTCGAACACCTCGGCCAGCATCGTCGCTTCGCTGTCGTGGCGGCAGAACTTGCCCCGCCATTTATCGTTGACGTCGTTGCGCTTGTAGGTGAGCAGCCCGTCCTTGTCCGCAACCCAGATGTTCTCGGGCTTCGCGCCGAGCGCCAGCAGGATGTTGAGGCAGGCGATCGCCGCGGCCCCTGCCCCGCTGGCGCAGATTTTGGCTTGCTCGATCCTCTTGCCCGCCAGTTCGAGCCCGTTGAGCACCGCCGCGCCTACGATGATCGCGGTTCCATGCTGGTCGTCATGGAACACCGGAATCGGCATCCGTGCCCGCAGCCCTTCCTCGATCTCGAAGCACTCGGGCGCCTTGATGTCCTCGAGATTGATGCCGCCGAAGGTGGGCTCAAGGGCGGTGATGGTCTCGACCATGCGATCGACGTCCGGTGCGTCGATTTCCACGTCAAAGACATTGATGCCGGCGAATTTCTTGAAGAGCACGGCCTTGCCCTCCATCACCGGTTTGGAGGCAAGCGGCCCGATATCGCCCAGACCGAGACCGGCCGAACCGTTGGACACAACGCCGACGAGATACGCGAGCGAGGTGTATTCGGCGGCAAGACGCGGGTCCTCGTGGATCGCGAGGCAGGGCGCGGCGACACAGGGCGA
>CAZASR010000051.1:0-17641 GCA_964487765.1 uncultured Devosia sp. | reverse complement strand
GGACCTTGTCCTGCTGGAAGATCACGTCGTACATCGGCAGCACGGCGCCCCCCGGGTAACCGAAGATGTCGGTCACGCCCTGGTCTGTCAGGGCCTGGATCACCATCTCCGCGCCCGTCATTTGTTGCGCCATCTCAGTCTCTCCTCATTCACCGCCGCCCGGCGGAATTTCGGCAATAAAAAAGGCCCCGTTCGGGACCTGTTTGCGCGCACCGGCCTGTTCCCGCGGGCTCGTTACCCCGCGTGGCTGATGCGCCTCACTACTACGAGAATGTTCCGCACGAATGTGCTCCGGTTCAAGTCGTGGCGGACGATATGCCCCGCTTCCGCCCGCTGTCAAGCGCAAGCCGTGATCCTCTCGTCCATCGGATTGCATACCGGTGGCCCTTCGGCCTCCCGTCCCGCCGGTTACAGCCTCGTCGACAATCTCACCCCTGGGCGCGGCGGACGCGGCGGGGTCGCCGGCTGGCCATTGGCTGGAATGGCGAAGCCCGGAACGATCGGCAGGCGTCCGGGGCGCTCGGCTTCGGGGTGGGGCGTGGGCACAGCCATGGGTCAGTCGTACGTGTCTTCGTCGGCCCGCGCCGTTGCGCCGGCATGGGCGGCGCCCGGCTGGTCGGGTTCTCTTTCGCGCGGACGCTGCGCGGCGGCATCGGCCGGCTTGGCATCCTTGCGGTCGCCGCGTGGGGCCGCATCCTTGTGTTGCCTGTCCTTTTTCGCGCTCATTGCCACATCCTCCCCATCACTCAATCGTCCTGCGGCCCTTAAGTTCCCTCGCCTTGCGGCCGCCACGGACCGGCGGCAAACTCGGCCGCATGACCGCCCTCTGCACCCTGCTGTCGCTGGCCTTCGCCTGTTCGCCCGAGCTGGTGAGCGCGTACTTTCTCGACGCGACCGGCGATGGGCTGCCGGCCAAGGATCCCGGCATCCACTCGATGGCCGCCGAAGCCTTCGACTCCGATGGCGACGGCGACCTCGACGTCGCGATCGCCGTCGAATTCGGGACCAACCGCCTGCTGATCAATGACGGGCCCGGCCATTTCACCGACGGCTCCGGCCTGTTTCCCGACCACCCGCCGGGAGACCACGAGGACGTCGCCGCAGCCGACTACGACCTCGATGGCGATCTCGACCTCGTCTTTTACGGCGAGGACGACCGGATTGCCGCCTACTTCCTCCGCGACGGCGATACCTATCGCGACGCGACCGACCGCCTGCCCGCGCGCGGCGTCGCCAACGCCGTGGTCGCGGCCGACATCGATGAAGACGGCGACGCCGACCTCGTCGTCGGCAACAACGGAGCCGACTTCATCCTCCTGAACGATGGCGCCGGCAACTTCACCGACGAAAGCCATCGCCTGCCGCCGGGCAGCGACGTCACGCAGGACATTGCGGCGGGCGATGTCGACGGCGACGGTCACGTCGACCTGCTGTTCGGCAACGAGGACGGCAACATCCTCTATCGCAACGACGGCACCGGCCGCTTCGCCGCGATCCCATTGCCCATGCGGGCGACGCCCGAGGAGACGCGCGATGCCGATCTGGCGGACGCCGACGGTGACGTCGATCTCGACACCTACTTCGCCAATGTCGAGATCTTCGAGCCCGACCGCGACCTGCAGGACCGCTTGCTGCTCAATGACGGCACGGGCGTTTTCGCCGACGTCACCGCCGACCGCCTGCCGCCGGACGAGGAGATTACCATGTCCGCCGCCTTCATCGACGTCGACAGCGACGGCGACCTCGACCTCATCCGCGGCAGCTTCGATCTGACGCGCACCGCCGATCCCGCCTCCCCCCTCGTCGCGCTGGTCAATGACGGCACCGGACGCTTCACCCCGGCGCGCAGCGTCATCCCGGGCGTCACCGTCGCCAACGCCTTCGACCTCGAGGTTGCCGACTACACCGGCGACGGAATCGACGACGTGTTCGTGGCGAGCCGCGGCGGTGCCGACCGCCTCCTCATCGGCCTGCCGCACTAATCTCGCCGGTCCCCTGAAACGGAGAGGATTGTCTGGCGCTGGACAGCGGCCCGGCGCCGGTTCACCCTGTCGCGATGCAGATCGATTGCGACATTCACCCGGGCACCCCGAACACGGCGGCGCTGTTTCCCTATATGCCCGAGCACTGGCGTGACACGAGCATCATGCGCGGCATCGTCGATCTGCACTCGGCGAATTACCCGGACGTGACGCCGCTCGCCGCCCGCCGCGACTGGCGTCCGGCCGAGGGCCGCCCGGGCACCGACGCGGCAACCGTTGCGGCGCAGTGCCTCGAGCCGTTCGGGACCGATCTGGGCATCCTCAATCCCCTCTTCCCCGTGCAGTCGCTGTTCTCCGACGATCTCGCCCAGGCCTATTCCGCCGCGCTCAACGATTGGACGCGGGGCGAATATCTCGAGCGCGATCCGCGCTTTCGCGCCTCGATCGTCGTCAGCCTCGAGAATATCGAGATGGCCGTCGCCGAGATCGATCGCTGCGCCGTCGATCGGCGCTTCGTGCAGGTCATGGTGCTCGCCGGCACCGGCCGGCCGCTGGGGCGGAGACTCTATTGGCCGATCTATGAAGCCTGCGTCCGGCACGACCTGGCTTTGGGCATCCACGCCGGCCAGGAGTTCCGCAATGCCCCCACCGCGCTCGGCTGGCCCAGCTACTATCTCGAGGACTATGTCGCGCACGCCCAGAGCTTCCAGTATCAGCTCACGAGCCTGTTCTGCGAAGGTGTGTTCAACCGCTTCCCGACGCTGAGGATCGTGATGCTCGAGAGCGGCTGGACCTGGGTTCCGCCGCTCCTCTGGCGCATCGCCAAATACTGGGGCGGGCTGCGCTTCGAAGTCCCCTGGACCGATCGCTCGCCCGAGGAAGTCGTGCGCGAGCAGGTGCGCTTCTCGCTTACGCCGGTCGATGGCCCCGACACCGACCAGCTCCGCCGTGTCATCGATCATCTCGGCTCGGACCAGGTGATCCTGTTCTCGACCGACTACCCGCACCATCAGTTCGAAGGTGCCGATCCGTTCCCTTCCACCTTCGATCCCGGGCTTCGCAACATCATCGGCGGCGACGCTCCGCTCGCCACCTATCCGCGCCTCGGAGGTGCCGCATGAACGCACCCACTGGCATCTGGGATTGCGACATCCATCCCTATCTGCGCTCGCCCGCCGATCTCGAACCGTGGCTGCCCAGGCAATGGGTCGAGCATCAGCGCAGCTACGGCGCGCTGCGCCAGACTCCGCTCGTCACCGGCTCGTCCTACCACAAGAGCCAGCCCAATGCCGGACGGCGCGATGCCTATCCACCCGAGGGCGGGCCTCAGGGGTCGAGCGTCTCTTTCCTCCGCGAGCAACTGCTCGACGCGCACGATATTGGCTGGGGGATTCTCAATCCGCTGATCGCCTCGCAGGGCGTGCGCAATCTCGATCACAGCGTCGCCCTGTGCCGCGCCATCAATCACTGGCAGGCGGAAATGTGGGTCGACGCCGAGCCGCGCCTTCGCGCCTCGATTGTCGTGCCCTACGAGGACCCGCAGGCGTCGGCGAACGAAATCCGCCACTGGGCCGGCGACAGGCGTTTCGCGCAGATTCTGCTGCTCTCTCGAACGTCGTTCCTCCCCGGCAATCGCCGCTACTGGCCGATTTACGAGGCGGCGGCCGAATTCGGCATCCCGGTCGGAATCCACGCCTTCGGCAATTCCGGCTGGCCCGTCTCGAGTGCCGGCTGGCCGAGCTTCTACATGGAGGAGATGATCGGCCATGCGCAATCGAGCCAGGCCGGCCTGACCAGCCTCGTCGTAGAAGGCGTCTTCGAGCGCTGGCCTTCGCTCAAACTCGTGCTGGTCGAATCCGGTTTCACCTGGGCCCCCTCCCTGATGTGGCGGCTCGACAAGCACTGGAAGACGCTCAAATCCGAAGTCCCGCATTTGAAGCTCGCGCCCAGCGAATACATCCGGCGCAATGTCTGGTGGACCAGCCAGCCGATGGACGAACCCGAGAACCGGCGCTACCTCGCCGACATCTTCGCTTGGCTCGGCTGGGATAGAATCATGTTCTCGTCCGACTATCCGCATTGGGATTTCGACGATCCCTCGCGCGTCATTCTCTTCCCCGCGAACGACGAGGACAAGCACGCCTTCTTCGCCGGCAACGCACAGTCCGTCTACGGAAATCGCTGATGGCCCGCCACGTCGTCGCCGCTGCGGCCGATTTCCCGCCGGGTACCCGACGCCTGGTCACCGTCAACGACCGCGCCGTCGTCGTTTTCAACGTGAAGGGCGAATATTTCGGCCTCTACAACAAGTGCCCGCACAATGGCGGCAGCCTGGCCGAGGGCGTGCTCACCGGCCTGCTGCAATCGGCGACGCCGGGCAACTACACCTATACGCGCCAGGGCGAGATCGTCCGCTGCCCCTGGCACGGCTGGGAGTTCGACATCCGCACCGGTCAGTCCTTCTGCCGCGCCATCCGCGCCAGGGCCCGCCCGCTCGCCGTTCGCATCGAAGCCGGCAGCGATATCGTCGAGGGCCCCTACAAGGTCGAAACTGTTGAGGTTCGGGTCGAGGACGATTACGTGGTCGTCGAAGCTTAGGAGACCCGCATGTCCGACCTCGTCTTCGATCCCGACGGCCCGATCATCGCGCGCGATGGCGACGTGAACGACTTCATCAGCGCCGGCTGGGACGCAGGGGCCGATCGCCTCGTCATCCCGGTCAGCCGCCTCGCACCCGACTTCTTCAGGCTCTCGACCGGCCTCGCCGGGGCCGTTCTGCAGAAATGCACCAACTACAATTTCCGCGTCGCCATCGTCGGCGACATCTCCGCCCACACGGAGAAATCCGCCCCCCTGCGCGACTTCGTCTACGAGTCCAACAGCCGCGGCGCCGTCCGCTTCGTCTCCTCGCTCGAGGAACTCTAGGCAAAGCCTGGCCATTCGGGTAAACCCGCCGGCCAAGCGGATGGACTTCATTATGAACCAACATCAGGCGGCGCTGGCTCCCGGCGCCGCTAAGCCATTGTCGTCCTTGACTTGGGGTGGCGAGTTCCGCGCCCTGTTCCTGCTCGCCTGGCCCCTGATCATCGCCCAGCTCGCGCGCAGCGCGCTGTTCACTACCGACGTCATTGTGCTCGGTCGTCTGGGCGCCGAATATGTCGCCGCGGGGGCGCTGGCCAACGCCCTCTTCGTCTGCGTCCAGCTGTTCGGCATCGGCGTTGTCGGCGCCGTGGCCCCCATGACCGCGCAGGCCCTCGGCGCGCGTGACCGCCGCACCGTGCGGCGCACCGTCCGCTCCGGCATCTGGCTCGCCATCGTGCTCACCATCGTGCTGTTCCCGCTCGCCTGGAACATCGGCCCCATCTACCGCTGGATGGGACAGGATCCCGAGCTCATCGAGCTCGCCGAAATCTTCATTCATGCGGCCATCTGGCTGCTGCCGCCCGCCTTCGTCTTCGTCGCGCTGCAATCCTTCCTCAACGCCCATGGCGACACCCAGGCCGTCCTGTTGATCACCGTGGCGGGCGTCGTCGTCAACCTCGGCGCCAACTACGCCCTGGTGTTCGGACATTGGGGCTTCCCGGCGCTCGGCATCATGGGTTCCGGCCTCGCCACCAGCATCGTCAATTTCGCGATGCTCGGCTTTGCCATCGCCTACATCCAGCTCAACCGCCGCTTCCGCCGCTACCACATCTGGCACAATTTCTTCCGCTTCGATTGGGAGCGCTTCGTCGAGCTGATCAAGATCGGCCTGCCCATCGGCTTCATGCTGCTCGCCGAAGTCGCGCTGTTCACCACCGCCTCGCTGCTGCAGGGCTGGCTCGGCAAGGACGAGCTCGCCGCCCATTCGGTCGCCCTCACCATCGCCTCGCTCGCCTTCATGGTGCCGTTGGGCTTGAGTCAGGCGACAACGGTACGCGTCGGCATCGCGCTGGGCGAAAAGAACAAGGATGGCATCGGCAAGGCCGGCGGCGCCGCGCTCGCCATGACCGTGGGCTTCATGTCGTTCACCGCCATCCTGTTCTTCGCTTTCCCGCACCAGATCGTCGGCCTTTTCCTCAATTCCGGCATGGCCGAAAACCAGGCCCCGCTCATGCTTGCCGCAAGCTTCCTCATCGTCGCCGGGCTGTTCCAGCTCTTCGACGGCACGCAGGTCACGATGGCGGCGGCGCTGCGCGGCATGTCCGACACCAACATGCCGCTCATCATCGCGCTCGTCGGCTACTGGCTCGTCGGCTTCCCGGTCGCCTGGTGGCTGGGCATGCACACCCCGCTCCGCGGCACCGGCGTATGGTTCGGCCTCATGGCCGGCCTCGGCGCCGTCGCCATCGTCCTCACCATCCGCTGGATGATGCGCGAACGCCTCGGCCTCACCGATCGCGAACCGAGCTAAGCCTCGATCCAGGTCCAGTCCGCCATCCGCCCGCGGAACCAGGTGCGTTGCCGCTTGGCATATTGGCGGGTCGCGATCACGGCGCGCTCGATCATCTGCTCGCGAGTCGTGCGCCCGGCAAGCCAGTCGCCGATTTCGCGGACGCCGATCGCCTTCATCGCCGGCAGCGACGGGTCGAGGTCGCGCGCGAGGAACGCGTCCACCTCCGCCCCGCCGCCCCGCTCCAGCATCCCCACGAAGCGCCGCTCGATCCGTTCGCGCAGCACCTCCCGGCCGGGATTGAGCACCAGCCTCTCGACGTCCCACCCCTGGAGCAGCGGCGCATGCGTGGCATCCTGGAACGTCGCGAGCGAGCGCCCGGTCGCCTTGAGCACCGCGAGTGCCCGCGTCACCCGCTGGGGGTCCGGCGCCTTCAGCCGAGCGGCGATCACCGGATCGCGCTCCGCGATCAGCCGCGCTCGCGCCACGCGATCCAGCCCCTCGATCTCGCGCTCGACCTCCGCCACCACCTCGTCCGGCACGTCCGGAACCTCGGCAAAGCCCTTGGTGAGACCCTCGAAATAGAGCCCGGTTCCGCCCGCGAAGATGAGCGGCGCAGCGCCCGCATCGGCGATGATCCGCGCCGCCGCGCGGGCCCAGTCGCCGGTCGAGAACCGCACCGCCGAATTGACAAAGCCATAAAGCTCGTGGCGCGCCGCCTCCAGCTCTGCATCCCCCGGCCGCGCCGTGATCAGCCGCAATCCATCATAGACCTGCAGCGCGTCCGTATTGACGATGACTCCGCCCGTTTCGCGGGCCCGCGCGAGCGCCAGCGCCGACTTGCCGCTGGCAGTCGGACCCGCTATCAGAACCGCTCTTTTGTGAGCCACGAGAACGCCTTGTCGGTCCTTTGCCTCATCTCGAACCCTGCCGCGCCGGCGCTCGACCTGGCGCTGCTGCAGCGCATCCAGGGCGAAATCGGCGGCGAGATCAACTGGCTCACCCAGCGCATCGCGGCCGAGATCGTCAAGCCGAAACACGACGACCCGGTCGGAGCCGCGCGCGCCCTCGTCGCCGGCAAGCCTGTTGACGTCGCGCTGGTCGCGCTCACCAACCGCCGGAAGAAGCTGCTGATCGCCGACATGGACTCCACCATGATCGAGCAGGAATGCATCGATGAGTTGGCCGATGCCGTCGGCATCAAGGACGAGGTCGCCGCCATCACCGCGCGCGCCATGAATGGCGAGCTGGACTTCGAAGCCGCACTAAGAACTCGCGTCAACCTGCTGAAGGGACTCCCGATCTCGCGCATGGAAGAGGTTCGGCGCGAGCGCATCACCTTCGCTGCGGGCGGCCGCGCCCTGGTGCAGACGATGAAGACCCATGGCGCCTTCACCTCGCTCGTTTCCGGCGGCTTCACCTATTTCGCCGACTATATCGCCAAGCGCATCGGCTTCGATGAAGCCATGGCCAACATCCTCGAGGTCGATGGCGACAGGCTTGCCGGCACCGTTCGCTCGCCAATCGTGGGCCGCGAGGCCAAGCTCAGCCGCCTGATGACGCTGGCCGCCTATCACGACATTCCGCTGGCCGCGACCCTTGCCGTCGGCGACGGCGCCAACGATCTCGCCATGATCCGCGCCGCCGGCCTTGGTGTCGCGCTGCACGCCAAGGCTGTCGTCGCCGCCGAGGCGCAGGTCAGGATCGACCATGGCGATCTCACCGCCCTGCTCTATCTGCAGGGCTACAGCGACGAGGAAATCGTGCGGTGAGGCTCGAGACAGAGCGCCTGCTCCTCCGCGAATGGCAGGACGGCGACCGCGACGCTTACGCAGCCATCGTCATGGACCCGCATGCGCGGCGCTTCTATTTCGACGTGCCCACGCGCGACGAGGTCGACGCCATGGTCGACCGCTTCATCGAATTCTACCATCGCGACGGGTTCGGCTTCCTGCCGGTCGAACGCAAATCGGACGGCGCGCTGCTGGGCGATGTCGGCATCATCCCCGTCGGCATGCCCTTTCGCGGCAACCCGCCGGTCGAGATCGGCTGGTTCCTCGGCAAGCGCTATTGGGGGCGTGGCTACGCCCCCGAGGCGGCGCGGGCCTGGATCGGCTACGCCTTCGATGTCCTCGCTCTCGATGAGATCGTCGCCTGGACGACGGCGACCAACCTGCCGAGCCGGCGGGTGATGGAGAAGCTCGGCATGCACACCAGCCCCGAGGATGATTTCATCCACCCCAAGGCGCCGCCCGGCCATCCGCTCGGGCCGCACGTGCTCTACCGGATCAGCCGTCCTGCTGGATCAGCTTGACCGCGACGAAGCGGCTCGTTCCCGCCGGATCGGTCACCTTGAACAGCACGGCGGGGCGGCCTGCTTCCTTGGCGGCATCGACGCGCGCGGTAAGCTCGGCGACGGTGGTCACCGGCTGCTGGTTGACTTCCGAGATCACCAGCCCGCTGAGCAGCCCTTGCCGCTGCGCGTCCGACCCTTCGACGACCTCGGTGATCACCAGGCCTTCGGCCTCCTCGCTGATGGCGAAGGCGTCGCGCGCCCGCTGGTCGATCGGTCCGACATTGAGTCCAAGCATCTCCCTGAGGCCCGGCGCCACGCCCGCGGGAGGCTCGCCGCTCGGATCGGGCAATTGCACGTCCGGCTGCTCCGCCGCGGCGATGATCTTCTCGCCTTCCTCGAGCCGGCCCAGCGTGATCTCGAGCCCTAGTTCTTCGCCTTCGCGAAGCACCATGACGTTGACCTTCTTGCCCACGGCCGTCTCGGCGACGTAGCGCGGCAGGTCGCGCATGCGCACGATCGCCCGCCCGTCGAAATCGAGGATGATGTCGCCCTCGCGAATCACGCCGTCCGCGGGTCCGGTCTCGGTCACTTCGACAACCATCGCGCCGTGAGTGTTGGGCCGCCCGAGGCTCGCGGCCATCTCCTCCGTCACATCCTGGATACCGACGCCCAGCCAGCCGCGCCGGGTCTCGCCGAATTCGGCGAGTTGCTCGACCACCGGACGCGCCAGGTTCACCGGCACGGCGAACCCGATGCCCAGCGACGAGCCGCCCCGCGCGATGATGGCGGTGTTGATTCCCACCACCTTGCCGTCCATGTCGAACAGCGGTCCGCCCGAATTGCCCTGGTTGATCGCCGCGTCGGTCTGGATGAAGTCGTCATAGGGACCCGATTGGATGTCGCGGTTGCGCGCCGACACGATCCCCAGCGACACCGACCCGCCCAGCCCGAACGGGTTGCCGATCGCCATCACCCAGTCGCCGACATCCGCCGTGTCGCTGTCGCCGAACTCGACGAAGGGCAGGTCGTGCCCCGCATCGACCTGCAGCACCGCCAGATCGGACTTGTTGTCGGCGCCCACGACTTCCGCCGGCAGTCGCGTGCCGTCGGTCAGGAACACCAGGATCTCGTCGGCGCCCTCGACCACGTGATTGTTGGTCACCACCAGCCCGTCGGCCGAGATGATGAAGCCCGAGCCGAGGCTGCGTGCTTCCTGCATCGCTTCCGGCCCCAGCCCCTGATTGGGGTTGAGGTCGTCGAACAATTCGTTGAGCGGGGATCCCTCCGGCGCCTCGGGGAATGGCAGTCCGCCGCCGCCGATCATCCGGGTCGTGCCGATATTGACCACCGCCGGCGACAGTTGCGCCGCCAGCGGCGCCACCGATTCCGGCCCCTGCGCCGACACCGTCGTAACCCCCGCGGGCACACCCAGAGCCAGCATCGCGGACACCATCAGCGCCGTCGCAAAGCCCGTCTTCATCGTTGAAATCCTCACCCCTTGTCGGCCCCACACTTTAGCAACTCCGCACGCCACGCAAGCAGCGCACCTGCACGAAAAATTGAGGCCGGCGACGTCCACGTCGCCGGCCCTTCAATGCCGTGAATTTCTGGCAGGAGCGAGGCCGCTATTGGGCCGGAACCGGCTCCGACGAGGGCGCGGCGGCAGGCTCGGACGACACCGCCGGCGGGGCTTCACTGGTCGTCTCTGCCGGCTGTGCGGCCTCTGCCGGTGCCTCCGGAGCAGCCTCCGCGGGTGCTGCGCCTTCTGCAGGCGCTGCCCCTTCCACCGGCGGCGCCGGGTCGATCGCGACCGGCGAGTTCGACAGGTCGGTTTCCACCTGGATGTCAGGCGTTTCCGGAACCGTTAGCTCGGTCGAGGGCAACGGCGCGATGCCTCCCGGCTGGGCCGGCGGCGGCGCGACGCCCCCCTGCGCGTCTTGGGTGAAATAATCGAAGAACTCGCTTTCCGGGCTCAGCAGCATCGTCGTCCCGCTCGCGCCGAGCGCTGTGCGATAAGCCTGCATCGAGCGGTAGAAGTCGTAGAACTCGGGGTCCGCAGTGAACGCCGACGCGAAGATCGCACTGCGCTGGGCGTCGCCCTCACCGCGGAGGATTTCGCTGTCACGGCGGGCCGCGGCCACGATTTCGACAGCCTGGCGGTCGGCGATGGCGCGGATCGACTGCGCCGCCTCCTGGCCGCGAGCGCGCAGGAATGCGGCTTCGGCGAGGCGCTCGGCCTTCATCAGTTCGAACGTCTGCTGCGACACGTCCTGCGTCAGGTCGGTGCGCAGAATGCGCACATCGATGATCTGGATACCCAGCTCGGAGACCGACGGCACAATCAGATCCCGTGCCTCGCGCATCATGGCCGAACGCTCCGCCGACAGCGCCGCATCGAACTCGCGCAGGCCGTAGACCTGGCGCAGCGCGGCGGTGAACAGCGAACCGATACGCGCTTCGGCCACATTGAGGTCGCCCAGCGCCGCCTGCCGGAACAGCCGCGGATTGCTGATGCGATAGGTGAGGAATGCATCCACTTCGTACAGCTTGCCGCCCCGCACCTGCACCGTCATGTTGGCAAGGTCGTAGCGCAGCACGCGGTCTTCGATGATCTGGACCGAGTCAACGACATTAGTGGGCAGCTTGAAGTAGATGCCCGGGTCCGTCTTCACATCGGTGATCTCGCCGAAGCGAAGCACGATCGCCTGCTCGCGCTCATTGACGACGAAGATCGAGGACACGAGCACATAGATGGCGGCGAGGACGACGACACCGGCAATGACAAGTCTGTTCATGGCTCAGTTCCCCGTCGCCGGCGTGGAAGGTGTGGTAGGTGTCGTCGTGGTCCCCCTCTGCAGCGACGGCAGGGGCAGGTAGGGCACGACACCCGACCCGGTCGTGCCGGGTTCGACGATCACCTTTTCGGAGCTGCCCAGCACCTCTTCCATCGTCTCGAGGAACAGGCGCTTACGCGTCACATCCGGCGCGCGGGCATATTCATTGTAGATGGACACGAAGCGGGCCGCCTCGCCTTCGGCTTCCTGCACAACGCGGTTCTTGTACGCAGCCGCGTCTTCGCGAAGCTGGGCTGCCTGGCCGCGCGCATTACCGAGCAGCGTATTGGCATCGCGTCGCGCTTCTTCCTGGAAGCGTGTCTCGTCCTGCTCGGCGCGCTGCACCTCCTCGAACGCATCCGCCACTTC
Organism: uncultured Devosia sp.; assembly: GCA_964487765.1. Taxonomy (GTDB): domain Bacteria; phylum Pseudomonadota; class Alphaproteobacteria; order Rhizobiales; family Devosiaceae; genus Devosia_A. The sequence continues at coordinate 5,788 of CAZASR010000051.1, read as the reverse complement.
GGTCGGCGGCGCCGCGACTTCGATGTTCACGTCGTTGATGCTGACGCCCATCCCGTAGCTGTCGAGAATTTCCTGGATGATTCCCTGCACCTCCGCGGCGATACCCGCCTGGTCGTCGCGGAACACGTCCTGCGCCGGGCGCCGGCCGACTACTTCGCGCATGGCGCTTTCGGCCGCGCTGCGCACCATGTCCTCGGGGTCGCGGACGTTGAACAGGAAGTCCACGGGGTTGGATACCGCCCACTGCACGGAGAAGCGCACATCGACGATGTTCTGGTCGCCCGAGAGCATCAGCCCCTCGGTGTTCGAGTCGTTGCGGGCGTTGGCCGCCGATCCGATGCTGGTTTGCCTCAGCGCCGTGGACGTGCGTTCCACGTCCTCCACCGGCCACCACAGGAAGTGGAGGCCCGGCTGGCTCAGTTCGGGCTTTGGCTTGCCGAACCGCAGCTCGACGCCCACCTCGCCGGTGTTGATGGTATAGACGGAGTTGAACAGCCAGAACGCGATGAGGACGGCAATGCCGCCCACAATGGCCCAGCGCCCCCCCGGGAATCCTGCGCCCTGGAATCGGTCGCGTCCGCGGTTGAGAATGTCCTCGAGACTTGGAGTGCTGCCCCGGCGGGGGCCGCCGCCACCGCCCCCGGGCGCCTGCCCCCACGGTCCGCCGCTATTGTTGTTGCGGCCACCGCCCCCCGTATTGTTGTCCCAGGGCATATGCTGCCTTTCCGTTGGTCGATTGTCCGGACGTATATAGGGGGGTCAATTGGGCCGATCAACGGCGCGCCAGCGGGTTCCGCCGATAAACTCTCACGCGGAATGCCGCACTATCGTTGGGGTGAGCCGCCACATTTATCTCCCCGCCGGGTTTCCATTGCTCGAAATCGATCGGCGGAAAAAAGGCGTCGCCGGGCGGCTCCAGCATGACCTGCGTGATATACATCCGATCCGCGAACGGCATCGCCTGGCGATAAATCTCCGCTCCGCCGCCGATCATCACCTCGTTGGCCCGGTCCGCCTTGGCAATTTCCTGGGCATGATCGAATGCCGCGTCCAGGCTCGAGATCACGATGACCCCGTCGGGCTGGTAGCCTTCCTGCCGGGTGACGACGATGTTTGTCCGTCCCGGCAGCGGCCGGCCGATGCTCTCGAAGGTCTTGCGGCCCATGATCAGGGGCTTGCCCAGCGTCATCCGCCTGAAATGGGCGAAATCGCCCGGCAGCCGCCACGGGATGTGGTTGCCGTCCCCGATGACACCGTTTTCGGCGACCGCGGCGATGAGGGCGACCGCGACCCTCATGTCGCGCCCCCCAGCTTTTCGAGCGCCGCTCCGGTGACCCGGCAGCGCCGCCAGTCATCCATGAAGATCGCGCCCTGCGACACGTAGAAATCGATCGAAGGCTGGTTCCAGTCGAGCACCGCCCACTCATAGCGCCCCAGCCCCTCGCGGACACAGCGCTGCGCCAGGTCGGCGAGCAGGGCCTTGCCGACGCCCTGGCCCCGCAGGTCCGGATTGACAAACAGATCCTCGAGCCAGATCCCGTGCCGGCCCTGGAAGGTCGAGAAAGTGTAGTACCACAGCGCAAAGCCGGCCGGCTCGCCGTCGACTTCGGCCAATTGGCAGAATACTTTCGGCGACGGTCCGAACAAGTCGCGATCGAGATCGGCCTTTGTTGCGACCACTTCGTGCGAGAGCTGCTCATACTCGGCCAGCGCCTTGATGAAATGAAGTATCGCCGGTGCATCGCCCGGCGCCGCGTCGCGCACGACCAGGGTCATGACGCCGCCCGCAGATGCGCGAACCATTTGCGCTCGAGTGCCGCTTCAATGTCGATGCCATTGTGCCGGCAATAGAGCACGAGCATGGCGAACAGGTCGGCCGCCTCGTCGCCCCTCGCTTCGGCCAGTTCGGCGTCGCTGCGACCGCCGCGCCGCCCGCGCCCGCTCAGTCTCAGATGCTCGGCCGCGAGCTCGCCAGCCTCTTCCATGAGTTTGAGCGCGTACCAGTCGTCGTCGCGCCGCACTCCCGTGCGCGCCGCATAGATGTCCGAGACGCGCGCGATGTTTTCGGCAAGCTCGCTCAGCGTCGCTCCCATCAGCCCCAGGTTCCTCCGGCGTGCCCCGACCCGCGTTAGGCACCCCCGCCTGAACGCATCTTGAATGCCTAGCACGCCCTCTCGCGCCGAATCCACCTCACGGCCGGCCTGCGTCCCGGGCTATGGGCTACGCGGCCGCGCCACCCCTGCCCCTCACGGCCGGATCGAACAGCAACCCCGCCTTGAGGCTCTCGGCCACCCGCCGCGCCTTGCGCTGGAACTCCGCTGCAATCTCGGCCGGAAACATCTCGTCGGTCGATACGCGCCATAACTCGAGCCAGCGCTCGAAGAGCGCGACGTCGAGCTCCCTTGCGAACGGCTTGTGCTGCGCGAATGGATTGCCCTTGTAGCGGCCGCTCGAGAGCATCAGCGACGACCAGAAGTCGGTCAGCAGCGCCAGGTGCTCGTCCCAGTCCTCGACATGCGCCTCAAAAATCGGGCCCAGCCGGTCATCCTGCCGGACCCGCCGGTAGAACGCTTCGACCAGAGGTCGCAATTGCTCATGTTCGAGAGCCATCGGCCTTCCCTGCTGCTGTGCTGCCCCCGATATGCCGCCCCACCCGAAAAATGCAAACCGGATGCGTGTTTCATTGTGTCGCAAGGAAAGGGCGGCGGGTCAGCGGAAGGCGAGTTGCACCTTGATCGACCTTGACTTGTCGAGCGCCCGGTCGAAAGCGGCAACCGCGTCGCTCACTGGCATCACCGCGCTCAGCAGGGGCGCCACGTCGATGCGGCCGCTGGCCACGAGGTCGACCGCCAGCTCGAACTCGGTATCGAAGCGGAAGCTGCCCTTGAGCTCGATTTCCTTGGTGACCACGGCGGATACCGGGAGCTCCGCCGTCGCCCCCTGCCCGACGAGCACGATTACACCGCGCGGGCGCACGACGCCGAGCGCCGAAACCACGGTCGCCCCCTGCCCCGCCGCCTCGAACGCGACGTCGAAATAGCCCTTTCCCGCCTCGTACGCCCTGAGCGCATCCGCCGCCGACACGTTCACCGTGCGGTCGGCCCCGATGCTGCGCGCAAGATCGAGCGGTCCGTCGACAATGTCGGTAACGACGATCTCGCGGGCACCCGCATAGCGGGCCACCAGCACCATCAGCGCCCCGATCGGACCGGCGCCCATGACCAGCACGCGCTTGCCGAAAAGATCGGTGCGGCCGCCCGCGTGCAGGCACACTGCAAGCGGTTCCGCAAAGGCCGCCCGCTCCGCGTTCGTCGCACCCCGCACCGTAACGGCGTTCTTCTGGGGGCACACGAGGTAGTCCGCGAACCCGCCCTGCACATGCGGAAAGCGCATCGCGCTGCCCAGGAATCGCATGTCCGTGCAGTGCATCGCCAGCCCCGCGAGGCAGTACGCGCAGTGCCCGCACGGCATCGATGGATTGACGGCAACGATGGTCCCCACCGGCGGCGCGTCGACGCCTGCCCCAAGTGCCGCGACGCGCCCCGCGATTTCGTGCCCCAGCGTCAGCGGTTCGCGCATCCGCACGGTGCCAAACCCGCCATGTCGATAATAGTGGAGATCGGACCCGCAAATGCCGCCGCGCTCGATCTCGACCAGCACCTCGCCCGGCCCAGGGCTCGGCCGGTCGCGTTCCTCGACTCTGAGATCACCGGGCTCATGCAGGACGACCGCGCGCATCGGCTACACCGCGATCGCGGCCTTGATCCCCGGATGCGGATCGTAGCCGGTCAGCGTGAAGTCCTCATAGGTGAAATCGAAAATCGACTGCCGGTCGGGGTTGATCGTCATTCGCGGCATCGGCCGGGGATCGCGCTCCAGCTGCAGCTTCGCCTGCTCGAAATGGTTCGCATAGAGATGGACGTCGCCGAACGAATGCACGAATTCCCCCGGCTGCAGTCCTGTCACCTGCGCCACCATCATCGTCAGGAGCCCATAGGACGCGATGTTGAACGGCACGCCAAGGAAAACATCGGCGCTGCGCTGATAGAGCTGGCAACTCAGCCGGCCCTCGGCCACATAGAACTGGAACAGGCAGTGGCACGGCGGCAGCGCCATCTCGTCCACTTCCGCCGGGTTCCACGCCGTCACGATGTGCCGGCGCGATTCCGGCTTGGTGCGGATCAACTGCACGACATTGGCGATCTGGTCGATCGTACCGCCCCTGCCGTCCGGCCAGCTCCGCCACTGGCTGCCATAGACCGGCCCGAGCTCGCCCTCCGCGTCTGCCCATTCGTTCCAGATCGTCACGCCGCGCTCCTGCAGCCAGCGCACATTCGTCTCGCCGTGCAGGAACCACAGCAGCTCGTAAATGATCGACTTCAGATGCACCTTTTTGGTCGTCAGCAGCGGAAACCCGGCCGCCAGGTCGAAGCGCATCTGGTGCCCGAAAATCGAGCGCGTACCGGTTCCCGTGCGGTCGCCGCGGTCGACGCCCGTGTCGAGGATCAGCCGCAGCAGGTCGAGGTACTGTTCCTCGGGATGCCGCGCTCCATTGATATGGTGCCTGAGGGCCGATGCTGACATATCCGGTCACTCCGTTCCGCTACGCTTCTAGCACCCCGCCCGTTCGGCGGGCGCCACGAGAATCGACCATCCACAGGAGGCCACCATGCCCGTCGACTACCTCAAGCCCAAGGGCATGCACCAGAATCCGGCGTTCACCCAGGCCCTCGTCCTTCCCGCCGGCTCCCGGCTCGTGCTGATCGGCGGCCAGAACTCGGTCGACGAAAATGGCCGGCTGGTCGACGGCGATCTCGGCGCCCAGACCACCCAGGCGCTCCACAATTTGAAGCTGTGCCTCGACGCGGCCGGTGCCGGCATCGACGACCTCGTTAAGGTCACCATCTACATCGCCGGCGACCTCGATATCATGCCGGGTTTCGAGGCCTGGGTGAAGTTCGCCGGTCAGCCCACCAACCCGCCCATCGTCACCGTCCTCAAGGTCCTCGCCCTCGGCCGCCCGGGCGTCCTGGTCGAAATCGAAGCAATGGCGGTGCTGCCGGGTTAGGGTGAAATGCCCCGCTTTACGCCGAGCGCTTCGCGAACCGCTTTGGGAATGGTGATTTGCCCCTTGGCCGTAACCGTTGCCGCCATGCCTGCCTCCGAGGTAATGCCTCGCTGCCACGCCGCATTACATAGCACCTTACCGCCTCATTTGCATCCATCGCCGACCGCACCTATATTGGCCCTGCCGGCAACGGCTATGGCGATAAATGGCCATCGTAATAAGCCCATTGGACCCGGGGGCAGTACCCGGCGCCTCCACCATCTCCGCCCCGCTCGTCGAGCGGAGCCACTGGGGGCGAAATAGGATCGACAAGGGTGTAAAGGGTGTGTTTTCGCTCGGTGAGGTACCACCGTTATCGGTCCAAATCTTATAGTTGCCAATGACAACCATAAGGCTCCGGTCGCTCTCGCCGCGTAAGCGGTGCTAGCACTGGGAATTCAAGTCCTCCGCCCCTAGCCGGGCGTCAGGCGGGGTCCGCAGGCACCTGGCAACAGAAGCCTGCATTCTCCCTCTCAACTTTTCCTGCTTTCTCCTTGATATTGAGTGCCTCGGCGGCTGATATGACGCCAACGGATTCCCGGCGGCGCAATGGCTCAAGATCACATTCGATACGACATCCTCACCCAGGAAGCCTTGCGGGGCGTCGTCCGCAAGGTGCTGGCTGAAGTCGCCAGGTAGGGCCTGCCCGGCGAGCATCACTTATTCATCTCGTGCATCACC
>CAZASR010000050.1:0-17716 GCA_964487765.1 uncultured Devosia sp. | reverse complement strand
CGTAAGGGGAAGCCTGCCGGAGTCGCATCCGGAGCCCGCCCGACGAGATCTGCCGTGACCGCCACTGCCCTGCCCGCCGTCCAGACCGCCAACAAGACCGCCTTCGCCGTCATCTTTGCGGTCTCCGCCTGCCACCTGATCAACGACATCATGCAGTCGCTGCTGTCGGCGATCTATCCCATCCTCAAGGCGAGCTACGGGCTCGATTTCGTCCAGATCGGCCTGCTCACCTTTACCTTCCAGGTCACGGCCTCGCTGCTGCAGCCGATGATCGGCATCTATACCGACAGGCGGCCCCTGCCTTATTCGCTGGCCTTTGGCATGGGCTCGACGCTCATCGGGCTGATCGTCATCGGCTTTGCGCGCGACTACTGGCTGCTGCTGGTCGGCTCGGCGTTGATCGGCTTCGGCTCGGCGGTGTTCCATCCCGAGAGCTCGCGCGTGGCGCGGCTCGCCTCGGGCGGCCGGCACGGCTTTGCGCAATCGACCTTCCAGGTCGGCGGCAATGTCGGCTCTGCCGTCGGCCCGCTGCTCGCCGCCTTCGTGGTGCTGCCGCGCGGGCAGAGCTCGGTGGCCTGGTTCGCGGTCGCCGCGCTCATCGGCATCATGCTCCTGAGCTGGGTCGGGCGCTGGTATGCGGAGCATCGGCGCGCGGCCGCCAAGCGGCCGCCAGTCAGCACGGCGCTCCCCTTCGACAGGCGCACGACGCTGATCGCATTGATCGTGCTGACGCTGCTGACCTTCACCAAGAATATCTACATGGCGGGCGTGTCGAGCTACTACACCTTCTATCTGATCGACAAATTCGCGGTCGAGGTGCAGACTAGCCAGATTCTGCTGTTCGTCTTCCTCGGCGCCTCGGCGGCAGGCGTGTTCATCGGCGGGCCGATCGGCGATCGATTCGGCGCCAAGTTCGTCATCTGGTTCTCGGTGCTGGGCGTGCTGCCCTTCACGCTCGCCCTGCCCTATGCCGACTACACCTGGACGATCGCCCTTTCGATCATCATCGGGCTCATCTTTTCATCCGCCTTCTCGGCCATCGTCGTGTTCGCACAGGAGCTGATGCCGGGGCGTATCGGAATGATCGCCGGCATCTTCTTCGGCTTCGCCTTCGGCAGCGGCGGCATCGCGGCGGCGGCGCTGGGGCTGCTCGCCGACGTGCACGGCATCGACTACGTCTTCGTCGTGACGAGCTATCTGCCGCTCCTGGGCCTGCTCACGATCTTCCTGCCCCGGATGAACACGAAATTCCGCGCCTAATCGGTGGGCGGCTGCCACAACTCCACGGGACTTCCCGCCGGGTCGACGATGCGGGCGAACCGCCCGGTCTGCGGTGTATCCCACTCGGCCCGCGTCTCGACCGCGATGCCCGCCGCCTCGAGCTGCGCGATCAGGGCTGGCAGGTCGTCGACGCGGAAGTTGATCATCCACTGCCGGTCGGCGGGGAAATAGTCGGTCATCTGTTTGAACGGCGCAAAGACGGTCATTCCCGCCTCCTGCTGCCAGACCTCGGTCACGCCCAGATGCGTCTTGTACCACTGGGCGAGCGCTTCCGGATCCGGGGCACGAAAGAAGATGCCGCCAATGCCCACCGCTTTGGCCATGTGTTACCTCACAATGATCGCCCGAAAATCGTTGACATTGGTCCCCGTCGGCCCCGTCACCAGCAGGTCGCTGACGGCGTGGAAGGCGGTCCAGGCGTCGTTATTGGCGAGGCGGGCGCGGGGGTCGATGCCGGCGGCGCGCATGCGGGCGGCGGAGGTACCGTCGGCGAAGGCGCCGGCATTGTCCTCGGAGCCGTCGATGCCGTCGGTGTCTGCCGCGAGCGCGGTAATGCCGTTGGTGCCCTCGATGGCCAGGGCGAAAGCGAGCAGGAATTCGGCGTTGCGTCCACCCTTGCCGTTCCCACGCACGGTGACGGTCGTTTCCCCGCCGGAGAGCAGCACGCAGGGACGCGTGAAGGGCCGATCGCGCAAGGCAATTTCGCGGGCCAGTGCCGCCATGACCTGCGCCACATCGCGGGCTTCACCTTCGATGGCGTCCGAGAGGATGTGCGCCGCAATCCCGTGCTCAGCTGCTCGTCCGGCTGCCGCGTCGAGCGAGATCGAAGACGAGGCGACGATCTGCACGCAGTTGCTGGCGAAGCGCGGGTCATCGGGCCGCGGTGCCTCGTTGTCGTGCGACGCGAGCAGTGCGATGGCCGCCGGCGGCAGGTCCAGGCCATGGAGGGAGACGAGGTGCCGGACTTCGGCGCGCGAACTGGCGATCGGCACGGTGGGCCCGGAGGCGACAAGGGCCGGATTGTCTCCGGCAACGTCGGAGACGATGAGCGTCGCGACACGCGCCGGTGCCGCGAGCGCCGCGAGGCGGCCGCCCTTGATGGCGCTGATCTCGTTGCGCACGAGGTTCATCGTGGTGATCGGCATGCCCGAGGCCAGCAGCGCGCGTGTCACCGCCTGCTCATCCTCGAAAGTGAGGCCCGGCCCCGGTGCCGGAAGGAGTGCCGAGCCACCGCCCGAAATCAGCGCGACGACGAGATCGTCGCGGCTCAGGCCGTGAACCTTGGCCATCATCCGACGGGCGGCGAGGTAACCGGCTTCGTCGGGGACGGGGTGCCCTGCCTCGACGATTTCAATGTTCTGGGTCGGCACGGCGTGCCCATAGCGGGTGACCACGAGGCCTTCGGCCGGGTTCACCCAAAGGTCCTCGAAAGCGCGGGCCATCTGTGCCGATGCCTTGCCGGCGCCAACGACTATCGTTCGGCCCCGCGGCTTCTGTGGCAGATGGGCAGCGATGGCGCGGCCGGGATCGGCTGCCGCCACTGCCGTCCGGAACAGGTCTTCGAGAAGATCGCGGTCCATTGCCCTCTGGCCCGTGTTTGGTGTCACAATGGCGACATCCACCTCGACTCGCCAGTCAATTCCGTCACCGAGCCCTCCATGCCCGCCCGCTACGCCATTTACTTTGCTCCCGCCCGCGATTCAGAGCTGTGGAGGCGAGCCGGGGCGTGGCTCGCGCAGCCGGATCTCCAACCTCTTACGGTGTCCGCTCGGCGCTACGGTTTCCACGCCACCCTAAAAGCGCCGATGACGCTGTCCGACGGCTGCGACTGTACCGCTCTGCAAAGGGCTCTGGCCGAATTTGCGCACGATCGGCCGCCGCTCGCGCTGCCGGGGCTCGCGCCGCGGCTGATCGATGGCTTCCTTGCGCTCACCGCCGAGCCGCAGCCCGAGGCACTCACGAAATTTGCGGCGGAGGTGGTTCGGGAGTTCGACGATTTTCGCGATCAGCTCACCATTGAGGACCGGACGCGCCGGCTCAGGACGCCCCTGACGGATCGGCAGATCGAGCTGCTGGACCAGTATGGCTATCCCTACGTGCTTGAGCAGTTCCAGTTCCACATGACACTGACCGACCGGCTGCCGGAGGATCTGCGCGTGGCGATGCGGGAGCGCGCGGCCGCCTGGTTTGCCGAGGTGCTGACCAAGCCGGTGCACCTCGACCGGCTGGTGCTTTTCACTGAACCGGCGCGAGGCGCCGCGTTCGAGCGGCTAAAGCCCGACCATCTCCTGGGAGGCGCATGATGGAGACCAGTTTCCGCAACGCAAAGATCGTGCTCGCAGACGAGGTGATAACCGGAAGCGTCCAGATCGAGGACGGGACGATCACAGCCATCGACAGCGGGCTGTCTCAAGTCGGCGAGGATTTGGCCGGCGACTATCTCATCCCGGGTTTAGTCGAGCTTCACACCGATCATCTCGAGGGTCATTACCGGCCGCGTCCGGGGGTCTACTGGAACCCCATGGCCGCCCTGCAGGCGCATGACGTGCAGATCGCCGGGTCTGGTATTACCACGGTCTTTGACGCGGTCCGTATCGGCTCCGATCCCGAGCTACCGGGCGGCATGGCTGAGCATGTGCAGGTCTTGGTGGACGCCATCGAGGCCGGTATGTCGGACGGGCGGCTACGTGCCGATCACCTGATCCATCTGCGCTGCGAGCTTCCAACGCCGGACGTGTTCAGCGACTTCGAGCGCTTCTGCGACCTTCCTTTGGTGAAGCTTGCTTCCGTGATGGATCACACGCCGGGCCAACGGCAGTACCAGACGATGGAGAGGTATCGGAAGTACTATCAGGACCGCATGCGCTACTCGGATGCGGAGATGGACGCCTTCATCGCGGAACGCGAAAACGAGCAGCGACGCTACGCGGAAGCCAACCGAAAGGCCATTCTAAAGCGTGGCAGGGAAGTCGGGATCGCCTTTGCGAGCCACGACGATGCCACGATCGAGCACGTTGGAGAATCGGTGGCGGACGGTGTCAGCATCGCCGAATTCCCGACCACCATGATCGCGGCGGAGCAGTCGCACGCCGCCGGCCTCGCGGTGCTCATGGGGGCGCCCAATGTGGTGCGCGGTGGCTCCCATTCCGGGAATATCGCGGCGGTCGATCTTGCGAAGCAAGGTTGTCTCGACGTGTTGAGCTCGGACTACGTGCCCGGCGCCCTCATCCTCGCCGCCTTCCAGCTCCCCGCCCTTGCCGGCATCGGCTTGCCCGAAGCAATCCGGATGGTTTCGTCCACGCCAGCCAGGGCGGCGCATTTGGGTGACCGGGGTGAGATCGCCTTCGGCAAGCGCGCCGACCTCGTGCGGGTGCGGATGCACGGCGACATGCCGGTCGTCCGCGGCGTGTGGCGGCAGGGACAGCGGGTGAGCTGATGCTGGTTCTCGTCGTCGGCCCATCGGGCGCGGGCAAGGATACGCTGATCAATGCCGCGCGGGAGGCGCTCGTCGGCGATGCGAGGTTCGTGTTCCCCCGACGGGTCGTGACGCGGGTCGCCATGGCCTTCCTCGAGGACCACGACTCGGTGATCCCGGCGGAATTTGCGGAGCGTGCTGCGCAGGGAGCCTACGCGCTGAGTTGGCAGGCGCATGGCCTCAGCTACGGTCTGCCAGCGAGCATCACCCAGGATATCGCTGGCGGGCGCATGGTGGTGGTGAACGGCTCGCGGACGATCGTGGGAGCAGCTTGCAAGATCTTTCCCGGAGCGGTCGTCATTCTGATCGATGCCAGCCCCGAGATCCGGGCGAAACGGTTGACCGCGCGTGGGCGGGAGACGACGGCTGAGGTGACGGCGCGGCTGGCGCGAGAGGTACCGGCCGAGATTCCCGACGCCATCCGCGTGGACAACTCCGGTGGCGTTGCCGACGGAGTTCAACGCTTTTTGGCAGCCCTGCGGACCCTTCTCCCGATTGAACCTTTTGGCAGCGAATGACGTTCTGCCCGAAATGCGTCCGATTTCTGGGGGTATAGGTGAGCAGAAGCGGACTCTACGCACTGATCGGCATGTTGGTTATCATCATCGTCGCGCTCGGCGGATACATGCTCTACCAACAGTCGCAGGAGCCCTCGCTCGAGATCAAAGTGGACAGCAACGGTATCCGGGTGAACGGAAATGATTGAGGGGCACGTGACCAGTCCGGTGCTGGCTGCGCTGCTGAATGCACTCTCAGCCCAGGGCCACGACGTACACGCAAGCGCCGACGGAAGCCAGCTCAGGGCCTATCCAATCGAGGGGGCGATCGACCTGATTGCAGTTGCCGCGGCTATCGAACACGCGTTAAGCGCCGGCATATCGGACGAAGCAGAAGCAAAAGCGCCGGCGGAGCTGAATGCCGCCAATGACGGATGAGAACATGCTGGCCGCAGAAACGGGAGGCGGCAAAGCGTCAAGGCAGAAAGACAAATTCCCGGTCTCCTCTCTTCCAAAAAAGGCAAGCATAAATGAACCGCAATACCTGGATTATCATCATCGTCGCCGTGATCGTGATCATCGGCCTGATCTGGATCTTCAACCGCGGCACGCCGACCCCGGTGACGCCGGTAGAACCTTCCAGCGAGGTAGTCGTCTCCAGCGAGGCCCCAGCGCCTTCGAGCGAGGCTCCGGCGCCGTCCTCGGAGGAAGCCTCTGCGTCGTCGGAGGCTTCGGAGGTCGTGTCGTCGGCTGAATCGGCGATCAGCTCGGCGGTATCGGAGGCTTCTTCCGCACTCTCCTCCATCGCCTCGGAAGCTTCGAGCGAAGCACCTTCGTCGGCCGCCCAGTAGCACACCGCAAATCGCTAAAAAGAACTCCCGCCGACGACGGCGGGAGTTTGCGGCGAACGATAGCGCGCAGCGGCTCGCGTGCCGCGGTGCGCTAGTTCTGGTTGCCGGCGTGAATGGCGGCGCCAAGCGTGCTGCGCGCTTCCTCGACGGACTCAAAAACTTGGCCATCGAGCGGAAAGGCGGCGTACCGCACCGCGAGAAAGCGGTACCCCTCATCGGATGGGACGACGACGCCCAATGGTTCACCGTCGACCTCAATGGCGATCGGTCTGCCGGTAGGGGGCGGAGAAATGATTTCGTGCTGCATGGGACAAGCCTCCAACGGAGCCGAAGCACGGCTGCCGGGTGAGAGCGGAATTCTGAGGGGGTGTGACTGGGGTCGGAGGACCGCGATCACATTCGCCAGGTTCGGCTACACCATAGGGAGGTGTGTACGTGTTTGGCTCCAATACCGGCACGCGGTTCGAGCGAAGCGAAGCGAGTCATCTTTCGTCCCTTTCCGTTTACCGGGCGCCCGGAAGCGCCAGCCAAACACTGACCTGAGATAGGTGGCAATGCCCTTTCCACAAGTCGCTCGCGGCAGATAAATCTGCCCGTACAAGTTCTATGCGCCGCTTCGGCCCTCCGCGCAAGCAAGCCTTTTGGCCGACTTTGCGATTCGCACTCGTGGCCGCGCCCCTGCACGCCGATCCGCAAAATTGTGCTCGCGAGAGCCGGAAGGTGGCAGGCTTGAAATCGATTGCACGATCTGTTGATGTAATCGGTGCAACGTCACTTGCCCGGGCGCCGAGGCTTGCCTGGGGGTCGTGAGGGACGGCCGGGCGCTGCACGGAGGGTAGGTTGTCAGGACTCGAGCCGCGCGAAAAGCCGCGGGCCAAGCGTGGTGCGCCCCGCTCGGGCAAGCCAACTCTGCGCACTATCGCCGAAATGACCGGGCTTGCGATCACGACGATTTCGCGCGCCCTCAACAACGCGCCCGAGTTGTCCGCCGAGACCCGGGAACGGGTGCAGAAAATCGCCGCGGAGATCGGGTATGTGCCGGATCGCACGGCGCTGAGGCTCAAGACGGGCCGCACCCATGTGGTGAGCCTCATCCTCGATCCCCATGACGAGATCCTCAATTTCAGCTCGTCGCTGATTGGCGGTGTCACGGCTGCGCTTCGTGATACGCCCTATCATCTGGTCATAACCCCCGGGTTTCGAGGCAACTCGCCGCTCGAACCTATCCAGTATGTGCTGCGCAACCGAATGGCCGACGGGGTCATCTTCTCGCGCACGGAGCCGGGCGATGCGCGCGTTAAACTCTTGCTTGAAAACGATTTTCCGTTTGTTACGCACGGACGAACCGAGGGCATCGGCTGCCACCCTTATGTCGACTACGACAATTTCACCTTCGCCTACGAGGCTGTCCGACGCCTCCACGCCAAGGGGCGCAAGCATGTATCGATGATCACACCGTCGCCTCGTTTCACGTTCTGCCGGCATTTGCGAGAGGGCGTGATGCAGGCGGCCAGGGAAACGGGCATCGGCTACGAGTTTGAGACGCGAGTGACCCTTGATGACAGCGCCGAAGCCATTCGCAAGGCGACCATGGCCCGCATTGAACAGGGCAGCGCTTCCGACGCCTATGTGTGCCCCGGTGACGCCGTGGCGCTCGCGGTGATTGCCGGCATTTCGGACGCCGGTCGTGTCATTGGCAAGGACGTTGACGTCGTGACCAAGCAGATGAGCGGAATCTTCTCGCTGGTGCGCCCCAAGGTCGATGTGATCAGCGAAGACATTGCGCTCGCCGGCCAGCAGATGGGTGAGCTGCTGCTCAGGCGGATACGCGGCGAGAAAGCGGAAGCACTGCAAATACTGCAGGTGCCCCAAATTCCGTTCTAGCCGCCTTAACCTTCGATCTCCTCGCGCAGCATTTCCAGCTCGAGCCATTCGTCCTCGGCCCGCGATTTCGCCGCTTGCGCCGCGCTCAGTTTCGCCGAGGCGTCCGCGAAGCCGCTGGGGTCGCGGGAGTAAAACGAGGGATCGGCGAGGAGCGAGTTGAGCGCCTCAATCTCGGTGTCCAGTCTTTCAATTTCCTTGGGCAGAGACTGAAGTGCGTGCTTCTGCTTGAAGGACAGCTTCGACTTTCGTGCTGAAGCCGGCGCGGACGGAACCGTGGGACGCTCGGCTTTCGGCGCCTTTTCCAATTCAGGTTTGGCGATTCCGTACCCGCGTTGGGCGACCATATCGCTGTAGCCGCCGGCATACTCGGTCCAACGCCCCTCACCCTCGGCGACGATCACCGAGGTTGCCACGCGGTCAAGGAAATCGCGGTCGTGGCTGACGACGATCACCGTGCCGGGATAGTCGCCGAGAAGCTCCTGCAGAAGATCGAGGGTCTCCAAGTCGAGGTCATTGGTTGGCTCGTCGAGCACCAGCAGGTTGCTCGGCAGCGCCAGAGCCCGCGCCAGCGCAAGCCGGCCGCGCTCGCCACCCGACAGCTTGGCGATGGTGGTGCCGGCCTGCTCGGGTGTAAACAGAAAGTCCTTCATGTAACCCACGACGTGCTTGGGCTGACCGTTGATCATCAGCGTATCGGACCCGCCGGCTGTGAGGGCTTCCTTGAGCGTGAGCGTCGGCTCGAGCGAGGCGCGACGCTGGTCGAGTGTCGCTAACTCCAGATTGGAGCCGAGCCGCACGCGCCCAGAGTCGGGCTCGAGCTCCCCTGTCATCAGCTTGATCAGCGTGGTCTTGCCAGCGCCGTTTGCCCCCACAATGCCAATGCGGTCGCCGCGGATCACGCGGGTCGAGAAGTCGTCGACGATCTTGCGATCACCGAACGACTTGCTGATGCGGTCGGCCTCGAGCACCATCCTGCCCGAGACATCGGCTTCGGTTGCCGCAAGTTTGACGTTTCCAACCTGCCGCTTGAGCTCACGACGCTCCTGGCGCAGATCGTGCAGGCCCTGCAGGCGACGGACATTGCGCTTGCGGCGCGCAGTAACTCCGTACGTCAGCCAGTGCTCCTCGCGGACGATCTGACGGTCGAGCTTGTGCCGCGCGACTTGCTCTTCCTCCAGAACCGTGTCGCGCCATTCCTCGAAAGCGCCGAAGCCCTTGTCGAGCCGGCGGGTGAGGCCGCGGTCGAGCCATATGGTGGCGCGAGAAAGGTCACTCAGAAATCGCCGGTCATGGCTGATGATGACCAGCGCGGAGCGCAAGGATACGAGTTCGGCCTCGAGCCACTCGATCGCGGGTAGGTCGAGGTGATTGGTCGGCTCATCGAGCAGCACAATGTCGGGTTCGGGTGCGAGTACCTGGGCAAGGGCAGCGCGGCGGGCCTCGCCGCCGGAAAGTCGCGTAGGATTTTCAGTGCCGGTGAGGCCGAGACGTTCGAGCAGGTAGCGGGCGCGATGTGGATCGTTGCCCGCTTCGATACCGCTGGCGGCGTAATCGAGCGTCGTCAGGAACCCGGACAGGTCCGGCTCTTGCGGCAGGTAGCGGATGGTCACGCCGGGCTGGATGAATCGATTGCCGCCGTCGGACTCAATCTCGCCAGCCGCTATCTTGAGCAGCGTCGACTTACCCGAACCATTGCGCCCGACGAGCGCGATCTTGTCGCCGGGTAGCACGGAAAGCTCCGCGCCTTCGAGCAACTGCGTCGAGCCGAGCGTCAGCGTGATATTCTGCAGGGCAAGGATCGGAGCGGCGGCCATGGTCGCGGGGCATAGACTACGACCTCTGCCAGATCAATCGCCCGACCAGCGCCCGAGGCCTTCACCCAGCGCGTGGCCGCCGGGAAGGAAGACGATGCGTCCATCGGCCACGGTGATGAGGTCGTCCGGGCCGGTGTGGCGCGCGGCGAACAGCGACGAGCGGACATCGAATACATAGATGGTTCTGGGCTCAAATTGGCCGGTCCGCAGCACCCGATCTTCATACGCCTCATGGGCCTCGCGGTCGTCGCTGTCGACGCGGCCGAGATAGACGGTGTCGATATCCATTCCGTGGGTTAGGGCGAAATAGCCGAGCGCCTTCCAGTCGCTGCCATAGCCTTCATCGACCGGGATCGAACGAATGCGATTGTAGCCAGCCTTGGCAGCACGCTGCCACAAGGGAGAGTCGAGCTCCGTCGACCAGGTTGTGGACGGCGGTGGCATGTGATCCTCGAATGCCTGCCACTTCGGTGCGGAGTCCCACACCTGCGCCGCAAAGGCGACAGCAAGGAGCGGCAGCGCGACGGCAGACCGGAACCGTCCAGCAACCAGCACGACGGCACCGATGGTCGCCATGTAGAGAAGCGGCCAGACGAATCTGCCGGTGGAGCGGAAAGCCGCACCAATGGCATCGATGAAGCCGGGGACGGGAATACTCACCAGTTCATGGTCTAGGATCGCGAGGTCCTTGGAGAAGGCGAAGACCATCAGGGCGATCAGCACAGCGGTAAGTGGAAGCCAATATCGCGACAGCGCATGGCGCAGACGGGTGATGGCGCCGCTGACAATCGCGAGCAGGAGGAGCGCGAGAATGCCGATGCCGAGAAAGCTCAGGCCCTCATAGTCGAATCTCGTGTGGGGCAGGTCGGCGAACAGCCGTGACCAGCCATAGGAGATGATCGGCCACAGCAGATTGAGCTTGTAGTCGCCATAGCCATAGGTTCCGTACGAGGCTGTGCCGAAGAAGCCGACGCTCCACAGCACGGCCGCCGCGGCGGTGACACCAATGACGAACTCGACGACGAGCGCGACCCATCGCCCGCGCTTGGTCCAGAGCCGCTGCAGCAGCGACGCCGCCCACAACGCCAGCACCATGGCAAGCAGCGTCGCGTGAATGGCGCAGGTGACAGCGACCAGAAGCGGCCACATCCAGGCTCGTGGCGGTCGAGCGCGAATGTAGAGCAAGAGGGCCGCGAGGATGGTCCAGTGACCCGAGAGTGCCATGTGCATCGGCACCCGAAACAGATAGGCCGGAGCGATCAGAACGAAGGCTGCCGCGAGCAGGGCGGCCACCCTGCCGGCTCCCAGTTCACGGGCTATGCGCCAAGCGAATACGGACTGCAGGATAAAACTCAGCAGCAGCCAGTAGCCCCAATATTGGAACGGCCGAGGCAGCCAGTGCTCGACCAGCTTGAACGGGATGGCGAAAAGCGGCAACCCGTCGACAAGCGCGATCGAATTGGAGATTTCAATGCCAAGCAGGGGGCTGCGGCCGGGCGGGATGCCCCAGGGTGCCGCGCGGTAGAACATCCATCCAAGCTGGTGCATGGCGCGATCGGCGAAGTCGAGCCAGGCGATGTTGGTGGGGATCAGCACCCACCAGCCGCAATAGAAGAAGAACACGACCGCGCCGAGCAGCACGGCGGCCATCACAGCAAGTGCGTCGCGTAGTCTTTCAGGCAAGCCGATTCCGGATCATTGACGCGGCCGGTGCGGCATGCACCGGTGTTGCTTCAATGTTGGGTGAACTCGGTCAGTTCCTCAAGCTTGAGACCGAGGCGCGCGCGCAGGTGGGTCCGCTTCTCGGCAAGGTCGGCGATGGTGTAGCTGTCGAGCACTTCGAAGAAGGCGCCGAGAGCTTCGCGCAGCGCGCTGTTGAGATCGCAACTGTCCGCCAACGGGCAGAGCACGTCACTGCCGCCCTCGAAGCATTCCGCCATAGCGAAATTCTCCTCGGTCAGTTTGATGGTGTCGAGCAGGGTGATCTCGGCTGCCGGACGCCCGAGGCGGATGCCACCCTTGCGGCCGCGGACGGTTTCGATGAGGCCGTTCTCGACCAGGGGCTTGATGAGCTTGAACAGGAACAATTCGGAGATCGAATGCGCTTTGGCGATGTCCGCGATGCGGCTCAGTTCGGGCGAATTGACCGCGCAATAGACCAGCGTACGGATCGCGTAGTTGGTTTGACGCGTAAGGCGCATGCTCCGAGTCCTGAAGTTAAGCCGTTGAGTTCAAACAGCTATTTATCTTGATGCCTTTCGTCAGTTTATAATGGTTCTAAGTTTTGTCAATCGCCATCAGGGGGCCGGGTAGCCGTCGTGAAAGAGGTGCTCGGTAGGCGACATGCGGCTGCGGATCGCCCAGTTCTGGTGCCAGTAGGGGTAGAGCAGCGGCGGGCGGCTGACCTCGTCGAGGCGGACGATTTCCTCGGGCGAGAGAGAAAGATCGGCGGCTTTGAGATTCTCCTCGAAATGGCTGAGGGTGCGGCCGCCGATGATGACCGAGGCGACGCCCGGCCGCTGCAGCAGCCAGGCGAGCGCGACCTGTGCGCCGGAAACGTCGTGAGCCCTGGCAACGTCAAGCAGCACATCGACGATGTCCCAAAGCTTCTCCCAATCGTAGATGGGCGGCTCACGGAAGCCGCTGACATGCCGGCCCGACTCCGGGGCGGTGTTGCGGGTGTATTTGCCCGACAGCCAGCCGCCGGCAAGCGGCGACCAGACGAGAACGGACACGCCCTGATCGAGCCCCAGCGGGATCAGCTCGTACTCGGCCTCGCGGGCCTGCAGGGTGTAGTGAATCTGCTGGCTGACGAAACGCTGCCGATTGTGCGCGTCGGCAATCCCCAGCGCCTTCATCAAATGCCAGGCCGAATAGTTGGAGCAGCCGACATAGCGGACCTTGCCCTGCCGGATCACGGTATCGAGCGCTTCCACGGTCTCTTCGAGCGGGGTCGACCCATCCCATTGGTGGACCTGATAGAGGTCGATGACGTCGGTCTTCATCCGCCTGAGCGAATTCTCACATTCGCGGATGATATGCCAGCGGCTGAGCCCCTCGTCGTTCGGCCCGGGACCACGGCGGAAGCGGACCTTCGTCGCGATCAGCAGGCGATCGCGACGTCCATCGGTGAGCGCTTCGCCGATGATGGTCTCGGACTTGCTGCCGCCATAGACATTGGCGGTATCGACAAGGTTGACCCCATGGTCGAGGCACAGATCGATCTGGCGCCGGGCGTCGGCGACGTCGGTCGCGCCCCACAGGCCGTCGCCCCCGAAGGTGGCGGTCCCGATGGCAAGAGCGGAGACCTTGAGACCCGAGCGGCCGAGCAGGCGATAATCCATGATGCGAACCTCCGAGATGAGCGCCGAGCGTCCTTAAGTTCGGAATCTTCACGAGACTTGCAACCAAATCCACGTGACGGCATTGAAGACGTGGTTTGGGGTATGATGTAAATTCATGAAGATTCTGGTCGTCGAAGACGAACCGATCATTCGTCTCGGCATGGTGAGCAGCATCGAAGATGCCGGCTATGCAGTGATCGAAGCGTCGAACGCGGACGAAGCGATTTCCCTGCTGGCGCGGGACAGCGAGGTGGGGGTGGTGGTCACCGACGTCGACATGCCGGGCTCGATGGATGGTATCCGGCTTGCCCATTATGTCCGCCGCCGCTGGCCGCCGATCCAGCTCCTCGTGATCTCCGGTAAGGTCGGCGTCGCCCCGGGCGAGCTTCCCGACGGCGTCCGCTTCATGAGCAAGCCGTACCAGGAACCGCAGCTCATCAATGTCATCACCATGCTGTCGGGTGCGGGGGGCACGGCATGACGGCAGCGGGGGAGACAGCGGGCAGCGATACGACGAGCACTCCGGCCGCGCCCCAGCCGCAAAGCCGCCTGCCCTTGGTGGGGCGGCATTGGGAAGCTGCCGACGCGGTCGTCGGCCTGACTGCGGCGCTGGTCTTCGTCATCGCCGCGATTTTCGTGCTGCTGTGCATCCAGGGATATCAACAGACGCTCGAGACGGCGCGGCAGAGAGCCGAGACGACCGCGGACGTCGTCGCGAGCCAGGCCGACTGGCTGCTCGGGGGCGGGCTCACGGCGCTGCGCCTGATCGAATCCAAGCTCGCCTTTGAGCCGGCCATCCTCGACCCGGGCGAGAAAGCCGACCTCGATGCGGCGGTGCATATGCTGCCCGGCGGCGCCAGCTTCGCAATCTACGATCCAACCGGCGCGGTGCTCGAGAATGGCGGGTCCGCAAGCCTGCCTGCCGATATCTCCGGGGAGCCCTACTTCATCGAGGTGACGACGACCGACACGGCGGAAACGGTGGCGCCGCAGCAGGCCGACGCTACGACGGGCGAGCCGAGGATCGTGCTGGCGCGGCGGCTCGGCACCGGGGTGATTTCCGGCGTCGCCGTGCTCAGCATGCCGATGACGAACCTGGCCTCCCTGTGGACGGCGCTGAAGATGCCCGAGGGGTCGACGGTGAGCCTTATCCGCGACGACGGCTGGATCGTCGGGCGATATCCGACGCTGCCCGAAACCATGAATATGACCGATACGTCGCCGTTCTGGCCACAGGTGCAGGCGGCGCAGGCTGGCAGCTACGATTCCGGCCGGTCGCCGGCCGATGGCATTGCGCGGCTGGTCGGCTTCAGGCATCTGCCCCATTATGGCGTGGTGGCCTTCGGCTCGGTTGCGACCGAAACCGCGCTGGGGGGCCTGTGGACCTCGATCTGGATCGTGACGGCGCTGCTCCTGCCGGTGGCAGTCGCGCTGCTCGCCGGGTCGCTGTGGACGGCGCGCCTGCTCCGGCGCAGCGCGCAAATTCAGCGCACACTGCAGGCGGCGGTGGCCCACAACGAGGTGCTGTTCCGCGAAATCCACCACCGTGTGAAGAACAATCTGCAGTCCGTGGCGTCGCTGCTCCAGATGCAACCGATCCCGCGCGAGATCAAAGTCAATATGGGCCAGCGCATCGCCGCGATGTCGGCGGTCCATGAGCATATCTACCGTTCGGGCAATTTCGAGACGGTGCATGTGAAGGACTACCTGTCGACGCTCATTGCCAGCATCCGCGCCGGCCATGATCCCGATGTGCGGGTGATCGAGGAGCTGGACGATCTGCCCGTCGACCGCGAAGCGGCGACGCCACTCGGCTTGATCCTCAACGAGGTGGCGTCGAATGCCTTCAAGCACGCCTTCGCCGATGGTCGCGCAGGGTTGGTGACGGTGCGGCTGACGCGCGCACCGGACGGACGGGGGATGCTCACGGTCGAAGACAACGGCCTGGGCTTTGATCCGCAGACGCCGACCAAGGGCATCGGCCGGCGCCTGATCGGCGCGCTGAGCCAGCAGATCAACGGCGAATCGCGCTTCGAAACGGCGGTCAATGGCGGTTCGCTGTTCACGCTGACGTTCCCTCTCGCTTCGCAAGGAACGCCCCCGTCAGCGACCCCTTTGCCCTGACAAGCGCCGCCGGCGGGCCTTCGAAAACGATCGTGCCGCCATCGTGCCCGGCGCCCGGCCCGAGATCGATCACCCAATCGGCGCGCGAGATGACGTCGAGATTGTGCTCGATGACGATGACGCTGGAGCCGGCATCGACCAGCCGGTCGAACAGGCCGATGAGGGTGTCGACGTCGTGCATGTGCAGCCCCGTGGTGGGCTCGTCGAGCACATAGATATTGCCCGACTTGCCCAGTTCGGCGGCGAGCTTGAGGCGCTGGCGCTCGCCGCCCGAAAGCGTCGACAGCGGCTGGCCCAGAGTGAGGTAGCCCAGGCCGACATCGACGAGTCCCTGCAGGATCTTCTTGATCGGCGCTTCGGTGAAGAAGGCAGCAGCTTCGTCAACCGACATCTCATAGACATCGGAAATGGAGCGGTCGCGCAACTTGTGCTGCAGCACCTCGTCGGTGAAGCGTTTGCCATTGCAGGTTTCGCAGGTGGTGATCATCGGATCGAGATGCGCGAGGTCGGTGTAGATGACACCGAGACCGTTGCAGTCCGGGCAGGCGCCCTTGGAATTGGCCGAGAACAGCGCCGCATTCTCGCCCGTCGCCCTGGCGAAGGCCTTGCGCACATTGTCGAGGATGCCGGTATAGGTCGCGGTGTTGGAGCGGCGTGAGCCGCGCGCCAGCGTCTGGTCGATGATGACGGTTTCGGGATAGGCGGCCGGCAGGGCCGTCTGGATCAGCGACGATTTGCCGGCGCCGGCGACACCGGTGACGACCGTGAGCACGCCCTGCGGGATATCGACGCTGACCTTTCTGAGGTTGTTGATCGAGGCAGCCTTGATGCTGAGCTTGCCGGTGGGCTGGCGCAGCACGGTCTTGATCGGCTGGTGCCTGAGGATGTGATCGCCGGTGAGCGTGCCGGACTTGAGCAGGCCCTGGTAATCACCCTCATAGACGACTTCGCCACCCTTGCTGCCGGCGAGCGGTCCCATATCGACGATGTGGTCGCCGATGGCCATCATGTCCGGCTTGTGCTCGACGATCAGAACGGTGTTTCCCTTGTCGCGGAGCTGGGTCATCAGGCCCGCGAGGCGGCCGACATCGTGGGGATGGAGGCCGACGCTGGGCTCGTCGAAGACATAGGTGAGGTCGGTGAGCGAGGAGCCCAGATGGCGCACCATCTTGACGCGCTGGCTCTCGCCGCCCGACAGGGTGGAGCTCTCGCGATCGAGGCTTAGATAGCCAAGCCCGATGGTGACGAGGTTCTCGAGGCGCGCGGCGAGGGCGTCGAGCATGGGCTGGACCTCCCTGGCCCTGATGGCGCGCACGAAGGGCGCGAGATCGCTGACCTGCATGGCCGAGAGCTCGGCGATGTTCCTGCCCTTGATGGTGGAGCCCAGCGCCGCCTGGTTGAGGCGGGCGCCCTTGCAGGCGGGGCAGAGCTTGCGGGTGAAGATCTTTTCGTATTCGGCGCGGACATGCGGCTGGAGCTGCTCGGGGTCCTTCGAGCCGAGGCCCTTCTTGAGCTTCACGACGACGCCTTCGTAGGTAAGGCCGATCTTGCCGACCTTGATCTTGCGGCCGTCGTCGAGGTCGAGGAGGTTGGCGCGCTCCTCCTTGCTGTATTTCTTGATCGGCTTGTCCAGGTCGAACAGGCCGGAACTGGCGTAGATCTCCCACCACCAGCTGCCGACGGCGAAATCCTTGGGCAGCAGCGCCCCGTCGTTGAGCGACCTGCTCTCATCGAGCACGGCGCTCATGTCCATCGCCGCGACCTGGCCGATGCCTTCGCATTCGGGACACATGCCGCGCGGGTCGTTGTAGGAGTAGCAGCCATAGGAGGCGAGGCGCGGCTCGGCAACGCGCGAATAGATGACGCGCAGCATTTGCGCGGTGTCGGTGACAGTCGCGACGGTCGAGCGCGAGTTGCCGCCGAGGCGCTGCTGGTCGACGACGATGGCGGCCGAGATATTGTCGAGCGAATCCGCGTCGGGCTGGCCGTAATGCGGCATGAATTGCTGCACGAAGGCGGGATAGGTTTCGTTGATGAGGCGCTGGCTCTCGGCGGCGATGGTGCCGAAGACGAGCGAGGATTTGCCGGAGCCTGACACGCCCGTGAATACGGTGATGCGGCGCTTGGGGATGTCGAGCGAGACGTTCTTGAGGTTGTTCTCGCGCGCGCCGCGAATCTGGATCGACCCGTATGCGCTGTGTGTCTCGGTCATTCTCGTTTCGCTCCTCATTTCTAGAATGTCGTCCCGGTTCGGGTCGTTTCGACTTCGCTTTCGATCGGACGCGCCACAAAGCACAGCATGGCGCGCACGCCAAGCGGAATAACGTCGTCTCGTGCGTCCAGGATTTCGGGCGAGCGAAAGCGCTGGCGGGGCTCGACCCGCCGCTCGGTGGAGGTGCTCCTTCCCCCAGGGGGAAAGAGCGGGCGAGGCGGGACCATTGGTCCA
>CAZASR010000049.1:0-18071 GCA_964487765.1 uncultured Devosia sp. | reverse complement strand
ACTTGACGAGATTTTCATCGCCCTTGGCCAGGATCTTGGTGCCCCGGTTGCGGCGAATGTAATCGGCGTTGTGGCTGAGGAGGCGGTGACGCTTGCCCGCGACCCCGGCCTTGACGCGGCCGGACGCGGTCATCTTGAAGCGCTTCTTGGCGCCCGATTTGGTCTTCATCTTTGGCATTTTGCGGTCCTTGTTCGCCCTTTCGGGCTTCGCATTCTGGATCGCCACGGCATGCCTTTCGGCCGGGCGACCCGGTTCAGAAGCGGCGTCTATAGAGGGCCGGGGGGCCGAAGGCAAGGGGCGCTATGCGTCCTTGAGGTCGCGGATCAGCTCTTCGAGCGCATCGATGAGGTTCGCCTGCTCGGTCCGGCTCAGTTCGCCCAGCACGCGCCTGTCGGTCGCGGCGGTTACCCTGACAGCCTCCGGCACGATGGCGGCCGCCCGGTCGCTGAGGTAAAGGCCCTGCGCCCGTCCGCCCCGGCTCTCGCGAAAAATCCAGCCATCCGCCTCGAGGCCATTGAGGGTGCGGGCGACCCCGGGCTGCTCGACCTCGAGCCGCTCGACCAGCTCCTTCTGCGTGAGGCCCGGCCTGTTGCCGATCTCGATCAGCGCCGCCGCCTGCGCCGGCATCAGCCCCAGCGGGGCAAGGCCCTCGCGCAGGCGCAGTGAAATCAGCCGCGCCAACTGCGCCGCCTGAAAGCCGATCGTTGCCCGCTGGTCGAACGTCATAAGGCGTTATGTAGATGATTTGCCGCGCCAGGCCTAGGCCGGATGGGAGCGGCCCAGCGCTTCCGCGAGGGTTTCTAACAGCACCGAGACTCGTCGGGGTACGCGGCGCGATGGGTGGATCAGATGGATCGGCAGCGACAACATCTGCCAATCGCCCAGGATGGGCACCAGCCGCCCCGCCGCCACATCGTCGCGCACGAGGTCGGCCGGCATATAGGCGATGCCCGCGCCTTCGAGCGCCGCAACGCGCAAGGCCTCGCCATTGTCGATCTGCAATCCGCCCCGGACGTCGGCGATCTCCTGCCGGCCGTCCCGGCTCAGCGGCCAGCGATTGCGCGGCGACATATTGAGGTTGATGAGGCACCGCGCATCGGCAAGCGCGGCCGGCGTCGCCGGCGCGCCGAACCGTGCGACATAGCCGGGCGAGGCGACCAGCATCAGCCGGTAGGTGCCGGCGCGCCGGGCGATCATCGATGAACTGGGGAGCTCGCCGATGCGCACTGCAAGGTCCAGCCCCTCGGCAATCAGGTCCATCCGCCGGTCGGTCAGGATCATCTCGACCGTCACCGCCGGATTGGCGGTCTGGAAGCGCGCGACGATGCCGGCGAGGCTGAACACGCCCAGCGTCGCGGGGCCGGTGAGCCGAATGCGGCCTTCGAGCCGCCCGGGCTCCGCCTTCATCGAATCGTCGAGCTCGGCGGCGGCGTCGAGCACGGCCTCGGCCCGGCGCAGGAAGGCTTCGCCAGCTTCCGTCAGGCGCTGCGACCGTGTTGTCCGCTCGATCAGCCGCGCGCCATAGCGCTGTTCGAGCCCCTGGATGCGGCGGCCCACCATGGCCGGTGTGATGCCGAGCACCCGCGCCGCACCGGCAAAGCTGCCGGTGCGGACCGCGGTTGCAAACGTCTCCAGGGCGTCGAGGTCAGCCATTCGATACAAAATCGATACTCTGAAACGCAACGGCCGGCAATTCTACGACGTTTGGTATCGGACTATGTCGAGGGCACCGCATTCGAACGGAACGGAGACCTCAAATGACCATCGCAATTCTCGGCCAGGGCAATATGGGCAGCGGCCTCGCCAGGCGCCTCGAAGGCAAGGCCGAGCTGGCGCTCGGCGCCCGCGAGCCCAAGGCCGGCGAGACCAGCTATGCCGACGCCGTCGCCACGGCGGATATCGTCGTGCTCGCCCTGCCTTTCGACGCGGCAATCGATGCCGCCAAGTCGCTCGATCTGGGCGGCAAGATCGTCGTCGACATGACCAATCCGGTGACGCCGGATTATTCCGGCCTGCGGCTGGGGCACACCACCTCGGCCGCCGAGGAAATCCAGACGGCGGCCCCGGACGCCAGGGTGGTAAAGGCGTTCAACACCATCTTCGCCTCGCTCTTCGAGGCGCCCGCCGAGGATACCAGCGACGTCCCCGTCTTCCTTGCGGGCAATGACGAAGCGGCGGTCGAAGCCGTGGCCGATCTCGTGCGCAAGGCCGGGTTCTCGGTCGAAAACGCGGGCGGGCTCGACGGCGCGCGCCTTCTGGAGCCGGTCGGCATGCTCAACATCCGCTTCGGCTACGGTCTCGGCAAGGGCACCTCGATCGCTCCGACCTGGATGAAACTGGCCGCCTGATCCACCGCGGCATTCCGCAAAACAACAGGGCGGCCAGTGAGCCGCCCTTTTTCTGGTCGTGTCCGGTACGTGGCGGGTCAGCGCGGCGCCAGCACCATCACCATCTGACGGCCTTCCGAGCGCGGGCTCGATTCGACCTTGGCCTTCTCGGCGAGTTCGTTCTGCACTTTCATCAGCAGTTCCATGCCGATGTCCTGGTGCGCCATTTCGCGGCCGCGAAAGCGCATCGTCACCTTCACCCGGTCGCCCTCTTCGAGGAACCGGTGCACCGCCTTCATCTTGGTCTCGTAATCATGCGTGTCGATGTTCGGACGCATCTGGATTTCCTTGACCTCGATCACCTTCTGCTTCTTGCGGGCCTCGTTGGCCTTCTTTTGCGCAGCATATTTGAAGCGGCCAAGATCGAGCATCTTGGCAACCGGTGGATTCGAATTGGCGGCGATGATTACCAGATCGAGGCCCTGGTCCTGGGCCTCCGCCAGCGCGTCGCGGGTTTTGACCGCGCCGCGGTTGACGCCCTCGGCGTCGATCAACTGGACTTCGGGAGCTTGGATATCCTCGTTCGAAAGCGGCCCATCCTTCTGGGGCGCAATGGGTCTCATGGGTCGGCGAATGGCAGATGGTCCTTCTGCGGTTGGCGGAATGCTTTTCGGGAAGCGCGGCTAAAATCGTGACTCGGGCCCACGAAGTCAATCCACTCGACATCAAGCGATTGCGAATGTCTAAGCCTGTTGCCTTTGCGTTGGAGCAGCCGATGACCGAATTCCTGCCCGTGGGCGATCGCCGCATCGCCATTGAACGCCGCACCGGACGCCAGCCGGGCCTGTTCTGGCTGGGCGGCTTTCGCTCGGACATGACCGGGTCGAAAGCCATGGCCCTCGACCGTTTCGGCGCCGAACACGGCCTCGCGGTGACGAGATTCGACTATTCCGGTCACGGCCAGACCGGGGGCGACTTCAACCTGGGCAGCATCAGCCGCTGGCTCGAGGAGGCGCTGGCCGTGTTCGAGACGACCGACGGCCCGCAGATCGTCGTGGGCTCATCGATGGGCGGCTGGCTGGCCCTGCTGCTGATTCGCGAACTCCGCAGGCGCGGCGCCGGCCGAGTGATCGGCCTCATTCTCATCGCGCCGGCCACCGACATGACGACGCTGATGCAGGACCAGATGACCAAGAAGCAGCGCAACCTGCTGCTCAAGCAGGGCTATGTCGAGGAGCCGTCCGAATATGCTCCCGAGCCCTATCGCATCAATCTCTCGCTGATCGAGGACGGGCGGCAGCACCTGATGTTCGGCCGCCCGATCGAAACGGGGTGCCCGGTGACGATCCTACAGGGTGCCCGCGACAAGGATGTGCCCAAGGAGCACGCGCTCAAGCTGGTCCAGCATATCGTCAACGATCCCGTGACCTTCACGCTGGTCCCGGACGGCGACCACCGCCTGAGCCGCGAGCAGGACCTTGCGCTGCTCGAACGCACGATCGAGGCGATGCTGGCGGATTAGGCCTTCGACGAGAACCGCAGTCTCGACCGCTGCATCCCGTCCGCGTCGAAATTGTCCGGCGCGAGCCAGCGCTCGAATTCGGCCTTGATCCGCGGCCATTCGCCGTCGAGCATCGCGTACCAGGCCGTATCGCGGTTCTGTCCCTTGACGATCATGTGCTGGCGGAACACGCCTTCGAACGTGAAGCCGAAGCGCTGCGCCGCCGCCTTGCTCGCCGCATTGAGGTCATTGCACTTCCATTCGAGGCGCCGGTAGCCGAGCTCGTCCAACACATGGCGGGCATGGAGATAGAGCGCCTCGGTTGACACCCGCGTGCGAGCAATCACGGGTCCCCAATAGATCCCGCCCACTTCGATCACCCCATGCCCGGGCGTGATCCGCATCAGCGATTGCCGACCCTCGGCGCGGCCGCTTCGCTTGTCGATCACCGCAAAGCAGAGCGGATCGTCCTTGGCCATCGTGCTCGCGACCCACTCGCCCATCGCCGCTTCCGAAGCCGGCGCCTCTTCGGACAGATAGGTGAAACGCTGTTCCTGCCCAACCGCGGCGCGATACAGATCGGCGCTGTGCTGCGGCCCCAGCGGCTCGAGCCGCGCATAAAGCCCATCGAGAACGACGCGTTGCGGCGCAAGCGCGGGTGCCGTGGCGTTCACCCCGGCACCCTGGCGATCGCCGCCAGCCCCTCGCGATAGCTCGGATAGAGCAGCTCGATCCCCAGCGCTTTGCGGATTGCCTTGTTGGCGATGCGCTTGTTGTCGGAATAAAAGCTGCGCGCCATCGGCGTCATGTCCGCCTCCGCAAAGGGAATGTCCGGCGGCACCGGCACGCCCATCTGCCGGGCCGCATATTCGATCAGATCCTGCGGCGGCGCCGGCTCGTTGTCGGCGAGGTTGAACGTTCCCGCGAGCTTGCGCTGCGCCGCCAGCGCCGTTACCCGCCCGATGTCCTCGACATGGATGCGGTTGAACACCTGGCCGGGCTTGACGATACGCCGCGCCGTGCCTTCGCGCAGCTTGTCGAACGCCGATCGGCCGGGGCCATAGATGCCGGCAAGCCTGAGGATCAGCAGCGGCACGCCGCGTTCCTCGGCATAGTCGCGCCAGTGCTGCTCAACTTCGACGCGATGCGCGCTGCGCTGGTTGATCGGCCGCGTCGGCGCGCTCTCATCGATCCACGCCCCGCCGAAATCGCCATAGACGCCAACCGTCGAGAAATAGCACAGCCACTGCAGATCGGGGGCCGCATCGAGATCGGCGCGATGCATGCGCAGCGCCGGATCGCCTGCTTCGCTCGGCGGGATCGACAGCACCAGATGCGTCGATCGGCGCAGGTCGGCCGGTAGCGTCATGCCAGGCGACTCGCCGTCGAACAGGTGCAGCCGGTAGGGACTGTCGGCCAGCGCCTCGATGCCCTCCTCGGTCCGCGTCGTGCCGAATATCGGGATCTCCTTGTCGATGGTCCGGTGCATGGCCCGGGCGGTCGCCAGCGACGAAAAGCCCATGCCGAAAAAGAATACGCCCATCACGTCTGGATCGTCTGCGTCCATTCCTTGCGGACGGCTGTGTCGGACTCCCGGGCGAGAAAGTCCAGTGCCAATTCGCTCACGCGGCTGTCGTCGCGCAGCCGGCGTACGGCCCACACGGCCGCCCCCCGCACCAGCGGGTCGGCATCGCCGAGCCGCGCCTCGGCGAGCGGCGCCAGCGCATCGTCCCCGCTATTGCCGACGGCGATCAGCACATTGCGCAGGAATCGCGCGTGCCCGATCCGCTTGATCGGCGAGCCCGCAAACAAAGCGCGGAACCCCGCATCGTCGAGTTGCACCAGATCGGCCAGCGCCGGCGCCTCGAGATCGGCCCGTGCGACGAGCTTCGCCTCGCGGCTGGCGCTCGCGAATTTGTTCCACGGACACACCGCGAGGCAGTCGTCGCAGCCATAGATGCGGTTGCCCATCGGCGCTCGGAATTCGAGCGGTATCGGTCCTTTGTGCTCGTTGTTGAGATAGGCGAGGCACCGCCGCGCATCGAGCTGGAAGGGCGCGGGGAAGGCGTTTGTCGGACACACATCGAGGCAGCGGCGGCACGAGCCGCAGCTTTCTTCATGCGGTGCGTCCACCGGCAGTTCGGCCGTGGTGAAGATCGCCCCCAGGAACAGCCACGAGCCGAATTCGCGGCTGACCAGCACCGTGTGCTTGCCCTGCCAGCCGAGCCCGGCGGTTTCGGCAAGCGGCTTTTCCATCACCGGCGCGGTGTCGACGAAGACCTTGACCTCGGCGCCGGTGCGGCGCGCAAGCAGTCCGGCAAGTTCCTTCAGTCGGCCTTTGATGATGTCGTGATAGTCGCGGTTGCGCGCATAGACCGAGATCGTACCACGGTCGCGCCGGCCCAGCGTCGCCAGCGGATCGCCACGGGGCCCGTAATTGACCCCCAGCATGATAACCGAACGCACGTCGTCCCACAGCGCCGCCGGACTCGACCGCCGTTCCGCGGTCTCGGCCATCCACGCCATGTCGCCATGCCAGCCGGCATCGAGTGCCGCCTCCAGCCTGGCGCGCAGATCCGGTCGCGCGCCCGCCGAGGTGATGCCGAACGCATCGAAGCCGAGCGATGTGGCGCGGGCGCGCAGCTCGGTGACGATGCCGCTATTTTTGAGCAATATCCCGTTCCATCAGCAGGCGGATGTAGCGCGTATAGGGCATGCCCTTCTGCTTCGCGCGATCCTTGACGGCTTCGAGCAGGCCTTCCGGCACGCGCAGATTCACCTGCGCTTCCTTCTTCTCGAACTCGAAGTGATGTCGCTTGAACTGCGAATAATCGAGGTCGGACAGATCCTCGATGAGGAAAGCTTCGGCCTCTTCATCCGTTCTCAGGACCGGGACCTTTCTTCCACCCATTTATCGATCTCTTTTCGATGCATGGAGCGCGCGCTGATCGGCCTTACGACTTCCCGGTTCTCGGCCATCCGAATCGTAAAGACCACGAAGACTGGACGGCCAACCCGGTTGGTCCCGATGGCGATCGTCCGCTCTTCAACACCGGAGTGGCCGTAGTCGGGAAACAAAAGCGGGTCGCTGTCGAGCACAGGCTCGATCTCGGCAATCGTTCCGCCGTGGCTCTGGCATTTGTTCAGATTGCCTGCGTCCCACTCGTAGGGGGAGACGACGGTCAGCGCACATATCCATCAATGTATATACAAAAGTATAGTCAGAAATCAAGATCGGCATAGCCGGCATGGGGCGGCATGCCACCGATGCGGTCGCCCAGCAGCGTTCGGAACGCCGGGCGCGATTTGATGCGGGCGTACCACTGGCGCACTTCGACCGCCGTCTCCCAATCGACATCGCCGAGATAGTCGAGGCTGCTCAGATGCGCCGCGAGCGCGAAATCGGCGAGCGTCATGGCGTCGCCGGCGAGCCACTGCCGCGTCGCGAACAGCCAGTTGAAATAGAGCATATGCTCGACGAGATTGGCCTTGGCGACCCGCAGGACCGAGGGATCGGGCGTTGCGCCGGGGCGGTCGCGCTTGAGGATCTTCTCCTCCACCACATAGCGCGTCACCTCGTCATTGAGTTTCATCAGCACCCATTCGCTGAGCCGCCACATCTCGGCGCGATTGTTCGAATCCGCCGGAAACAGCCCGGCGATCGCAGCCGGGCTGTAGCGGTCCTCGATCGCGTGGACGACGGCCAGCACCCCCACCGCATTGGCCTGGCCCTCATCGATCAGGATCGGCACCGTCCCGGCGGGGTTGAGCTCGAGCAGATGCGGGTCGCGCGCCCACGGCTTGACGTCCTCGAGATCCACGCTCACGCCGTATTCGGCGAAGATCAGCCGCGCGAGGCGGGAAGCGGGGTCGAGCCGGTGGTGGAGCAGGCGGGGCATGACGCTGGCGGTCTGGGTCCAATTCTGGCGCGGGCGCGCAAATCAGCTTAGACGACACGAGGCTTGGGCCCCGATCAGTAGGAGATGAGATGAACGGCGATCAAGGTATTTTTGTGCCGGCGCTGCTCGGGATCATCGAAGGCCTCACCGAATTTCTCCCCGTCTCCTCCACTGCCCACCTCCTGCTTGTCGGCCACTTCCTCGGCTTCGACAGCCCGGGCCGGCTGTTCGAGGTGCTGATCCAGCTGGGCGCCATCCTCGCCATCGTCGTGGTCTATTTCTGGCGCCTCATCGCCATCGCGCGCGATGCCCTCGCCCGCAAGCCCGGCGCGCTGCGCTTCATCCTGGGTGTCGTGCTGGCCGCCGCACCGGCAGCCATCGCCGGTGTGCTGCTGCACGAATTCATCAAGACGGTGATCTACGAATCTCCGCTGCTGATCTGCGTCATGCTGATCATCGGCGGGCTGATCCTGCTCTGGGTGGATCAGCTCAAGCTCGAGCCCAAATACGTCTCGATCTATGACTATCCGCCACTGCTCTGCCTCTATATCGGGCTGTTCCAGATGCTGGCGCTGATCCCCGGCGTGTCGCGCTCGGGCGCCACCATCGTCGGCTCGCTGCTGCTCGGCACCGACAAGCGTTCGGCCGCCGAGTTCAGCTTCTTCGTCGCCATTCCGCTGATGGCCGGCGCCTTTGGCTACGATCTCTACAAGAACCGCGAGCTGGTCT
The DNA here is from genome assembly GCA_964487765.1 of uncultured Devosia sp. Classification (GTDB taxonomy): domain Bacteria; phylum Pseudomonadota; class Alphaproteobacteria; order Rhizobiales; family Devosiaceae; genus Devosia_A. The sequence goes on along the minus strand of CAZASR010000049.1, from coordinate 9,614 downwards.
CGAGCGAGCTCGGCCTCGCGGTCGGCATCGGCTTTGCCGCCGCCTTCATCCTGGCCTTCATCGTGGTGCGTTACGCGCTCGATTTCATCCACCACCACGGCTTCGCGCCCTTTGCCTATTGGCGCATCTTCGTGGGCGCGATTGGCCTGTGGGGCGTGCTGTTGTTCCGATAGGCCCTGCGCCGGTCGAACGACAGCTAGGCCGTCTGCCGGTCGAACTGGCCGTGCGGCGAGAAGCGCCAGATGTAGCTCGGCAGCACCGCATCGAGCGGCCGCGGCACGATGCCCATGCCGGCGAGCGTGCGCTTCTCCTTGATCGCCTCGGGCGACACCACGTTGTCGATTTGCATGAGCGTCACCTGTTCGCCGGTCACCAGCGGGCGCGGCAGGATGCGGAGCGGGAAGGCGAGAAGGTGGCCCACGGCCCTCGGCAACGGCAGGATCGGATTGGCGCGGTTGGTATAGCGCAGCACGCGCTCGACGAGGGCCCGGTTGGTCAGCACGTCCGGGCCGCCCAGCTCATAGGTGCGACCGGCCTTGAGGTTGCCCTTCGCCGCATGCGCGAAGGCTTCGGCAACGTCGCCGACATAGACCGGCTGGAATTTGGTCTTGCCGCCGAACAGCGGCATCACCGGCAGCATGCGCGCGATCATGCCGAGCTTGTTGAAGAACTCGTCGCCCGGCCCGAAGATCACGGACGGCCTGAAGATGATGGCCGAGGGAAACGCCGCCCGCACCTCGGCCTCGCCCATCGCGCGCGACCGCGCAAAGCGGCTCGGCGAGTCGGTGTCGGCGCCGATCACCGACATCTGGATGAAGCGGCTCGCGCCCGCGGCCCTGGCGGCCTCCGCCACCCGCCGCGCGCCGCTCACATTCACCGCGCGGAAACGCTGCCGGCCTCGCTCGACCCCGACGGCGGCGAGGTTGATCACCACCGCGGCGCCGCGCACCGCGGCCGCGATCGAATCGGGATAGCGTACATTGGCCTGCATCGGCACGATCTGGCCGACCGCGCCGAGCGGCCGCAAATGGCCGGCGAGATCGGGCCGCCTGACCGCGACGCGCACCCGGTAGCCCAACCGCGCCAGCTCCTGCACGATCTGCGTGCCGACAAAGCCCGAGCCCCCGAAAATCGTGACCAGTTCGGGGTGATCCATCGCGCAGCTCCGCTCGGCAGGAAGGAATTCGCCCGCTTCTAGCCGAAACGCCGCCGAACTGTCGAGACTGCCGCCCGCGCCGCGCTGGTCCCGCTTTGCCGATTGACAGACCCCCGGCGCTCCCCTAGGGGAACGGCGCCCATCGGTTGCCCTGGTGGCGGAATTGGTAGACGCGCACGGTTCAGGTCCGTGTGACGCAAGTCGTGGAAGTTCGAGTCTTCTCCAGGGCACCAGGCACTCCCCTAAAATCGCGAGCCGCGTCGAACGTGGCCGGGCTGCGTGCGGTCGGCCTTATGTCGTGGGGCCGCAAGATGTGCGGTGCATGTTGCTTGGTCCCCCAAATGCAATGGCCAAAGCAATCGCGCAAACATTCGGATTTGACGTAAGCGTCATAGTTGAGTTGAACTATGGCAGAAAATCATACTCCTCTCTAGAAGCTATGCTGGAGGACGATCGGTGCGTCGGATCGCCTGACAACAATTGAGGGGATATTCCATTGGCAAAACTCAAATTTGCACAGCACTACGACAATTGGACGAGCGGACTTCTTGGCCGCTTCGACCCTGATGACGTCGTGACTGCGGACGCGAGCGCGTTCAAGGTCGTGATTGCGGACGACTACGACGATCCGCCGGAAATTCAGGGATGGAGCGTCACCTACAAGGCCGCATCGGGATCCAAATTCAAGTACAGCGTGAATCCCGACGACAGCGTCAAGGAGGCCGTTTCCGGCAAGCTCGGCTCGATCGAGGTGCGCGACGACAGTGGCGCCCTCGTCATGAAGATCACCGGGATCAAGGGCGTCGATATCGGCAATATCTACAACTACATCGTCAACCGCCCGGATTCACCAAACTCCGACCCCGAGCGGATCATGGAATACGTGATGCGGGGCGACGACAAGCTGGTCGGTACCAAGAACGACGACCAGTTCGGCATCAACTACAATGGCGGCGACGACGTTTACAAGGGCAATGCGGGCTTCGACTACTTCGAGGCCGGCGCCGGCAACGACACCATCAAGGGCGGCGCCGATTTCGACACCGTGTCGTATCAATCCACGATGTGGAACTTCACCGCCCTGCATGGCGCCAAGATCGACCTGTCCAAGGGCGAGGCGCTCGATCCCTGGGGCGGCACCGACGTTTTCGACAGCGTCGAATCTTTCCGGGGCTCGCACTTCGCCGACACGTTCAAGCATTCCGGCGAGGACCCCGTGACCTTCTTCGGGGTGATGGGCGGCAAGGGCGCGGACACGTTCAAGTTCGATGCGGAGTCGAACGTCTACGTCCTCTACAGGCAGGACCAGGGCGACGGCGGAAATCGCGGCATCGTGGCCGACCTCGGCGGCAGGCATGACGGCAAGGGCAACGTCAAGGGCACGGTCACCGACGGATGGGGCCATACCGACAAGACCGTCAATGTCCGCAAGATCGAAGGCACCGACACCGACGATTCATTCAAGGGTTCGCGCCTTGCCGATCACTTCACCGGGCGCGACGGCACCGACACCTATGACGGGCGCAAGGGCGTGGACTGGGTTCACTTCGACTCAGGCGATGGCGGCCCGGTCAATATCGACCTCAGCCTGAACTCCGGCCAGATCATCGACGACGGCTTCGGTCGCACTGAAAACGCGACGAGTATCGAGGCGGTTATCGGCTCGTTCGACGACGATGTGATCGTCGGCAGCAGCGGCAAGAACGAGATTCTTGGCGGCGGCGGCGACGACACGCTGACCGGCGGCAACGGCAAGGACAAGTTCATCTTCGGCAACTATCACGGCAACGGCTTCCACGACACCATCACCGACTTCGCCTCCGGCAAGGACAAGCTGGTGTTCGACCGCGCCTATATCGACGATCTCGACGCCAAGGTCCGCTTCATCAATGGCGACGAGGCGACATCGGGTAAGGGTAAGTCGCAGTTCTACTTTAACGACGACGATCACTCGCTCTATCTCGACGTCAACGGCAAGGACGACGGCGGCGTACAGAAAGTCGCGGTGCTCGAAGGTGTGACGTCGCTGCAAAAGAGCGACATCCTAATCGTCGAGCACTATATCGACGTCGTCTAGTCGACCTTGGCGGATCCGGGCCGGGTGTTGCGGTCCGGGTCCGTCCTATTTCGCGCCGACGCGAAACAGCATTATGCGCAGCGTCTTGGCCATGATCACCAGGTCCAGGTCGAAGCTCATATTCTTGACGTAATAGAGATCGTAGCCGAGCTTTTCGACCTCCTCGGCCACCGTGCTCGCATAGCCCCAATTGACCTGCGCCCAGCCGGTGAGGCCCGGCCGCACCAGCAGCCGGCTCGCGAATTTGGGCTCGACCGCCTCGGTCGCCTCAGCCACGTCCACCGTCGCCGGCCGCGGCCCGATCCAGCTCATCTCGCCGCGCCAGATATTGATGAGCTGCGGTATCTCGTCGAAGCGCAGCCGCCGGACCAGCCTGAGGCCCGGGATGATGCGGCTGTCATTGTCGAGCGCCGAGTGCCGCGCGCTGCCGTGCTGCATCGTGCGAAACTTGACGATCGTGAACGTCTTGCCGCCATAGCCGCGCCGCTCCTGGCGAAACAGCACCGGCCGGCCGGCGCGCACGAGGATGTAGAGATAGGTGATGCCGGCCACGATCAGCGCCGGCACCGCGGCGACCACAACGCCGAAGATGTCGAGCACGCGCTTGACGCGTGAATAAAGAATCTGGCTCGGCCGGAGCACGATGTCGCTCAGATCGAAGGAGTTGATGTCGACCCGACCCCGTCGCAATTCGAGGAACTGCACCCAGGGCGTCACCAGCACCCCGCGCATATAGGAGCGCAGGAGGAATCGCGACCATTTGTCGGAGTAGTGCGTGCCTACATCAATGAGGAAGCGGTCGAATGCGCCCAGATCCGCATCGGCGCCGCGAATGATCGGCAAATTGCCGCCGATCCGCTGCGCCGCGGCGGCCGCGCCGGGAAAATCGAGAATGGCGACGCGCTCGGTCTGCGCCTGCTTGAGCCGCAGCATCACCACGATCATCACGAACACGGTGGGGATGGCACAGAACAGGACGCCCGAATAGCTCATGAAGATGCGCAGCGCCGACAGGACCGCAATCAGGACCGCGGTCGTCACCCCTGTCACGAACGTGGCCACCGTCACCGGCTGTTCGTGGTCGCGCAGCGACACCAGCACGAAGGCGATCACCACCGGCAGCGCCGCCAGCGACGGCGCGACGATCGCGAAGGCGCCCCAGTCAGGCCGCGCGACCCGGGTAATCGCCGCGGCATAGATGGCGACGATCAGCACGGCATTGAGCAGCACCAGCGGCGCCACCGACCAGGCGTCCTGCAGCACGCGATTGCGGCCGACCGAGGCTCCTTCGCCCAGCACATAGGCGAGGTCGTGGGCCCGCCGCCTGCTCCGCTTCTGCCGTTGTGCCGCTTCGTCCACGCCCGTTCTGCCCATCGCCACTAGCGCTGCTGGCTTGGCCGAACTTTGCCGCCGCTGTCAACTAAATCGCCGGCCAGCTTGCAGTATTGCGGCCATGGCCGGCCTTTCCATTGCCAAGATGCTGTGGCAAACCAGCCGCGGGTAATTGCTGTTTGACTCGAATTCTGGGGGCGTGGATGACGACCCGTCTGCACCGGGGCGATCTGCCGGATTTGTCCCGTTACGGCCGCGAAGTGGCGATCGATACCGAAACCATGGGGCTCGACCCGCGGCGTGACCGTCTGTGCGTGGTGCAATTGTCGCCCGGCGACGGCAGCGCCGATGTCGTCCAGATTCCGCAAGACCTCACCCAGGCGCCGAATCTGGTCTCGCTGCTCGTCGATCCCAATCGCACGAAGATATTCCACTATGCCCGCTTCGACATGGCGGTGCTCAAGCATCGCTTCGGCGTCGTCACCGGGCCCGTCTGGTGCACCAAGATCGCGAGCCGGCTCTGCCGCACCTATACCGACCGGCATGGTCTCAAGGACCTCGCCCGTGAGCTGCTCAATGTCGACATGAACAAGCAGCAGCAAAGCTCCGACTGGGGCGCCGACAGGATCACCGAGGCGCAGATGGAATATGCCGCCTCCGACGTGCTCTATCTCCACGACATCAAGCGGCACCTCGACCGCATGCTGAGGCGCGAGGGTCGGTCCGAGCTGGCCGATACCTGCTTCCGCTTTCTGCCCACCCGCATCGATCTCGATCTCATGGGCTGGGACGAAGACGATATCTTCGCGCATTCCTGATGGCAGTGGGCCGCGCCGAGACCTTCGACCAGCGCAGCGCCATCTTCGGCAGGCTCGTGGCGCGCAACCGCGCGGTCGATCTCCTGCGCGTCGTGGTCCCGGCCATCGGCCTCGTCGCATTTCTTGCGCTCGCCGGCCAGATCTATCTTGCCAGTCTCGCGCGGCAGTACGGAGTCTCCGGCATCCGCATCGATCGCGGCAATATTGTCGTGGAAGCGCCCAGATATTCGGGCACGGGGAGCAATGGCACGCGCTATCTCGTCTCCGCCCGCGAAGCGCGCACCCCCATCGACAGGAGCACGCTGATCGACATGACCGATGCCACGCTCGAAATGCTGCAGCCCGGTGGCAAGTCCTATTTCGCGAACGCGGCCGCGGCAACGCTCGACACGGCGAACGACGAGGTGACGGCGGCCGGCACCGTGGCGGTCGCCGGCAGCGACGGCCTCGAGGGCACGCTCACCGACGTCACGGTCGACAATGCCAGCGAAGTGCTGACCAGCCATGGCGCCGTCGATCTGATGCTGCCCGACGGGACCACCATCGTCGCCGACACCATGGTTCGCGACGGCAAGAGCCAGACCTGGACCTTCACCCGCGCCACTGTCGTCGTGCCCGATCTGCCGGAGGCTGCCGAATGACGCGACTTGCCCCTGTCGTCTTCGCCATTCTCGTCGCACTCGCCGCGCCGGCCGCGGCGCAGGACAAGGACCCTGTCAACATCACCGCCGACAAATTCGTCGTCGACGACGTGGCGCGCGTCGCAACCTTCACCGGCCAGGTCGTGGTCAAGCGCAGGACACTGACCGTTTGGGCGCCAAAGGTCGTCGTCGAATATGGCGAGGACGGTCCGTCCAGCATCAAGAGCTTCGTGGCTTCGGGTGGCGTGCGCATCAAGACCGACGAGCAGGATGCGACGGGTGACTACGCGATCTACGATCCCAAGGCGGAAACCCTGCGCATTACCGGCAATGTCATGGTGGTGAGCGAAGCGAGCACCGTCGGCGGCCCCGATCTCGTCATCGATCTCAATGCCGACACCAGCACGTTCCAGGGCGGCGGCGCCAGCGGGCGCGTCACCGGCGTGTTCACCACGCAATGAACGAGCAGGGCGGCAAGCGCGTCGATCAGACCGGATGGCTCGTCGCCCATGGCCTCGCCAAGCGCTTCGGCTCCAAGACGGTCGTGCACGATGTGTCCATCGCGGTGCGTCGCGGCGAGGTCGTCGGCCTGCTCGGGCCCAACGGCGCCGGTAAGACCACGGTCTTCACCATCATCATGGGGCTGCTCCGCCCCGACAGGGGCGAAGTCCGGCTCGACGGCCGGCCGATCACGCGCCTGCCGCTGTTCCAGCGCGGCCGCCTCGGCATCGGCTACCTGCCGCAGGAGCCTTCGATCTTCCGCGGCCTGTCGGTGCGCGGCAATATCCTCGCCGTACTCGAATCGCATGTGCGCTCGCGGGCCGAACGTCTGCGCCGGCTCGAAATCCTGCTCGACGAATTCGGCATCACCCACCTGGCCAATGTCAGTGCCATGGCGTTGTCGGGCGGCGAGCGCCGCCGCGCCGAGATCGCGCGCGCCGTGGCCGGCGATCCCGTTTTCATGCTGCTCGACGAGCCCTTTGCCGGCGTCGATCCCATCGCCGTGGCGGACGTCAAGGCACTGGTGCGCCAGCTGACCGAGCGCGGTATCGGCGTGCTCGTCACCGACCATTCGGTGCGCGAAACCCTCTCGCTCGTCGACCGCGCCTATCTCATCCATGATGGGCGCGTGATGATCCAGGGGCGTCCGGAAGTCATCGCCGCGGACCCCGAGGCGCGCCGCGTCTATCTGGGTGAGACTTTCGCGGTGTAGCCGGCACCTTCCGCCGCGACCCTCACCCATACCCCTTGATCCTCGCTGGCACGGTTCTTGCTCACAGGCCGCGAATATTGCATGGTCCCCGCGTCGCCGCCGACGGCGATAAAGACAAGAAGTCGTAAGGTTACGCATGGCCCTCGGCCCGCGGCTCGAAGTCCGGCAATCGCAATCGCTGACGCTGACCCCTCAGTTGATGCAGTCGATCCGCCTGCTCCAGCTCAGCCACCTCGAGCTCAACGCCTTCGTCGAGGCCGAATTGCTGCGCAATCCCCTGCTCGAGCGCGACGAGGGGAGCGAAGGGGCGGGTCCCGCCGAGGCACCCATCGAAGTCAGCCCGTTCGAGGAGAATGCCGGCCGGGACCTGCCGCAGACCGCCGCTGCCATCGCCGGCTCCTATGACACCGATATCGACAATGTCTTCCCCGAGCAGCGCAGTGAGGACCGCCTTGGCGCCGACTGGTCCGGCCGGCAGGGCGATGGCGGCGAGGCGCCCGATATCGACCAGTATGTCGCTGCCCGTCCCACCCTCGCCGATCATTTGGGCCAGCAGATCGGCCTGCTGCTCACCGATCCGGCCGAGCGGCTGGTCGCCCGCTTCCTCGGCGACGGTCTCACCGAAGCGGGCTATCTCGGCATCGAGCTCGACGCCGTTGCCGGGCAGCTCGGCGCCAGTATCGCGACCGTCGAAGCGGTGCTGCTCAAATTGCAGACGCTCGATCCGGTCGGCGTCTTCGCGCGCGACGTAAAGGAGTGCCTTTCGATCCAGTTGCGCGAACGCGACCGGCTCGATCCGATGATGGCGCGCCTGCTCGACCATCTCGACCTGATCGCGAGCCACGACCTTGCCGGGCTTGCCCGCGCCGTCGGCTGCGACCGCGAGGATCTGCTCGACATGCTGGCCGAGCTCCGCACCCTCGACCCCAAGCCCGGCCGCGCCTTCGAGCGTGGCCCCGTCGAAGCCGTGGTGCCCGATGTCTTCGTGCGCCAGGGACCCGCCGGCTGGATCGTCGAACTCAACACCGACATCCTGCCGCGCGTCCTCGTCAACCGCACCTATTACGCGAGCGTCAGCGGCAAGACGCGTGGCAGTGCCGACAAGACCTTCCTCGTCGATTGCCTGCAGACCGCCAACTGGCTGACGCGCAGCCTCGACCAGCGTGCCCAGACCATCCTCAAGGTCGCGACCGAAATCGTGCGCCAGCAGGACGAGTTCCTGGAGCGCGGCATCGCCTTCCTGCGGCCCATGACCCTGAAGCTCGTCGCCGACGCCATCGACATGCATGAATCGACGGTGAGCCGCGTCACCTCCAACAAATACATCGCGACCCCGCGCGGCCTGTTCGAGATGAAGTATTTCTTCACCACCGCGCTCGCCTCTTCGACCGGCGCCGCCGATCACTCGGCCGAAGCGGTGCGCCACCGTATTCGCCAGCTTATCGATGCCGAACGCGCTTCCGAAATCCTTTCGGACGATACCATCGCCGAGACGCTGCAAAGGGAGCAGGGCATCGCGGTCGCCCGCCGCACTGTGGCGAAATACCGCGAGTCGATGAACATCCCCTCCTCGGTGATCCGCCGGCGCCGGAAGCGCCTCCTCGCCGCCGCCCGCTGACCCTGTCGCCCGGCCTCACGCGAAGCACCCCGCCAGTCCCCTCGAATTGCAAGCACTTTTTGCAATCCACAGGGCAAGATCGGCCGAAACCCTCGCGGCTTATCCGCATTGCCCCTGTGTGCCCCCGGGGCTAGACTCGGGGGGCCCGGTGAGCGTTTTCGCAGGGCGCGAAGCGGGCGGAGGTTCAATCACCACGAGGATTTCCATGACCCTACGCGTCTCAGGCAAGAACATGGATGTGGGCGATGCACTCAGGACCAGGGCGGAGGGACATTTCGACAATGTAGTGAAAAAGTACTTCGATGGCGGCTATACCGGCCATCTGACGCTGGAACCCGAGGGCTCGGGGTTCACGGCAATGTGCATGCTGCACCTCGACAGCGGCGCCGATCTCCAGGCCACCGCCTATGGCGGCGACGCCATCTCGGCCTACGAAATTCTCAGCGAAACCATTGCCAAGCGGTTGCGCCGCTACAACCGCCGGCTCAAGTCCCACCGCCGGCACGCCAATGGCGAGGAGACCGTCGAGGCGCAGAGCTACGTGCTCGCCTCCCCCGAGCAGTCCGACGAATGGGAAGAAGGCTATTCACCTCCCGTCATCGCCGAAACCACCTCGAATCTGAGGCAGATGAGCGTCGAGGAGGCGGTCATGGAACTCGATCTCACACAGGCCGATGTCGTGATGTTCCGGCATGCTGGACATGGGGGGTGAAATGTGGTCTACCGCCGAGCCGACGGCAACATAGGCTGGATTGATCC
>CAZASR010000048.1:0-18164 GCA_964487765.1 uncultured Devosia sp. | reverse complement strand
GAAGCTGCTGCACCGACCGCCGGTAGGCAAAGCCCGCCTCCGGGGCACGGATCGCCTTCCTTATTACCTTGCGCGACACCCGCAGGTCACGCGCGATCGCCTTGATCGATTTACCGTCGGCGTGCTCGCGCCGGATCCTTACCACCGTCTCCAAAATCAACATCCCGATCCCGCCGCCTGGCTACAACTAAACGGACGCACTTAAACCATCGAGATGGGGGTCCCTCTTCGACGCCGATCGGGGGTCCCTTTTGAACGCCGTTTGACAGGTGAAGCGCGAGGAGTTTGGCGAGGCCAGCCGGACATTCATCGATGAAGCGCTCAACCGGCTCGATCAGTCGCTTACGCCGCTGCTGTTTTCGGCCGATACGGTCGAACCGCGAATGCCTGCCGGCCACAGCAAGATCGTACCCCTCGAAAAGCTCCGCTGGCGCGTGCTGGAAAAGGACCGCAATGTTCCCGCCGGCGAAAAGGGCGCGCTACTCGCACTGTTGGGCAGCATAGAACGGGCCGAGGGTATGATCCGCCGTATCGATGAGGAGCGGACGTCGGTCGATCGCGTAGGCATCCTCGACGCTGCGCGCGAAGGCAGGGCGCGAGGGCCCGAGAACGACCGCCCGCGAGCCGGTGAGGGCGAGTTCGCGCTGGCGACATAACATGAAGGCGCTCCCCTGCCATCGCCGCCGGTGTCTTTCACGCCGTCGGCGATGGCAGGAGCGCCCCGCCCGCTTCACACGGACAGATCGCGGACTCGAAACGCTCGCCTGCAGCGTTTAACCGGAGAACGCGGAATGGCGGACTGCCCGCATCGGCCGATCCGAGGCTTGGCCGCGCGGTATTCGACCTCACAGAGGCGAACGTTGCTTCGACCCGATACGGGCTTGTGGCCTATCTGACGGGCTTGCCAGTCATTTGGTGCGCGGGGCCATGGAGATGGATAAGAAAGGGCCGTCGCCAGGGGCGGTCGGGAAAGCCTCTACGCCGCCTTGAGACTTTCCCGATCCTAATGATTTCGCAATCTTACGCCTGAGATCACCTGAAAGCAGGCAGCACTTCGTTCTCGAAAAGCTTCAGGCTATCCCAGGCGAGATCGATCGGCATGCCACCGCAGAGCGGATGGAACATGGCGACCGGATAGGGGGCGGCCTTCAACTGCGCGATCATCTGGTCCGGCGTGATGACATGATAGCTGTTCGCCGCGCGCAGGGCATCGGTGTCAGCGAAGACGTTGTAGGGGGAGTCTTCGCCGGCATCGACTTTCCAGGCGCCGTAGGCATTGGTTTCATGAAGGAAGAATGGGGCCATGGCCTGCCAGCCGGCTTCGGGATCGCGGGCGAGCGCCGTCACGTCCGCGGAGCCGAGCATCGCCGGACCGGGGTCAGGCTTGCCGAGCTTGATCATCTCGTCACGATAGAATTCCCACCACTTGGCTTCCGAGGGCACGAAGCCATCGCCGATCCGCGCCGCGCGCCGTGCGGCGCCTTCGCTGGCGCCCCCCATGATCACCGTGGGGCCGCCCGGCCGGAATGGCTCTGGCGTGATATGAACGGTGCGGCCACGATATTCGAACGGCTTGCCGGCAAAGGCGGCTTTCAGCGTGTTGACCATTTCGGTGACGCGTTTGGGCCGCTCCTTCACCGGGACGTCAAACATGGCGAACTCGCTTGGCGCGTAGCCGCCGGCGACGATCAGGTTGACGCGCCCCTTGCTGAGGTTGTCGAGTACGCAGAAATCCTCGGCGATACGCAGCGGGTCGTGGAAGGGTGCGATCAGCGCGGTCACGGCCAGTTGCAGGTTTTTCGTGCGCGCCGCCATGGCCGCCAGCATCAGCGGAGGGCTGGGAATATAGCCGTCCTCGGAGCCGTGATGCTCCGCGATGCCCACGCTGGCCGGAATACCCAGCTTGTCCGCCCATTCGGCCATTTCGAGGGCGGCGGCATAGCGGTCGGCCATGCTGGTGCCGGCGAAACTCGGGTTGCGAAAGTCAAAACGTAGCGAAAGTTGCATGATGTTCTTCCAATGGGTGTTACGTTAAATTTTCTTGTAGAGAATTGTTATTATTGAAAAATGTCCAGGTATTGCGCGGCTTGATGGCCTACTCGCCGTTTTGCGGCGTCTTGGCTGAGCAGGGCCACGAACGGCGCCGCGGTTTTACCGGCGGGATTTGGCGGCCTTGCCATCGCCTTGCGCCAGCACGTCCTTGGCGATCGCCAGCGCATCGGATGCGCGTGGAAAGCCGGCATATGCCGTCGCCTGATAGATGATCTCCTCAAGCTCACGGGGCGTCAGGCCGTTGCGTAGCCCGGATTCGATATGCACCTTCAATTCGTGCTCGTTACCAAGCGCGATCAGCATGGAGATCACCACCAGACTGCGATCACGCAGGCTCAGGCCGGGGCGGGTCCACAGTTGGACATAAGCATTCTCGAACGCGATTCGGGACATCTCCCCGCCGAAGCCGGGCACGGCCTGCTTGCTGGCCATGGAGTCCGCCACTGCGGGATCGAGCATCCCGGCCAGAATCTCCGCCGCCCGCTTTTCGCGATCGGATTGTGGGTCGTTCCCGGAATGCTGCTGCGGCAGCGGCGGTTTGGCTTCTGTGGCCAGCGCGGGCGGCGCGGCGAGCAGCAGGCTGCCGACCAGACCCAGCATGGCATGCTTCTTCGTCATTGATCCCCTCCCTTATTGCATGGTTCAGCCCTTGAGTTCACGTCCGACGGTCATGCCGGCGACGCGCCCCATGGTGATGGCATTGGCGACAGAGTTGCCGCCGCCCACATAGCGTTCACCGAGCACGCCGGCACCGCATTCACCCGCGGCAAACAGGCCGGGAATGATCTGACCATCCTCGTCGAGCGCATGGGCGTCAGGGTCGATGCGTGGTCCGACGCCGGTTACGGTGAAGCCGCTGTTGACATGCCGAAAGGCGTAGAACGGCCCTTCGGCGATGGGGAACAGTTCCTCCATGCAGCGCAGGAACCAGCGGTCCTGGCCAACGCCGATATCCTCGTTGAACTGGTCGATCGTGACGCGCAGGGCGCCTGGACGCATGCTGCATTTACCTGCCAGCGCCTCGATCGTGTCGGCCACGATGATGTCGCCATCAGCCACGCGATCGAGGACGAATTGCGGGTCCCATCCCTGCGCGAAGCCGCTGCGTGACGCATCCGAGCGCAGGCGCGCCGCCTCGTCGAATACGCCCCATACGCGGAAGCCCTGTTCCTTGATCAGGCCCGGCATCACCGCATAGGGAGCGGTTTCGGGCGCGAAGCGCTGGCCGCGCGCGTTGACGTAGACGAGCGAACTCGGCTGGTAGCCGTGAAAACCCGGCGGAGCGCTGGGCAGAAAGGCGCCGGACACAGCCAGACCGCAGTTCCTGCCGATGATATGCGCGCCGGCCTGCTGGGCCATGATTACGCCATCGCCGCGATGGCCAGCGCCGGCCGGGCCGACAGGGTGATGCCCCGGTGGCAAAGTGTCATAGGCGTCGGGGAACCAGGCGCGGATCATGGCTTCCCCGGCATGGCTGATGCCGCCGCAGGCCAGCAGCACCGCATGGCTCCGCAGCGTCTGACCCTCGACCTCGACGCCTTTGACGGCGCCATCTTCTATGATCAGTTTCCGGACGCGCGTGTTGAGCGCCAGTTCGACCCCCAGCACGGCGCGGCGGTTTTCCATGGCGTTGATGTAGACGCTGCCGCCTTCGGCGGGGCAATGTCCGCGTGGCGGCCATTCGACCCCCGCGGAATACAGCCCGCCGCCTTCGACCGAGCCTGGAAACACCGGCTGCTTGGGCTTGTGCGCGATCCGTTCGGGATAAGTCACGCCGAGCGACAGCAGCCATTCGAGCGTGGGCGTTGCCTCGTCGCAGAAGCGGCGGATCAGCGCCGCCGGTTGCCGCCAGGCGTTGAGCGTCATGTAGTAATCGTAATAGGCATCGATCGAATCGGTCAGGCCGAGCTTGCGCTGCAGACTGGTGTCGGCGGCGTTGAACACGCCGTCCGACAGCGCGGTCGATCCGCCGATCCGGTCTTCGGACTCCAGGATCATTACCTTGCAGCCTGCCTCGGCCGCCCAGATCGCGCCAGCCAGCCCGGCGCCGCCCGCGCCGATGACGATCAGGTCATAATCGATAGCCTCTGGCATTATTCTGTTCTCCCCAAGACGTTCTAGCCGGCGCTGGTGCCGAGATCGGCCGTCCAGATCGCGCCATGCACACCCGCTGCCGCGTCCGAAGCGAGAAACGCGACCACACTGGCGACATCGGCGGCGCTGCCCACGCCGCGCTGGCCGGAATAGCGAGCAACCTTGCTGTGATTGATCGCGGCTGTCGGCACGATGCCGGTGGCGATCTCGGTCGCGATCGGGCCGGGACAAACCGCGTTCACGCGGATGGGGTCTTCGACGTATTCGACCGCGAGCGTCTTCGTCAGATTGATCAGCGCGGCCTTTGTGGCGCTATAAGGGCCGGTATACGCGGTCCCCATGAGGCCGTTCGACGAGCAGACGTTCACGATGTTGCCGCGCGCCGCGATAATATGCGGCAACGCTGCCTGAGTCAGGAAGAACGGCCCCGACAGATTGACGGCAAGGATGCGGTTCCAGGTTTCTTCCGAGGTATCGGTGAACGGCTCCATCCGCATGATTCCGGCGCAGTTCACCAGCACCGCCAGTTCGCCGAACCGGCTGGCGCAGTCGGCCACGGCATCAACGCATTGCTGGCGCACGGACACATCGACATCGCGTGCGATAACCTCATGACCCGCTGCGCGCAGTTCGGCCGCCGTTGCGTCGAGGCGGTCGGCCAGGACATCAGCCAGATAGAGCCGATGCCCGTCTGCCCCCAGAGCGAGAGCGATCTCCCGCCCCAGGCCGCGCGCGGCGCCGGTAATGAAGGCGACCTTGCCACCCATCGTTTTTCCCTCCCTTGGCGCCGCTCAGTTGGCGGGCGTTTCGTCTTCCAGGCCCAGCACCCTTTCGTAATTCTGGTGGAAGTTGCGGATCTTCATTTCCTGATAGGACGAATACCAGACATAGGGCGGGTTCTTGGCCTTGAGACCGCGCTGGACCGAAGGTACGTTGAACACGTCCTGATCGGTGATCTTCGACAGCGAGAGCAGTTCTGGCGCGGACGTCCATGCCTCGTCGAAGCCGAGCTTGCGATGCTTGGCGGGGGCTGGCCGGGGCTTGTCCTTGGGCCATGGGGCGAGCAGGTAAATATCCATGATGCTTTCTTCCGGATTGTCGCCATTCGGCCGGAAGCGGAAGCAGATACGCATCCACGAGCCCCAGGGATGCAGATTGGGGAACAGGTCGTGGAAGCCGCCGGCATTGAGTTCGGCGTCGGACCATCCCGAAAGATCCTCGCCGGTCAGGCCTTGGATCAGCGCGCGGGTGCCATCGGCCGAGGCTCGATACTGGGCGAGCGCTTCATCGCGGTTGAGGAACATGCCGCGCTGCGGGCTGCCGGGCGAGGGGTATTGCGCCGAGCGGCCCCAGTTGCCGAACACGTCATAGTGGGTGTTGGACAGGTCGCCGCTGGTCAGCATCTGGTGCGGGTGCGTGGCAACGACGTGGTAAGCCTCCATGAAGGCTTCCATCACCACTTTCCAGTTGGCGCGGATCAGCTTCGAGACATTGGCCTGGATATAGCGGTGTTCGAAACCGTAGCGGTTGTAGTGTTCCATCATCACTGGCCCGAGGAATTCCTCGAGCGGCCCGGCGTCGGGATCGGGGTTGATGAATATGAAGCCTTCCCAGGTCGTCGCCTGAACCGCGGGAAGCTGCTTTGCATCCTCGCGCACGCCGGGGAAATCCCATTCGCAGGTGATTTCCTTGAGGCTTCCGTCAAGATTCCAGGCCCAGCCGTGGAACGGGCAGCGAAACTCCTTTTCGCCGCGTCCCGAGCAGTCCTTCAACAGCCGTCCCCGATGAAGGCAGATGTTCTGGTGTGCCTTGATGCCGTCCTCGGTGCGGACGACAAGGTAGGAAAGATGGGCGATTTCGTAGACGTAGTAATCGCCCACGTTCGGAATTTCATCCTCGCGGCAGGCCATCTGCCAGGTCTTTTTCCAGATCTTCTCGACTTCGAGGTCGTGATATTCCTGCTTCCAGTAGCGGTCGGTCGAGATACGCTTGGGGCCGCCCGGCAGCGAACCGCGCATCCGAAAGGCTTCCGGGACGCGCTCGGGCACGCGGTCGTTGTCGAGAAAGAACTCCGGCTCGTGATTGCCGTTGGAACGCCAGCCATCATCCGTTTCGACGCCGACGTCTGCCTGATAATGGCCGACGATGCGCGGCATTTCATCCATATGCGTGCCGGGGAAATGCTCCATCGGAATGGTGCCGTCGAACGCTTTCGATGGTGCCGCCATCCACATGACTTCATGGTCGCGCGGTAGATCGGGGCCACCAATGTAGAGCAGCATCAGCGGATCGGCCTGCGTAACCTCGCCTTCGATCCACTCGCCTTTGTAATTGAAGATACCGTAGGCGTTGCGGCCTTCCTTCTGCACCTTGATCTTGCCGTCGCCAAGGTCCTCGTAAATCGTCCCCGTCAGCGGGTGCGGTTCCCTTCTCATGTCGCGATCCTCTCTCCTTGAGCTGTCCGGGCGCTTTGCGCGCCCGGACGAGCCGTCATTCGATGTAACCCAGCACGGCGCCTACTTCGTAGGTCTCTCCGGTAGCGGCGGTGATACGCAGGGTGCCGGTTGCCGGCGCTTCGACCTCATTGGTCGATTTGTCGGACTCCAGCGCGAAGAGCGGCTGCCCTTCGGTTACCTGATCGCCATCCTTGGCGAGCCATTCGGCGATCTGCCCCTCATTCATCGAGAAGCCGATCTTGGGCAGCAGGATTTCGGTCGCCATGCGTTTAGCCTTTCACCAGCTTGATCGCCGCCTCGGCGATTTTCGGCCCGTCGGTGACGAAAGCCGCTTCCAGAGTTTTCGAAAATGGCACCGGCGTGAAGGGGGCGCCGATGCGCGCCACCGGAGCCTTGAGCTGGCCGAACAGCTTTTCCTGAACGACCGCGGCGATCTCGGCGCCCACGCCGAAGGGCACGACGGCCTCGTGCGCCACCAGCAGCCGGCCGGTCTTGCGGACCGACGCCAGCACCGTGTCCTGATCCCACGGCTGGATCGTGCGGAGGTCGATTACCTCGGCGCTGATGCCGGCCTCGCCCAGCGCCTGCAGTGCGCCCAGGCTTTCCTTGAGCGTCCGTGAATAGCTGACGATGGTGACGTCGGTGCCCGGAACGACGACATTCGCTTTGCCGAGCGGCACGCGGTAGCCGGGCTGCGGGCGCGGGCCGTTGGTCCAGTAGATCGGCAGGTTCTCGATCACCAGCACCGGATCGGGATCGTCAATAGCGCTCCGCAACAGACCATAGGCGTCCTCGGGGCTGGATGGCGCGATCACCTTCATGCCGGCGGTGTGCGCGAACCATGCTTCGTAGTAATCCGAATGCTGGCCGCCGGTCGCCATGCCTGCGCCGGTCATGGTGCGGATGACGATCGGCACGTTGGTCTGGCCGCCCGACATGTAGCGCAGCTTTGCCGCGTGGTTGACGATCATGTCCATCGCGACGGTGGTGAAGTTCATCAGCATGATCTCCGCCACCGGCCTGAAACCGGCAAGGCTGGCGCCGATCGCCGCGCCGATGATCGCCTGTTCGGAGATCGGCGTCGTGCGTACACGCAATTCGCCGAACTTGCTGGAAAGGCCCCTGGTGATGCCTACGACGCCGCCTTCCTCGGGATCGGCGATGTCCTCGCCCAGAACGAGGACTTTTTCGTCCTCGGTCATCGCGTCCATCAGCGCCTGCTTGTAGGCTTCAAGGACGGTAATCGGCTTTTCGGCCACGGTTGCGTCCTGGCTCATGCCACCTCTCCATAAACGTCCGATGTCAGTTCTTCGATGCCAGGGAACGGCGAGTTCAGCGCATGATCGACCGCCTCGTCGAGTTCGGCCTCGAAATGGGCCTCGATCGCGGCGAGATCGTCCTCGCTGGCGATGCCGTCCGCGATCAGCTTGGCGCGGAAGCGCGGATAAGGATCGTTGGCGATGGCCGCGGCCAGTTCCTCCTTCGGGATATAGCCGCCGGCGTCGCCGAAGACGTGCCCGTGGAAACGGAAGGTAACGGCCTCGATCAGGGTCGGTCCCTCGCCGGCGCGCGCGCGTTCGACCGCTTCGCGGGCGGCGGCATACATCGCGATCGGATCGTTGCCGTCGACATGGATGCCGGGCATCCCGTAAGCGACGCCACGATCGGAAATCCGCGCGACCGATGTCGCCTTTTCGAACTTCGTATGTTCGCCATAGCGGTTGTTCTGGCAGACGAAGATCACCGGCAGCTTCCAGACCGAGGCCATGTTCAGCGATTCATGGAATGCGCCGATGTTCGAGGCGGCATCGCCGAAGGTGGCCACCGCGACGCGATCCTCGCCCATGAGTTGCGCGGCCCAGGCGAGGCCATTGGCGATCGGCATCGACGAGCCGACGATGCCCGTCGTGACCATTACGCCCTTGTCGGGCGCGGTCAGGTGCATCGGGCCGCCCTTGCCCTTGCAGGTGCCGTCGACGCGACCGGCGACCTCGGCCCAGAGCGCCTTCAGCGGCAGGCCCTTCGCCAGCATGTCATGAATGCCGCGATAGATGGTGCAGAGGTAATCGGTATCCTTGAGGTTTACCGCCAGCGCGGCGGGAATCGCTTCCTGTCCGCGATAGGAATAATACGGCATGACGAGCCGGCCCGTTGAGATCACCTTGCGGCTGCGCTCGTCGTTGGCCTTCAGCAAGGCCATCTTCCTGAATATATCGAGCTGGGTCGCTCCGTCCGGACTATTATAGCTCATCTCACCTCTTTCCCGTTGAAAGTCGCTGCGATCAGATATGCGACAGTGTCATCGCTTCCCCGCCCTCGGGTGGGGGAAGGCGGCCATGCGTCTCACGCGTCACGACCTCGGCGGCGGCGCGCAGCCGGGCAACGTAGCGTTCGAAATCGTCGCGAGACATTTTCGGCGGCAGTCCGCCCAACGTCAGCTCGAGCGACACTTGCCCCGCGGGCGAGAATACCGGCGCGGTGATGAAACTGACACCGCTGGTCTGGGCATCGTCGAAGTCGAGCAGTTGCATCTCGCGCTCCGACAGGTCGGCAATAAGCTGGCGCAGTCCGGCCCAGTAGGCTTCGGCTGGTTGAGGGCCGACCGGCGCGACGGTGAAGTGGTGCAGCGCGCGAAAGGCGGGGCCGGATTCCGACATCGAATATCCGCGCCGTCGGATAATCTGAAGCGAGCGTGCGATATGCGCGCGGACACCATCGCTGAGCGCGGCCGGCGCGCGCGCCACATAATCCTCCTGGTCCTCGGGATCTGCCCAGGCGGCGTGAACCATGCCGAGTGGCGGAATGAAGGGCCGCCTGTCACCAACGCGGTTGGGTGGTTCGATGCTCTGCGGTGTCCGTTCGCAGGCGAGCAGCAGCAGTTCGTCGCCCACCACCGCGCAGGCGTGGCAATCGACTTTCAGTTCACGCGATAGCTGCGCCATTTCCCTTTGCGCGATCTCGATGTCGCGGTGCTGCGCGAGCGCGGCCTGGCCGATGGCGACGAGCGCCATGCCGAGCGAATAGGTCTTATGCCGGGGATGCCGTGACAGGTAACGCGCTTCGGCCAGCGTGGTGAGAAGGCGGTGCGCGGAGCCGATGCTTAGCCCCAGGCGCGCGGCAAGCTCGGAAAGCGTGAACGATTCGGTTGGATGCGCCGCAAGGAAGTTCATCACTTCCACGACCCGGCCGTTCGGTCCTGTGCCCTCTGCCATTGTCAGACCACTCTCAATCAGGCCGCTCTGCGGGCGAACCCTGTGGCGGCTTCAGAATATTTCCATAGAGTGGGTATTCTTTCCAAATCTGGAAATCAACTTGCTATTTCGGCCTGATAGGATTTTTGCGGAAATCTTACTCAGCCAGGTCAGGACCTACTATTGCTTGCCCGGCCTTACAGCGGCATGACACCAGCCGGTGGCTGCCGCGGACAGGGGCGTGCGGGCTGTCATCCCCACGCTGGCACGCCGCCGCCCCGCCCGTTCGCTGACCAGCGGGAGCGGCATGGCCGCTCCCGCCTGCCCGTCATTCGCCGAAGCTGTACCGCAGGCGGAATCCCCACATTCGCGGGGGCGCCATCATATAGCCTTCGAAGCCGGTGGAATGAAAGCTGCCAGAGACGTTCACCGGATAGATCTGATCGGTCACGTTGGTGACGAAGAAGGCCATATCGACCGGCGATCCGAACGCCTTGTCCCAGTTGACGTTGATATTGAGGATATCGGTTGCCGGCAGCGTGCCAACCGGACTGGCGGCATTGGCGATCTGCGAGCCGGTATGCACATAGGTGGCCCCCAGCGATACTGTGCCGATCGTGTCGGGCAGGGGAAGCGTGTAGGTTCCCGTGAGCGCGACGCGGTGTTTCGGCGAAAGGTTCAGGCGGCTGCCTTCCGTGGCGGCGGGGTTGAACGCCAGGAATGGGCTGTCGGCCGGAATCGTCGGCGGCGTCAGCTTGACAACCTTCGTGTCGAGGTAGGTATAGCCGAGATCGATACGCAGGCTGTCGAAAAGCGTGGCGGAGGCATCGGCCTCGATGCCCTGGATGCGCGACTTGCCGGCGTTCATGATACCGGCGCCGCCAATCGGGCCGCCGGGCTTCGCGACAAGGCCGCCGAAGATCTGCTGATCCTGAAAATCGTTATAGAACGCGACAACGTTGAAATAGCCGCTGACCGTACCCCGGAAAGAGGTCTTTGCCCCCAGTTCGTAGGTATCGACCTTTTCCGGCCCCCATGTCTCGATGCCGACGTTGGTCATGCTGACGCCGCCCTGCCGGTAGCCACGCGCATATTTGGCGTAGAGCAGCACATCGGGTGTCGGCTTGTAATCCAGGCCGATGAGCCAGGTGGGCTTCTTCGACTTGACCGCGATCACGTTGTGACATTGCGATTTGCTGATCACCGACAGGGGATCGGGCAGGTTGTCGGCATCGGGGCCGTCGGGCTGGCTGAAGCGCACCGTATCGTCGCAGGTCCGAAGCGGCGCGCCGCCGGGCACGGGAACAACCCGCGTAGTCTCGCCGATGCCGATGGTCTTGTCGATCGTGTAGCGCAGGCCGGCCGTCAGGCTGAGCTGTTCGGTCAGCCGGTAGGTGCCCTGCGCGTAAAAGCCGTAGCTGTTGAATTTATGCTGTGTCGAGGATGCGGAAATGAACCCCACGCCCATCGGATTGGCGCATTGCACGGTCTGGATGTCGGAACAGTCCAGGAAGATCGCCGACAGCATGTCGCTGAAACCGAGCGGGCGGCTGAGTTCCAGATAGGCGCCGGCCTGCCAGTTGAAGCTGCCGTCGGGGGAGTTGCCTTGTAGCTGCAGTTCCTCGGTGAAGGTGGATTGGGCGGCGGTGTCGCTGCCGTCGAGGGGATGGATGTCGACGGCGCGAAACTTGGCGCCAGCGCTCGGGAATGGCGCCGTGACCGTGAAGTTATCGCCATATAGCGACCACGAGGAGCGTTCGCGATATTCCGAATAGCTCGCGATATTCTTCACCGTCAGCGTATCGCCGGCCTGCCAGGTCGTGGTGTTGACGATCTGCCATTGCCGGATCTTGACGAAGGGATTGGCCTGGTCGACGTCGACATCCAGAAGGCCATCGCCCCTCGCGGCTTGCCGGTCGATCTGGTCGCAGCCAGCTTGAGCGGTCAGGAATTGCCCCCCCGTCAGCTTGGTCGGATCCCGCTCGCAAATCACGTTGCGTTGGGCGTAACCGTTCGCGAAGGAATTGCTGTAGCTGGCAATCGTGTAGTTTTCGAGTTCGGGGGTCAGTTCGGCCAGGATGCTGAGGCGTCCGGCAAAATAGTTGATATCGTTGTAACTGTCCGGACCGATCCCCGAACGGTTCTTCATGAAGCCGTCCCGCTTGTTGCGATCGAGCGCGACACGAACCTTGAAGGTGTCGGCAAGCGGCACGTTGAGCACGCCCTGCACGCGCAGCATATCATAATCGCCCGCGGACCCTTCGATAAAGCCTTCAAGACGGCTGGTCGGCTTCTGGGGAACCAGAAGCAGCGCACCGCCGGTGGTGTTGCGGCCGAACAGCGTGCCTTGCGGGCCCTTGAGAACCTGTACGTTCTGGAGGTCCATGAAGGCCCCGGCGCCTACGCTGTTGCCCGAAACGGTGCCGCCCGCCGCGCGGGGTGCGACGACATCGGCGAAATAGACGCCCACCGACGGGGATGTGCCGACCTCCTGATTGAAGCCCCGGATGGCAAAGGACGCCTTTTCGGGGCCGAAACGCTGGTTGACCGACAGCGACGGCGTATAGGCGGCAAGATCGCTGGCGATGACGATATTGCGATCCGCGATCTGTTGCTGGTTGAACACCGTCATGGAGATTGGCACGTCCTGCAGCCGTTCCTCCACGCGGCGGGCCGTGACGACGATGTCGCCCGTCGCGCTGGCTCCATCATCGGCCTGAGCGGCCATCGCCGGAGATGAAAGGCACAATAGAAAGGCGGTAGTCGCCAATAGTCGAGAAGCTGCTCGTGCAGTCATGGTTGTCCTCCCTGGTTGGTCAATGTGAAAAGTCTGGTGATCGGTCGGCCCCGGACGGAGGCGTCAAAAGCCCATGCCGGCGGTCTGGCCGCCGTCCACGAGGATGTCGGTTCCGGTGATGAAGCTGGCTGCGGGTGAGCACAGGAAAGCGGCCACTGACGCGATCTCCTCGGGCTTCCCCAGTCGGGGAACCCCGGCTTGCGCGATCATGGCTTCCGCGAAATCGCCGGTGCCCGCACTCGCTTCGAAGTGATACATGTCGGTGTCGGTCGCCCCTGGCGACAGCGAAACGAGCCTGGCGCCATGCAGCCCAAACGCCTTTGCTTCCCGTCGCACCAGCGCGATGATGCCCAGCTTTGACAGCGGGTAGGCCTCGACCTGGCTTGGCGCGAACGGCAATAGCGCGGAAAGCCCTTCGGCCGGCCATGGCTGTGTAAAGGCCGTTGCGGCTTCCGGCTTGTTTGGAAACCGCGCCGAGTTGGAGGCGACGAGCACCGCCGCCGAACCTGGCGCCATGTGCCCGCGGATGGTGCCCACCAGTCGGCCCGTCGCGCCCAGATTGACGTCGATCACCCTGGCGGGATCGCCCTGGTGCGGCCCCAGGCCAGCGGTATGCACCAGCGCGGCGATCTGCCTCCCGCCGAGCGCGGCGACGATCCGCGCAGGATAGTCCGGTCCGGCAACGTCGCCTGCACACAGCGAGACCGTCGCCCCTTCCGCGCGAAGCGGCCCGGCCACCGTTTCCAGCCGCTCCTCGCTCAGGTCGCAGAGCAGCAGGTCGCTCCAGCCCATGGCGAACAGCGCCCGCGCGGTCGCTTGCCCCATGCTGCCCGAGGCCCCGGTGATGACGGCAACGCCGGTCGCGATCCCCTTCTGTGTCATGTATGCCCCTATCGGTCGGTCAGATCGCGGCGGCGACGTCGGCGGCGTTGCGTACCGCGCCGGCGATGTAGCCGACGCCCTGGCAATCGCCGACCATGTGGGCGTCGACGCCAATGGATATCAGCTCATCGAAAAGCCCCGTATTGGGCAGCGCGCCCTTGGCGATGATGACGGTGTCGGATGCCAGTTCGGTTGCTTCGCCTGCTCTGGTCGTGAAGCTGACGGATGTGTCCTCAATGCTGATGTCGCTGGCGCCTTCGTGGAGGGCGATGCCAAGGAGCGGCATTTCATCGAGCATGACGGCGCGCCGCGCGGGAGACAGGCCGCGTCCGAATTGCTCGATATCGTCGACCACGCTGACATGCCGCCCGCGCTCGTGCAGAAACTCGGCAAGCTCAAGCCCGACCAGCTCTCCGCCGATGATGACCACCCGGTCGCCGACCGGCATCCACAACCGGCTCGCCTTGCGGACGAGATTCGCGTTTTTGGTCACGCCCAATGCGCGCGCCGCGCCGATGGCGGCACGCTGGGTCAGCGAGGTCTTGTCCTTGGCGCCTTCGCCGGCCTCGCCGAGCAGCAGCGCGCGTAGCGAGGCGGCGTCATGAACATGTGGGCGATCCTTGCCCGGTATGGCGGGCGCTTGCCGGATCGCTCCGGTCGCGACGATCACCGCATCGGGGGCCAGCGCTGTGATGGCCTCCACATTGGCGGAAGTATTCAGGCGCACGTCCACGCTCAACCTGGCCAGTTCGGCCTTGAGCCAGTCTACGAAATCCCCGTTGGGCGCATAGGCGATGGCTGCGATGCGCGCGGTGCCGCCCAACTCGCCCGATGCTTCGAGCAGCGTCACGCGATGCCCTCGCAGCGTCAGCCTGCGAGCCGCTTCCATCCCGCCTGGCCCGCCGCCTACCACCACCACCGCGCGCGCGGTTTGCGCGGGGGCGAGGAGGTTGTCCTTCTCGAAACCGACATCGCCATTGACCGCGCAGCGCAATGGCTGTTGCAGCATGACCTGGCTGACGCAGGCGTAGCAGTAAATGCAGGGTCGGACGGCGCTCAGGCCACCTGTGGCGAGGTGGCTGGTGAAGGCATCGTCGGCGATCTGCTTGCGCCCCATCGCCATGAAATCGAACTCGCCCCTGGCAATCGCCCGGTCGGCTGTTTCGGGGTCGATGCGGCCGACCGCCACCACCGGGATCGAGACGATCTCGCGCACGGCCCTGGCCAGAGGGAGGAGCTTGCCGGGTTCGTGCGGCAGATAGGACGAGAAGCTGGCGCGGGCGATGCCGTAGTTGTGGATCGCACTTACCGTGATCGCGTTCGCGCCGGCCGCTTCGGCGATGCGCGCGGTGACCCGCACGTCGTCCAGAGTCACGCCGCCATCGATGAAGAATTCAGCGGCGTTGATTTTGCAGAGCATCGGGAAATCGGGGCCGATGCGTCGGCGAATCGCTTCCAGCACCTCGCGCATCAACCTCGCGCGGTTTTCGGGCGATCCGCCATAGCCGTCCTCGCGGCGATTTTCGGCTGGCGACAGGAAGGAGTGGAGCACATAACTATGCGCGGCGTGGACCTCGACCGCGTCGAAGCCGGCTTCCACGGCGCGCGCCGCGCCGCTGGCGAAATCCTCGATAAGGCCGGCGATGGCCTCGGCGTCCATTACCTTGAGCAAGGGCGGCGCGGTGGGATGGGCCAGGGGGGAATTGCGCTCTTCGGGAAGCAGCACGTCCTTCATGGCCGTCCCGCCGCCTGCCAATGGCATCGACGGCACGGGAATGGCGCGCGCCGCCACATAGTCGCAGGCAGCGGACAAGCCGCCATGGTGCAATTGCGCCGAAACGCGCCCGCCGTTGCGGTGGACGGCATCGGTCAGGCGCTTGAGGCCCGGCAGAAACACATCGTCGGAAATGGCGATCTGTCCTACCTGGCACTGGCCGTGCGGATAGCTGACGCCGACCGCGCCCATGGTCAGCAGCGCTGCGCCCCCTGCCGCTCGCGCGGCATAGAAGCCCACGCTGTCGTCGCTGACCGTGCCATCGGCATTGCCGAGATTGGTGCCCATCGCCGTCTGGAACAGGCGGTTGCCCAGTTCCAACGTGCCGATCCGGCCGGGCGACAGCAGATGTGAAAAACCAGACATAATCCCGCCCCCTCCCGAATCGGTGCTGTTTTCAGCGGCGCGTAAGGGTTGCAAACCGCGCAGTCGGCGTCCAATGAATACCAATCATATCTTTGATGCATTGGGTGCATAATGTTTGAGTTTCGGCGACTGAGCTATCTCGTCGTGCTCGCGAAACGGCTCAGCTATTCGCGTGCGGCGATGGAACTGGGCCTTTCGCAGTCTGCTCTGACGCGCGCGATTCAGTCGTTGGAACGAGACATGGGGATGCGCCTGTTCGACCGCGACCAATCGGGCGTGAGGCTTACCGACCAGGGACGCTGGGTGGTGGCCAAGGCCGAAGTGCTCCTGACCAACGCCGCGGATTTCACTAACCAGATCACCTTTGCCGCCAAGGGAACGGAAGGCCGGATTCGCTTGGGCTTGACCAACATGGCCGCGCATCTGCTGGTGGGAGCAACCCTGCCGCCGCGCCTTGCCAAAACCCCGCGTTTTACGCACGAAATCCTGATCCGCGATTTCGAGCCGCTGTACCTGATGCTGGCTCAGGGAGAGATCGAGTTCTTCGTCTGTTCAGGAGCGAGTTCGATATGGACCATTCCTGATGTGATGCCGGTCAAGATAGAGACGCTCGGAAAGGTGCCGATCGGGCTGGTCGTCAGGCCGGGGCATGCCCTGCTCAGCGGTTCCGCAGACCGCTTCCCGATACTGGTTTCCAGCATCGAAAATACAATGAACCAGCTCATATCGCAGGTGTGCGACCGCATGGGCACAAGCGTCCAGATCGTCGAAGACGCCGGAATTCTTTCGACGCTTGTCTCCAGGACGGACGCCATCTGGCTGACCTGTCCCGCTCTTGTCGCCGAAGAGGTCGATGAGGGCAGGCTGCGTTACCAGCCGCTTCCTGATGACTTGCCCCCGGCCTCGCTGGAGTTCTTTTCCTATTCGCTCGCGAGGAGATCGCGATCGCCGGCGGCGAGCGAGTTGCTTCGCATGTATTCCGAGGTTCTGGAGAAAGCGGCGCGGGAACCGGCGTAAACCACACCGCGCGGAGGCTGGTGGGCCAGCGCTGCTCGACGCGGCTCGCCAGCGCTCGGCGCATCGTGATGCGGAGAGGAAGGGGCGAGGGTATGTCGGCAAACTGGTGCGAGCGATAAACTTTGCTAATCTCGCCTCTCGCCTCTCGCCTCTCGTTTGTCGGCGTATTGCGCTGCATCTTCCGGAAAACCTCTCGATGTCTTCCCTGCAACAACGCCGTCTTGCGGCCAACCTCGGCTTCCTCTTCGGCGAGTGGCCTTTCCTCGACCGCTTCGCCGTGGCCGCCGATGCTGGCTTCACCGCCGTCGAGTTTCTTTTTCCTTACGATCATTCGATCGATGCCGTGGCGAAACGTATCGGCGACAGCGGCCTTGAAGTGGTGCTGTTCAACTGTCCCGCCGGCGATTGGGAGGGGGGCGATCGGGGCCTTGCGGCGTTGCCTGGTTGCGAACGGCTTTTCGAGCGCTCGATCGAAACGGCGCTTGCCTATGCGCGCGCCATCGGCACGCGCAATCTGCATGTGATGGCGGGGATCGCAGACGCCGCTGATCCGCTGGCGCTTCGCACCTATCGGCGCAATCTTGAAGCGGCCTGCGCGCTTGCCGCCGCCGATGGCGTTACCGTGCTGATCGAACCGATCAATCGGCAGGACATGCCGGGCTATTTTCTGGACGATTTCGATATGGCGGCCAGCATCGTGAACGCGGTGCCCGGTCTTGGCTTGCAATTCGACCTGTATCATTGCCACAAGATTCACGGGGCCGTTCTCGATCGGCTGGCGGCACTGCTGCCCCTGGTTCACCACATGCAGATCGCCGGCGTTCCCGACCGGCATGAGCCAAAGTCTCCGGCATTGCCCTTGCGGGAGATATTCTCCCTGCTTGACCGAAGCGGGTATCCGGGGCGGGTGGGGTGCGAATATCGGCCCGTGGCCGGCACCCTTGCCGGGCTTGATTGGATCGACAGCCTGGAGGCCGAGTGTTCATGACCACGCGTATCGCTTTCCTGGGCACTGGCCTGATGGGCGCGCCGATGGCGTTGCGCCTCTTGAGCGCGGGCTTTGCGGTTACCGTGTGGAACCGCTCGCCCGAGAAAACGGCCCCCGCCACGCAGTCTCTTGTATTTGAACGGTTTTCTTCCATCGGCCTTGATCCGGCGCGGAACTGCGTGGGTCTGGCTGTGGAACGGTATCACGGAGAATGTCTCGGAGAGAAAGCGAGGCCCGAACGGGGCGGGATCGCGAGCGGATAACCGCTGGCCACTACCATTTCCCTCCTTGGCGCCTGTGCGCGGCGCTTCGGTGAGCACGCCTTCCCCATGCCGATGCCGTGGATAATTGCATCGCAAGAAGACTGCACTGGCCCTCATTTTTCGGCTTCGACTGACGGTTTGAGCCTTCGGAAAACAACTAAACCTTGCGTAAACTTGGCGCAAAAACAACCATTCACCCCCGAATTTGTCAAACGGCGCGCAAACGGGCCCCCGTATAGGCGTTGAAGAGGGACCCCCTTTTCGAGATTGAGCGGAGGGTTGTG
>CAZASR010000047.1:0-18246 GCA_964487765.1 uncultured Devosia sp. | reverse complement strand
CCGCGGTGAACTGCGTGCCCGAGCCGCCCGGCTTCATCATGCCGCCCTGGATGATTTCGTAGAGGGCATTGAAAACCGCCTGGAAGGCCGGATGCGACCAGAAGCCGGGCGTGAAGTTGTCCACCCCGAGACGCACCTCGTCGCCACCTTCCTTGATCGCCGAAGCGACGGCGGTGGTCCGGTAGTAGGTCGCGGCTTCCTTGCCCCAGCCCAGCAGGTACAGGTTCTTTTCCTTGGCCTGCTTGCCCAGCTCGATGGCTTCCGCCCAGGTCGTCGGCGGGGTCCAGCCATTGTCCTCGAACAGTTGCGCCGAGTACCACATGGCGTAGACGGTCATGACGTAATTGAGCGCCACGAACTTGTCGCCGAAGGTGCCGGGCTTCTCGACGCCGCCGAACAGCGTGTCGCGGATGGTGATACCCTCGAGGCTGGGTGCATCGAGGACGCCATTCATGTCCTCGAGCTGGTCGATGATCGCGGCAAAGCCGATGGAATCGGCACCCGAATTGTCGATCAGGTCCGGCGGGTTGCCGCCGAGGAAGCGCGGCTGCAGCTCGGTCGCGATCTGCGTCGAGGGCGCCACGTTGATCGTCAGGCTCGGGTGGTTCTTCGCCATGAGGTCACGGGCAAACTCGACATAGTCGATGCCGTAGCCACCGTTGAAGATCACCGCGTCGACGGTCGAGCCCTCGGCCACGCCGAACGGATTGGCCGCATCCTGCGCGAAGGCACGGCCGGTGGACCCCAGCAGCCCGGCGAACGGCGCCGCCGCCGCGAGTGCCGTCGTCCCCTTCAGGAACGTGCGGCGGTCGAAAGTCCTCTTAGTCATTTAGTTTCTCCCTTGTCGCTTGGACTAGTTCACCTCACGTCGAGCGGGTCGGCAAGGTGCTTACGCTTCCCTGCGAATCCTCTCGCCGTAAAGATCTTCGAGAGCACGGTTGTGCTCATCGCCTCCCGGTATATTTGCTGAGATGTAGACGGGCGGCGTCTTACCGCGCTGGCGCATCGTCTCGGCCACGCCGATGGTGATGCGCTGGGCGATAAAGGCTGCAGTGAGCGAGGAAACCGGGCCAACGCCAATCCCCCCTTCGAGCTGCATGGTGCTGTCGCCGAACGGCGCCAGATTGTCGATGACGATGTCCGCGACCTCGCTGAGCCGCTTGCCGCTCGGATGCTTGGGCGTAACCTTCATCGTATGGTCGAGACTGGTGATGGCGATCACCTTGTGGCCGCGCGATCTGGCGGCCAGCGCCACGCCGAGAATCGAGCCGTTCACGCCCGAATTCGAGGCGATCATGAATACGTCGTTGGGCTGGATATCGAACAGTGCCAGCAGGTTCTCGCCGACATTGGGGTCGCGCTCGAATTCGGCACCGCCAAGTTCGGCGACGTCGCGGTCGCCGCGCAGCACCAGCGTGCGCAGCGCAATGCGGTTGGTGGCGATCAGCCCGCCGGCACGGCCCGCGATCTCCATAGCGAAGGCTTCCGAATGCCCGGTGCCGAAGGCCTGCACGACGCCACCGGCCTCGAGGCTGTCGGCAACCAGCGCAACGGCGTCGTCGATGGCCTTGTTGGGGCCCGCCAGGCGCTCGAGGCGGCTCGTGACTTCGTGCAGAAACTGGGCAGTCAAATCGGGCATCATCAGCTCGCTTCTTTGGACAAATGTGCAGCCGAGCGCGCGGCAGGCCGGAACGAGGGGGCGCTGCGCAACGGCCGCCGGCGTGGCGCCACGGCGGCGCCGGACGCCGCCAGCAGCCGCGTGGTGCGGTCGAAATTCGACTGCGCGATCAACAGGTAAAGAAGGTCGACGACGAAGAGCTGGCAGTGCCGCGCCGAAAGATCCGCAGGTTTCAGATAGCCCTCGGGCGCAGCGGCGATCAGCATCTCGTCGGCGACGCGCGCAAGCGGCGATTCCGGATTGCCGGTGATCGCCACCGTGTGGGCGCCGGAGGCCTTGGCCAGCGTCAGCATCTGGATGGTTTCTTCGGTGCGGCCGGTATTCGAGATGCCGATCGCCACGCATTGATCGTCGAGGATGGCGGCGCTGGTAAGCCCGTTATGCACCTCGGCCCAGGTGTGGACATTGATGCCGATGCGATAGAGCCGCGCTTCGGTTTCGAGCGCCGTGAGGGCACTGCCGCCGACGCCATAGACATCGACATGACGGGCTTTCGCGATCCGCCCGGCCACGCGCAGCGCTGCCGCCATGTCGAGGAGACCGGCCGTCGTCTGCAGGGACATCACATGCGTGTTGAGCAGCGAGCGGCGGATCTGGTCGGGCGGGTCGTGCGGCCCGAACGAACGCCCGATATCGGCGATCCATGCATCCTGTGCGCCGCCGCGGCCGACATCTTCGGCGACGGCAACGCGGAGCGGAGCATAGCCGCTATAGCCGAGCATGCGACAGAAGCGGGTGACGCTCGCCGCGGAGGTTCCGGCGTGCTCTGCAAGATCGGTAATCGACTGGTGGAGGGGAGCCGTGGGATCGTCGACGAGGACGGCCGCAATTTTCGCCATCGTGGCCGGCATCCGAGACTGCAAGGTCTTGATGCGGTCCAGCACGCTGAACGTCTTTGCCGCGGTGGTCATCTGTGCTATCGAACCCACATCCTGAAAATCACTATCAGGAGCTCCTCCCTGACCGTGAAAACAATTCTTATCACCCGGTCGGTGGATTGCAAGCGGGTTAATGACGGATGAAGACGGCTCTCCTCGCCATCGACGTGGGCGGTTCGACCTCACGCGCCTACCTCGTGGACGAAACCGGGCGCTGCCTCGGGCAGGGGCGCGACCGCGGCGGCAATCCCGCCTCGAACACGCCCGAGCTGGCGGCGGCCGCCATGATCTCGGCGGTTCAGGCAGCCGTCGCGCAGGCCGCGGAAGCCCTCGATATCCGCGTCGCCCTGATCGCGCTGGCGGGGCCTCGAAGCCGTGTCGCGGTCGACAGGCTGGATGCCGCTTTCCGGGCTGTGGGCCTCCGCGGACCGATCATGTTTTCCGGCGATCTGCGCGCCATGTTCGCGTCGATCACCGCTGCCGCCGATGGATACTGCGTGGTATGTGGCACGGGCGCGGGGGCCGTGCGCATCGGCGACGGCGACATCGTGAACGTCGTCGATGCGGCCGGGTGGCTGCTCGGCGACAATGGCTCGGGCTACTGGCTCGGCCAACAGGCGGCGCGGGCCGTCGTTGCGGCCATCGAGGAGCGCGGCGAACCGACGGCGCTCACCCCCGCCCTGCTCGAGGCCATGGGCGTGACATGGTCCGGCGAACGGCGCTATGGCCGCGCGGCACCGCTCCAGGATTTCATCGACGCCGTTTACGCGCAGCGCCCGATCGAGCTGGCACGATTTGCGCCCATCGTCATTGCGCACCGCAACGATCCCGTCGCCGCGCGCCTCCTCGCCGAAGCCGAGCGCTGGCTGCTGTCCTATTTCGAGCACGTGTTCGATCCGGCCAGACCTGGGCCCGTCGCGCTAGGGGGTGGCGTCATCCCCCATCTCACGGGACTGCCGGCCAGCATTGAAGCGCATATCCGCGGGGCGGGACACGAGCCGGTGGTGCGCATTGCCGCCGATGGCTCCATCGGCGCCGTCGTTATCGCCCTCCGCTCGGTTGGCATCGACGTCGACGACGCGATGCTCGACACGATTGCCGCCTCGATCCGCGAGCGAACCGCGCGCGGCTAGTAGGGCTTGCCAGGTTCCAGTTCGTGCATGCGCAGATCGAGCGCCTGGGGGACCGGATGGGCCTTGAGGTCGGCCTCGATCTCGTCGCGCGTCGCGACGCGGCCGAGCTGAACGCCGAGCCGACCGCGACGCAGACGGACCCACAAATCGGAGAGCAGCGTCTCGCCTTCGCGGATCGTCGCGAAGGGCCGGCCGAACAGCAAGCGCTCGAGCTCGTCGAGATCGCCATCATCGGCCGCCACGAGGGCACGCGCGAGGATGATGCGCTCGTGCTCGCGGATTGCCGGCGGCAGGGCATCGACGAAGGATTTGAGCTCGGCCGAACGGTGCGCCGCCATGAAATGCTGTGCGATCTCGACGGCCAGCTCCGGCGGGGCGTCTCCCATGCGCCAAGCCCGCGCGTAGCTCGCCGTTGCCGCCTCGGTGTCCGTGGCGAGCAGCGCGGCGAGTCGATGCGCGGCCCAGCTCGGGCTGAGCGCGAGTGACCTGGCGACGTCCTCGCGCGCCGCCTCCCGGTCATCGCGGTTGAGCGCGGCGGTCGCCAGCATGAGTGCATGCAGCCAACTCATACCCTGCGTCTTCGCGCTGGCGGCGAGGCGGTCGACCCAGACCGATGATAGGGCGACGCCGTTCGGCATCCCCGCCAGATTCGCTTCGGTTGCGACGCCGCCGTCCACGAGATCGTCCCAAAAATCCCCCGGACGATCCACGTTGAAGTCGAGACCCTCGGCAAGCCTGCGGGCGAGCAGCCGCTCCTGCCGCGCGCCCCAGGGCGCGCCCGCGGAGTAGCGGCGGTCAAGAGGCAGCCGCGCCTGCTCGCGGAGAAATGCGTCAGCCTCCGCCAGCGTCCCGGCCGGCAGCAGATCCTCCAGCGCGTCCGCCGCATGCGCGACGGCGGCTCGATAGTTGCCGTCATGCGCCGTGGCGGCATCGAGTTGCACGGGCATGAAGGCTTCCGTCCACTCGCGCTCTTCGGAAGGCATCAGCTCGAAGCGCTGGTTCTGCGTCGGCGTGATGCCGCTTTGAATCTCGAGATAGTTTCCCTCGCCAGGCCGGGACAGGTAGTCCATCCAGTTCTGCCCGCCCGCGGCGCTGCCGAAATAGAAGAACTTTCGGCCGCCCATCTCCGGCGTCGCGGTCTGCAGCAGGCCATAGGCTTCGCGATCGACCGACGCGATGAACAGGCGCGGCGCCGCGGGAGCGCGGAAAAACACCGATGTCGCGTTTTCCCATTGCTCCGGATAGGACGCGTCCCAACCCGCCCGCGGAAAATCGCAGCGGCCCAGATTGTTGCCTGGCCAGATGTGTTCGATGGAGTAGTCTGCCGGGCTCAGGACCCGGGTCCCTGGCCGCATCGGCGCTGCGATATTCGTCCACCAATAGGCGAGCCGCGTCTCGGCCGCCGGATTGATGATGCGGCCGTGCGCGAAAAGGACGGCCGAGTCCGCCGGCAGGAACAGGTCGACCTGCCACGTCGCCTCGACGATGCGGTCGAACTCGTAGATGCGCAGGATCGGACCACGCGCTGTTTCCCGCATGCCAGCGAATACCGGTGTACAGGTGAACGGCGTATGCCCGGGAATGAGACCATTCCACTCGATGCCGCCTGAGAACCAGCCGTTCAGCGCCGCAAGATTTGCCGGCTGGAGCACGGGATTGCGGAACACGAGGTCGCGGCCGGTCGTGAGGTCCTTGAGCTCCAGTATCCGGCCGCCGAGCGAGGGTGCGATGACGGCGCGCAGGCGGCTATTCTCCAGCACCAGCACCTCGAGTTCGCCGTCGCGCAGCTCGCGGTCGTAATCGTCCGACACCTGATAGGGCAGGATCGAATCCACGCCCCACTCGAAGCCATGCCGGCTTTCGTCCTCCGACAGCCCGAAGTTTGGTGGTGTCTCGCGGTTGGGCATTGGCTGCTGCCAGCGGAAGCGCGGCAGGTTGCTCGGCGGCCCAAGGCGCGACATCGGCAGGTGGATCGTGTCCTTACGGATGGTGGTCATCGTCATTCGTCCTCAAGGATCAACTCGACCACCGGCACCACCACGTCCGGCTTCCTGACCGGCAGCATCAGGGTCAACGTGCTCTCGCCGACCGGTGGCACGAAGTGCGGATCGGTGCTGGCGCCCACCGACAGCACCTCGCTCGCATCGTTGAGGAGCTGTGCGTACTTGACCTTCCCGGCGAGGCCGTCGAGGTGGAGATACTGGTTTGGCCAGTTGTAAATGTGGAGATAGAGTCGGTTGCCCTTCTGCGTGTAGCGGCACCCGTCGGGCGCCGTGTAGGCTGAGCGGCCGGCACCGTAGATGGCGCGGGCATGCAGGCGCATCCAGCGCCCATAGGCATCGAGCGCGTCGATGGCGCGCTGGTCGAATGTGCCGCGCGCCGTGGGGCCGACATTCATCAGGAGGTTGCCCCCGAGCGCCACGCCGTCGATCAGAATCTGGACGAGCTGCGCCTCGCTCTTCCAGCTTTCTTCGTCGCGGTAGTAGCCCCACGAGCCCGAGAAGGTCTGGCACATCTCGAAGGTGACCGGCCGGCCGTTGATCGTGGGCGGCGTGCGCGGCGTGTATTGCTCGGGCGTGATCATGTCCGGCGTATCGGTGTCGAGGTCGAGCCGGTTGTTGACGATGATGCCTGGTGCGAGCTTGCGCACGAGCCTCACGAGCTCGAGGCTCTGCCAGTCGTCGCGGCCCTTACCGGGCAGGCCCTTATAGGTGCGACCCGGGTAACTGAAGTCAAACCAGATGAGGTCGATCTGGCCGTATCCGGTGAGGAGTTCGGTCACCTGCGCCCGCAAATAGGCCGCATAGCGCGACATGTCGCGGCTCTTGTTGAGCTCGGCCGCATCCTCGCGGTTGCGCAGCGGATGGTACATGTCGATGGTGAAGTCGGGATGGTGCCAGTCGGGCAGCGAATAGTAGAAGCCGATCCTGAGGCCTTCGGCGCGGAACGCTTCAACGAACGGGCCGAGCAGGTCGCGGCCGTAGGGTGTGTTGGTCGCCTTGTAGTCGGTAGCCTTGCTATCCCACAGGCAGAAACCTTCATGGTGCTTGGCCGTCAGCACCACATATTTCATGCCGGCCTCGCGGGCGAGTCGCGCCCACTCCTTTGGATCGTAAAGGTCGGGATCGAAGTTCTCGAAATACTTCTGGTAGGTCGCGTCGTCGATTTCTTCGCGGCTCTTCACCCACTCGTGCCGCGCCGCCAGCGAATAGAGGCCCCAGTGAATGAACATGCCGAAGCGGTCGTGCGTGAACCACCGTTTCTGTTGGTCGCTGAGGAAGAGCTCCGGGGGGATATCGTTGGGCATAGGGGCACCTGAGACCGCAGCAGCGCGGTTCCGTGTGAGTAGCATGCGCGACGACGGGCACAAGCAGACCACTTGCCGCCGAGGAGCTATGTCCGCCGGCCGTCATCTGGCCGGCTTAGTGCCTCAATGCTCGTGGTCGTGGCGCGGATGCGGGTTGGCGAAAAGATAGGGGGCCTCGAAAGGCCGCGTCGTCACCTCCATCTCGCGCCCGGCAAGGTAGCAGGCGATCGGCTGCAGCATGGTGCCGCCTTGCCGCGTCGCCCCCACCACGTCGCTGAAGACATAGTCCGTCTCCATCTCGCGCAGCACCGTGATGTCGGCAACGGCGCCGACACCGAGATGCCCGAGATCGGGTCGCCGCACCGCCAGTGCAGGGCGGCTCGTCGACATGCCGATGATCTCGCCCAGCGGCACGCCGCAATTGAGCAGCTTGCTCATCGTGTGAAGCAGGTCGAAGCCCGGCCCCTCTACCGAAACCACATGCACGTCGGACGAGATGAGGTCGGGCAGGAAGCCGTCGGCGAGGGCACCCTCCACGCTCTCATAGCCGAATGCGCCCATGCCGTGCGCCACGTCGAACAGCACCCCGCGTTCGCGCGCGGCGCGGATTTCGGGCAGGATGCGACCGTCCTCACCGAGCGCGGAATTCGGCGCGGGGCGGTAGCAATGCGTGAGGATATCGCCCGGCCGCAGCATGGAGACGACTTCGGCATAGCTGGGCGGCGGTCCCCCGATATGAGTCATCAGCGGCAGGCCCACCTGCTCGGCGGCCTCGAGCGCGAGCTCCAGCGCGCGAATGCCGAGGGGTTCCGTCGCGGCGCCGCCGATGCGTACCTTGACGCCGATGATGCGGTCGCGATTGGCCTCGATCTTGGCGACGCAGCGATCGACCGGCAGCATGTCGGCGAGCGTCGCTTCACCGATGAACAGGCCCTTGTCGAAGCCGAAAATGCCAGGAAAGGAGATGTTGAGGAAAGCCAGGATGCGGTAGGGCGACTGCGCCATCACATAGTCGCGGAAGCCGTCGTAATTGCCGGCCCCGGCGCTGCCCGCATCGATCAATGTCGTACAGGCCGAGCGGCGTGCGACGAGGCCAGGATCGACACTGAGCGAGGTCGCCTTGTGGTAGACATGCGTGTGGATGTCGATGAGCCCCGGCGCAACGATCAGCCCGCGCACGTCGCGCACCCTCGCGCCGCCCGGCTCGAGGTTCGGCGCCACGGCCGCAATTTTCCCGCCGGCGATACCGAGATCGGCGATGTCGTCGCGACCGGTGCGCTCGTCGATGACGCGGCCGCCCTTGAGGACGAGATCGAATCTGGGAATGGCTCCCGCAGGGCTCATGTTGAATCACTCCGGCGTGCGCAGCCGGCGGCCGCGATAATGTCGACTCGATAGCGCATGTAGCCCCCTCGTCGCCAGCCGCTGCTTTCGCGATCAGCCGAAATGGATGCGCCGCAGGCGGCGGATGGACCACCAGACCACGAGCAGCGTGACGGGGGCAGCCAGCGAGATGGCCAAAGCCTTGTCAAAATGCGCGAATTCGAGCGGGCCGGACAGGACGTAGCCCAGAATGCCCAGGGCGTAGTAGCTGATGGCGATAACCGACAGGCCCTCGACGGTCGCCTGCAGGCGGAACTGACTCTGTGCCGTGCGGGCGATGGTTTCGAGCACCGACTTGTTCTGGATCTGGAGATCCAGCCCGATGCGCACGTTGAGCAGCTCGATTGCACGTTCGATCTTGGCCGTCAGCATCTCCAGTCGCTTCTCGATGGCAAGACACGTAGCGAGAGCCGGATCGACGCGATTGCCCAGATAGCGGCCGATGGTCGAGCCGAGCGCGGTCGGTCCTTCGCGAAGCCCTTCGAGCCGTGCCTCGAGTATCCGACCATATGCCTTGGCGGCGGCGAAGCGGTAATCGAGGCGTTCCGACAACTGGCCCGAACGGATCGAGAGCCGGTGCAAGGCGTCGAGCGCAGCCTGGATGGCATCGCCGGTCGTTGCGCCGGCGAGCGTTTCGATCAGTGCAGTCAGGTCGCGCTCGGCTTCGGCGAGGTCGGGCGCCGTTCGACGCGCGAGGGGCAGGGCGAGCATGGCCATGCTGCGATAGGTGTCGATCTCGAGCAGCCGCCGCACGATGATCGAGCGGCGCAGCGGCGTCAGGCCACCGGCGGCAAATTCAAGCCGGGTGTAGCCCTCGGCATCAGGAACATAGTCCGTGGCGATCTGCGCGGTCCCGTCCTCGACCAGCGAGACGCACAGGCTCGAGACGTTGAACTGCGGAAGCATATGCGCCGGGATCTCGCGCGCGCCGATGACATCGATGCGCGTGGCCGCGATCAGTTTCGCGTCATCCACAAGCTCGAGGCCGATGTCGGTGGGCCAGTTCTCGGAATCATCGAGCGGCGCGCGCCAGGTGATGGTGACGAATTCGGTGTGGAACTCCCACGTCACGGCGCGTGCGCCGACGACGAAACTCGCCTGCCTGACGCCGCGCGGCATCGGGGCGATGCCGCGGGCGGCGGAGAACGCATTGTAGCGCCCGATCAGCGCCTCGACGCCGCCCGGCGTCGCGATGACCAGCACCAGCCGGCGGACCCGCGCCTGTCCATCGACGATGTCGACCGGGCGCGCATGCAGCTCCTCCGTAATCGCCTCGCGATCGGGGTGGTCGACCGGCATGTGCTGCGCTCCTCAAAGGCCGACGCTAGCGGAACCAGCTCCATCCGCAAGGCGCAGTTCGTCACATCGACGAAGGTTCAAGCTCCTCATTGGAGCGGGCAATATCCAAGATAAGCGACCTCTTGCGCGCTGGCCTGCGGTTTCTCTCCCGGCACACGGCCTCCCGCGGTAGAAAGGCGCCGGGAGGACTGGGGGTATCCGTGAGCGATCCGAGGATCACATATGACTTCGCCGGAATGGCCTATGACGCGGCGATGGGAAAGCATGGCTGGCAGTCGATGGTCGAGCAGGTGGCCGAGGCGTTCGACGCGGTCCATGCGGTGATTGCGCCCTACATGCCGGATCGCGGCACCGGGCGGATCAGTGGTGTTTGCTATGTGGTGTCGCACGTCGCCTGCGGGACTTATGAAGGGCAGGATCTGCTGATGGAGCGCGCCTGGCGGTTGCCTCGCGGCGAGCTCTCGGTCGTGCAGAACATGCGCTCCGATCCGTTCATTGGTAAATCGCCGTTCTACAAGGTAACGCTGGAGGCCATCGACATCGGCCACGCCGTGCATGTGATGTTTACCACGCGGCGCAACCAGGTGGGCTTCTTCTGCGTCACGCGCTACAGCCACCAGCCGGTATTTTCCGACACCGAGCTGGCGGCCATGCGCCATATCGTCGAGCACCTGACCCGGGCGCTTGAGATCGAGGACCGGCTCGCACGCCCCGCCGAACCGCAGATTTTCGAAAGCCTGCCCTACGGGTTGGCGCTCCTCGACCGGCATAGCCGCGTGCTGCGCATGAATGCGCTGGCGCAGTCGCTGATTGCGGCCGAAGACGGGCTCCACATGCAGCTCGACTCGCTCCACACGGCCAATGGCCGGCTCGACGTCGAGAGCTTTCTCGCGCGCGGCAATCCGGGTGAACCGCTGCCGATGCGCATCGAGCGCTACTTCGCCGACAGGCCCCTGTCGGCGATGATGACGACCGTGCCATCCGAATGGCGCGATCCGGCGCACGGGGACGGTGCCGTGCTGTTCGTTCTCACCGATCCCGACTGGGTGATCTGTCCACCCGAGTCGACGCTCACCCAGCTCTTCCGGCTGACCAATGGCGAGGCCCGCTTCGTGCGGATGCTCGTGCACCGCCGCTCGCTGCAAAAGGCGAGTATCGCACTTGCGATTTCGCCCGAGACAGCGCGGCGGCACCTGAAATCCGTGTTCGAGAAGACCGGCACGCACAGCCAGTCGGAACTCATCCAGCTCCTCGTCCGCCAGCCGGCGGCGCGGATGTTCAACTCCCATCTCGTGCCCGAGGATCTGCAGCGGTTCAAACCTGCCGCCGAATAGAGGGAACTAGTCAGGTTCCCGTGATTTGACCCATACGGGTCATGCCGTATCAACCCCGTCATGCGAGGTCTTGCCAATGCCGAACCATCCGGAACCATCAATGCCGACCATCTCTTTCCTACCGCGCGCCGCGTTGACGCTGGCGGTGAGCGCCGCGCTCTGCCTCGCCCCCGTCGCAGGCTTCTCCATCACCTCTGCCCTCGCGCAGGACGCTGCCAGTTCATCCGAACCGGCTGCCTCGGCCGAGGCGGATACGCCGTCCGAACCGGCCGAGCCGACCGAAGAGCAGATCAAGGCGGGCCTCGTGGTGTGGAAGGACCGCGGCGGCTGCTTCAATTGCCACGGTGAGTTCGGCCAGGGTGGGCCTGGCGGACACTTCCCGGCCGGCCCCAGCCTGAGGAAATCAGCGCTCGACCTTGAAACCACGAGGGAGGTCATCGCCTGCGGCCTACCCGGTACGGCCATGCCGTTCAATCTCGAGGGCGCCTACAGGACCGAGGAGTGCTACGGCACGGTCGGCGAAGCGCCGCCCCCCGAAGCGGTACCAGGCGCAGCACTCAGCCATCAGGAGATCGACGATCTCGTCGCCTATATCGGCGCGCGCATCCACGGCCAGCGCCGCATCACCAAGGACCAGTGCATCGAGTTCTACGACGATCCCGACGCTCCGGCCTGCGCCGCATATCGCTGAGCGCGCTCCGGTCCACTCCTTGCGCCGCTCCCTCTGGGGGCGGCGCAAGCATGTTCAGGGGGCCGTCGAACCGTCCGGCATCAGCGATCCGGTGAAGACCGTGCCCTCCTGCCGGGTCTCGCGAAGATTGGCCTTCTCGAAGCGCACATGCGCGAAGTTCGCATCGGTGAGGTCGGCGCCGAGCAACGTTGCGGCCTGGAAGTCCGCGTCGCGGAAGGTGCCCTGGCTCAGATTGGCGTCGCGCAGCACGGCCTGGTTGAATGCGGCACCCGCTGCCGTCGCCCCGGTAAGATCCGCGCGCACGAGACTGGCCTGGTAGAAGTAGGAGCCGCTGAGATCGGCATCCAGCAGGCGCGCATTGTTGAGTCGCGCCTGCCCGAAATCGGCGGTCGTCATCGTGGCGCCGTCGAACGTCGCCTGCCGGATTTCTATGGACCCGGCGCGGACCGCGGCAAGATTGGCCCGCGAGAAATTCGTCTGTTGCCCGCGCGCCCCGAACAATGTCGCCTGATGCAGGTTGGCGCCGGTGAAATTGGTCTGGGTTATGTCGGCGAGGTTGAGGTCGGCGCGCTCGAGATCGGAATTTGTGAAGTCGGCCTGCCGCAGGACGGCGCGATGCAGGTTCGTCGCCACGAGCTTGGCCCCGCTCAGATCGGCCCCAGTGAGATCGCGGCGGCGAAGGTCGGCGCCGCTTAAATCGCAGCCCGGGCAATCATTGGTGAGGCTGGCAAGAAAGCGGCCCACGGCATCATCGGTCGCCGGCGGCGGGGCCTCGCCTTCCGGTGCGAGCGCGGGCGGATCGGAGGGATAGGGCTTGGTCTGCTTGACGCCGAGAAAGGCCGCGCTCTCAAACGCATTGAGCATCGGCTTGCCCGTAGCGGGATCGACAACGGCCTGGCCCGGCTTCAGATAGAACCGCGTTTCGTTGATCGCGGTGATGTCATTGCGCGTGAGCGTGCAACGTTGTTTGACGAACTGCCCCTCGATTTCATTCTCGCCTGCGGCGCGTGGCAGGTCCTCGCACGCCCAGCCCTCAGGCCCGAGCACACTGCGCATCGTCGCCGAGGCGGTGTAGTGATCGTAGCGGGTGCGCGGATCGGCGGCAGGGTCGGTGTGGATGCGGTATCCGCGAATGCGCCCGACATCATCGACGAGGAAGGACAGGATCGCGGGCTGCATGGCGATCTTGGTGAAGTTGAAGCGGACCGCCTGCACCGGATTGCGGACGGCGCGCGCCAGATATTCGATCGTGTCGTCGTAACGGAACCAGATTTCGCGTAGCCCGTCGGGCTCGGCGGGGCACTGGGCAAAATCGGAAAAGCCGGCGAGCTGAATGCTCGGTGGACCCCCATTGGTGCCACAGGCGGGCTCGACGAAATCGACGCCGAGCTGGGCGATCGGCGTGCCGAAGGGCACGTCCCAGATCTTGGGGGGAATATCCTGGGCGAAAGCAGGCTGAGAGAAAGCGAGGGCCGCAACGGCGGCGAAAAGTCGGAGGCGCAACGGCGTCTTCTCCACAAGAGAATGGGGAGGCACGAGCCTCCCCATTCAAAGCGGCCTAGTCGAGGCCGAACACGACAACTTGAGCCGCGTTCTGCATGTTGGCCAGCAGCGGGCTGCCGGTGCCGCCACCACCGGTGACGATCGCGACATACTGGTGTCCGTCGACCTCGTAGCTGATCGGCGGCGCACCGATCGGCGTGCCGGTGTTGAACGACCAGATTTCTTCCATGGTCGAGCCGTCATAGGCGATCAGGCGGCCATCGGCGCTGCCCGCAAAGACGATATCGGACGCCGTCGACAACAGGCCCGAATTGGTCGGGAAGTCGACGGTGGTCTCCGACACCTTCTCGCCGGTTTCGGTGTTGACCGCGATGATCAGACCCGGCGCATTCGGGAAGGCATAGTCGAACTTCCAGAAGTTGCCGCCGCCCCACATGCCCGGATTGCCCTGAAGATCGTCGCGGGTCGGGTCGATGTGTTCCTCGATGGACTGGCTGAAGCACGCATCCATAGCCTGCACATAGGCGACATTGGTGTCCGGATTGTAGGTCGGCGGCCACCAGGTCGAGGTCGCCAGCGACGGACAGATGTTCTGCGCCGTCTGCGCTTCACCAACTTTGAGCGCGGCGTTCGGAGCGTATTCCTGCGTCAGCGAACCCGGGACATATTCGACCGGCTTGCCGGTCTTCGGGTCGAGGCCGGCGGTCCAGTTCGGGTCACGGTAGGCCGTGCCGTAGATGAACGAGCCGTTGTTGCGGTCCAGCGTGTAGAAGAAGCCGTTCCGCGAGAAGGTGCCCACGACCTTGCGGCTCTCGCCATTGTAGTTGATGTCGTAGAGCATCTTGGGATTGACGGTGTCGTAGTCCCAGGTCTCCTGCGGGATTTCCTGGAAATACCACTTGAGCTCGCCGGTGTCGGCGTCGAGGGCGACGGTCGAGTTGGTGTAGAGGTTGTCGCCCGGGCGGAAGGCCGGATCGGCCCAGGGCTGCGACTCGCCGGTGCCGAAGATGATCGCGTTGCTCTCGACATCGTAGGAGGGAGTCGTCCACACGCCGCCGCCGCCGGTCAAATAGGCGTTGTGGTCGTCGGCCCACGTCTCGTGACCCGGCTCGCCTGGTCCCGGGATCGTGTACCAGCGCCAGAGCAGAGAGCCGTCGTCGGCGCTGTACGCAGCGATCCAGGAGCGC
The DNA here is from genome assembly GCA_964487765.1 of uncultured Devosia sp. Taxonomy (GTDB): domain Bacteria; phylum Pseudomonadota; class Alphaproteobacteria; order Rhizobiales; family Devosiaceae; genus Devosia_A. The sequence continues at coordinate 3,853 of CAZASR010000047.1, read as the reverse complement.
ATGCCAGGGCCGGCCGCACTGGTGATGATCTTGTCGCCCACCGCCAGCACGCCGCCGGTTGCGCGCTCGGCGCCGGCGACGTTATCGGGACCGCGGGTGTCGACATCCCACACGATGTCGCCGGTCTCGTCGTCCAGCTTGTACATGATCATGTCGTTGCGGGAGACGTAGTAGACATAGCCGTCGAGCAACGCGACCGAGCCGAACTTGCTCGAGGCGCCCTGGCCGCTGAGATCGGCCTGCCACACGATCTGGCCGGTGCTGAGGTCAATCTTGTTGACCTGATCCCACGCGTTCTGGACGTACATGAAGCCGTCCTTGACCAGCGGCGTTGCGCGCTGCCCCGGAGCGACGCCGCCCACCGAAGCCGGTTGGCTGCCGCCAATGGCGGTCATGAACTTGACCTCGAGATCGCCGATATTGTCCTTGGTGATCTCGGAGAGTGCGCTGTGGGAACGCGAAGCGTAGTCGCCGTAAGGCAACAGCCAGTTCTGAGGCTCGGATGCCGCATTTTTCAGACGCTCGAAGGTAACGTCCTCGGCCACAGCCGCGGCTGCGAAGCTTCCTACGCCCAGAGCTAGCGCTGCTGCCACCATGGCAGAACGCGATAGATTCAAGATTCTCATTGAGATCCTCCACTCGAGTTGTCGCTGCACTCTCGTTTTTTTTCCGCGGAGCGCTGGAGCGTTCCCGCCGCGGCCCGAATCCGGACCGTACGCACGGGAATGGTGGGAAGTCTTGCGGCTTCCTCGTGCCTGACTCATGACCCGAATGGGGCAGAGTGTTGTCTATGAGTTGTATTGCTTTTCGGAATGTCGGCGCACCTAGCCGCGGCGGACAGTGCGGATGGCGCCGGCCTGCGGGTCGTAGCCGTGGGCGGCGAGGAGGAAGGCGACGACGGTGCAGCCCGAAACCACGCCAAGCGCGAGCCAATTGAGCTGCCCATAGGCCGCAAAGCGGATGAGCTCGATCGCGTGCGTCAGCGGATTTGCCTGAGAAATGTAGTAGATAGGGTAAGCCCCGGCCTCGCGCAGCTTCCACAGCGGATAGAGCGCGGAACTCATGAAGAACATGGGGAAGACGACGAAGTTCATCATGCCCGCGAAGTTCTCGATCTGGGGCGTATAGACGGACACCAGCAGGCCGATCGAGCCGAGCATGAGGCCCGCCAGGATCACCGCCGGCGCAATTGAAATCCACCCGAATGGCGGCAAAGATATGCGGAAAATCAGGGCTAAAACGAGAAAAGCGTAGACCTGCAGCAGCGACAGGATGGTCGCGGCCGCGATCTTGGAGAAAAGCAGGAAGGAGCGCGGCAGGGGACTCACCAGCATCACGCGCATCACCCCGGCCTCGCGGTCATAGACCATCGACAGCGCGGACTGCATGCACTGGAACAGGATGACGATGCCGATCAGGCCGGGGACGATGTATTCCTGGTAGGGCGTATAGGTCCGGTAGGGCGGAATGATCGACAGCCCGAGCAGATCATGCAGGCCCGTGGCGAACACGAGCAGCCACAGCGCCGGGCGGATCAGCGCCGACAGCAGCCGCTCCGTCTGCCGGGCGAACTTCATGATCTCGCGCCGCGTGACGGCCAGCAGGCCGAGCCACAAGGCGCCGGCGGTTATTTGCATACGTGCTCCGGTTCGTCCGTACCGAGCGTATCGAGCGTCGTGACCTGATGCTCGAAGCCCTCGAGGGGCGCCGCTTCGATGACGGCGTCGGCGGTGGACAATGTGATGGGCATCCGCATCTGTCCATCCCAGGGCCGGAAGTTCATGATCACGCCCTTCGAGCCATCCACGCCGAAACGCTCGCTGCGCAGATAGGCGTCGATCTCGCCGGGGTTGGTCTGGCGCGACTTGCCATAGGCGGTCATGACCGATTTGGCGGCGATCCAGGTGGCCCATTCGGCGGCGTCCATATGCTCGCCGGTCAGCTTGTCGAAGCGCGAGGTCACCTGCGAGGCGCCGTCGCGCTCCCACGTCCAGTGCCACTCGGCCGCCTCGAGGCCGGTCGAGCCGATCACCGGCCGCGGCAGCAGCGTGGAGTAGGGCAGGTAGCGCGCGTAGTCGCCCTGCGTGTCGGCGATATAGACGACGTCGTAGTCGACGCCCCCGGTGACCAGCAGCGTGTTGTTCTGTTCCATGCTCTCGGAATCGGTCGAAAGCGTCACCTGGCGGGTATCGACGATGTTGAGACGAAGCCGCTGCGCCGAGGCGGTGAACACATCGGCCAGCACCTTGTCGCGCTCGTCCTGGCCGTAGAGCACGAGGATGTTGGTCCAGTTACGTATCCGCAGCAATTGCACCAGCGCGTCGGCGAGCTGGCGATCCGAGGCGGCGGTGTGGAGCAAATTGGGATAGCAGCGCTCGCGCAGGAAATCCTCGTGCGCGGTGGCGTTGATCAGCGTCACGGGGAGGTCGCGAGTCTGCGCCGCGACCTGGTCGAGGACGTCGGCGGGCAGGTCGGTGATGATGAAGCGGTCGCCGGCGGCGTTCATCTCCCGCACCTTGGCGACGAGCCCCGCGACATCGGCGCCCTTCTGCTCGTCGAGACTGGCCTTGAAGCCGGCGGCGTCGCCGAGAATCTGCAAGTCATTGAGGCCCATCACGGCGCCTGGCAGCGGCGGCGTCAGCGGGTCGAGCACGAGGCCGAGATAGACGACTTTCTCGTCGTAGCGCGGATCGTATTCGAGACTGAGATAGCCGATCCTGACATCGCGCGGGGCGGCAGCGTCCTGCGCGGCCGCCGGGGGGAGGGACATCGTCGCGCCCGCGAACACGGCCAGTGCCCAGAATGACAGGCCCGCAAAAGCGTGAGCCCAGGATCGCTTGCGCCGGCGTTCGCGGCCCTGAAACCCTGGCTTCGGGGCTATCGCATGTGGTGGAGCCGGGCTCGAGACATCCGCACTCCCGATGTCCTTTCCATGGGAAGGAGCGTGGGGGACGTTCGTGCCGACGGGCGGGGTCCCGGTCGCCCGCGTGACCATGTGTGTCACCGCCGCCTTCGCGGAGATGACGGACGCGCGGAGAGGAGCGCGGCCGACGACGTGGCGGGCTTCACCCATCGATCATCACCGTATGGGGCACCCGGCCGACTGGGATCGTCTGCGTGGCGGTCATGCTCGCCATGTCGATGACGGTGATGTCGTCCGACAGGCCGTTCGAGACGATCGCCAGCGATTCGTCGGGCGACAAATCCACCGACCAGGCGCGCTTGCCCACCAGCACATATTGCAGCACCTCATGCGACGTGCCGTCGATGATCGCGACATGATTGGCACGGCCGAGGCTGAGCAGGATCTTGCTGCCGTCGCGCGTGATCGCCATGCCCACCGGCGTCACGTCCTCCGGCTTGAAGCCGGGAGGCACGAAGAACAGCGGATCGCCGATGATTTCGTTGGTGGCGCGGTCGATGATGTAAATCTCGCTCGACAGCTCGCACGACACCCAGAGCTGCTTGCCGTCCGGCGTGAAGATGAAGCGCCGCGGACGGGTACCCACGAGGATGTTCTTGATCACCGCGCCCGAGGCCACGTCCACCACGTGCACCATGTCGGCGACTTCGGAGGTGACATAGACCGTCTTGCCGTCCTCGCTGACGATCACGCCCTCGGGTTCTGCGCCCGTCGGAATCTGCGCCACGGAGAGGCGGGATTCGAGGTCGATCGCCTCGAGCTGGGAATACTCTTCGTTCGACACCCAGATCGTCTTGTAGTCGGGCGAAAAGGCGAAGACTTCGGGGCTCGGGCCCGTGGGGACCGAGTCGACGACTTCGAGCGTCTGCACATCAATGATGTCGATCGCATCGTCGTCACCGCAGGCGACGAAGAGCTGCGTGCGGTCCT
>CAZASR010000046.1:0-18325 GCA_964487765.1 uncultured Devosia sp. | reverse complement strand
TCGTCGGCCAGCCGACGCGCGGCGTCGATATCGGCGCCATCGAATTCATCCACAATCAGATCATCAAGATGCGTGATGCCGGCAAGGCCATCCTGCTCGTGTCGGTCGAGCTCGATGAAATCCGCTCGCTTTCGGACCGCATTCTGGTGATGTTCGATGGTCAGATCGTCGGCGAGACCGACCCGGCTACGGCCGACGAGGGCGAACTGGGCCTGCTGATGACCGGCTCGCATCCCGGCCGCCCGGCCAAAGCCGGACCCGGCACATTGCCGGCTCACGAAACCCCGATCCAGCGCACGCTCACCGAGATGAGCCCGCAGGACCCCCGCGACAAGGGAGCGCCCTGATGCGTCAGCTGCCCCGCTGGGTCGACGTGGCACTGCTGCCCGTCCTCAACGTCGTCCTCGCTTTCGTCATTGCCGGCCTGATCGTTCTGGCGGTCGGCCAGAACCCGCTGCGCGCCATCGTCATCATGGTGACGGGCGCCTTTGGCGACGGCTACGGCATCGGCTACACGCTCTATTATACGACCGACTTCATTTTCGCCGGCCTTTCGGTGGCACTCGCCTACCACGCCGGTCTGTTCAACATCGGACCGGAGGGGCAGGCCTATATCGCCGGCCTCGGCGTGATCCTCGTGGCGCTGGCGCTCAATGGACTGCACTGGGCCATCGTGCTGCCGCTGATCATCATTTCGGGCGGGCTGTTCGGCGCCTTCTGGGCCTTCATCCCAGGCTATCTGCAGGCCCGGCGCGGCAGCCACGTCGTGATCACCACCATCCTGTTCAACTTCATCGCCGTTTCGGTGATGGGCTACCTGATCTCGCGCGTCCTGAAGCCCGCCGGCGTGAACTCCGACGAGAGCGCTCCGATCGGCGCCGTGACGCGCGTGCCGGCGCTCGCCCAGTTCACCGATTTCTTCAGGCACACGCCGGTCAACGTGTCGGTCCTGCTCGCCATCGCCGCGCTGTTTTTCGTCTACTGGCTGGTGTGGCGGACCAAGTTCGGCTTCGCGCTGCGGGCGCTCGGGCACAATCCGGTCGCCGCCAACTATGCGGGCATTTCCAACCAGCGCATGATCATGATCGTCATGGCGCTGTCGGGCGCGCTGGCCGGCATGATCGCGGTCAACAATGTGGGCGGCGTGCAAGGCCGGCTGATCCTCAACTTCGTCAATGGCGCGGGCTTCGTAGGCATCGCGGTCGCCTTCATGGGGCGCGGCCATCCCATCGGCGTCGCGCTGTCGGCGCTGCTGTTCGGCATGCTCTATCAAGGCGGCCAGGCGCTCGCTTTCGAGATGCCCGACATCAAGAAGGAAATGATCGTCACCATCCAGGCGCTGGTCATTCTGTTCACAGGCGCCATGGGCGAGATGCTGCGCATGCCGGTCGCCGGCGTGTTCTCGCGGCTGCGATCGTCGCCGCCCGCCGCTTCCACGGAAAACGGGAGCGGCTGATGGAACAATACGTCACCCTTCTGCAGATCCTCGGCAGCACGGTGCGCCTTGCGGTGCCCGTCCTGCTCGCCTGCCTCGCCGGACTCTACTCCGAGCGCTCGGGCATCATCGACATCGGGCTCGAGGGCAAGCTGCTCGCTTCGGCCTTTGCCGCGGCCGTCGCCTCCGCCGTGTTCGGCTTTGCCTGGATCGGCATTCTGTTTGCGGTGCTCACCGCACTCGCTTTCTCGGCCATCCACGGCCTCGCCTCGATCAATTTCCGGGGGAATCAGGCGATTTCGGGCGTCGCGCTCAACTTCCTCGCCTCGGGCCTCACGGTGTTTCTTGGCAATGCCTGGTTCCACCGCGGTGGCTTCACGCCGCAGCTCGCCGGGCCGCAGCGCTTCTTCCCGATCACGCTCCAGACCCTCAACGCGCCGCTCGAATATGTGTCGCTGCCGGCCTGGCCGTCCTTCATCGACTGGCTGCGGCCATTCGCCGAATTCGTGCTCTACGTGATTGAGCTGCCCTTCTACTGGTTCGGCCGGCTCTGCGCTGTGGTGCTGGGCTGGCTGGCGGGCACGGACTGGGGCGCGCCGCTCGTCCATGAGCTGCTGCTGGGTCACAACATCATCACCTATTTTGCCTTCATTGTCGTGCCGGTGACCGCCTGGGTGCTGTTCCGCACGCGCTTCGGGCTGCGGCTGCGCGCCGTGGGCGAGAATCCCAAGGCTATCGACACCGCCGGCATTTCGGTCTCGCGCCTGCGCTACCAGGCCCTCATCATAACGGCCGTTCTCGTCGGCATCGGCGGCGCCTATCTGTCGATCGCACAGAACGCTGTATTCACGCCCAACATGTCGAACGGGCGCGGCTTCGTGGCGCTCGCGGCGCTCATCTTCGCCAAATGGCGGCCCGGCCCGGCGCTCCTCGTCTGCCTGATGTTCGGCTTCCTCGACGCGGCGCAAATCCGCACCCAGGGCGCGACGCTCGAAGCGGTCTGGACCGGCCTCAACGCCATCTTCGGCGGCTGGCTGCCGATCGTGCCGCAGGCGCTCGATGGGCTGAGGACCTATGAGATACCGGTCCAGGCGGTGCAGGTGCTGCCCTACGTGCTCACGGTCATCCTGCTGGCGGGCTTCGTCGGCCGCGCGGTGGCCCCCCGAGCCTCCGGCATTCCTTACGAGAAGGATCGCTGAGCCGTGGCCGGGGCATCCGATTCCGCCGCGCGCGACGCCGAACTGTTCGCCGCCGCGGAGGCGGTGCGGGCCCGCGCCTATGCGCCCTATTCGCGCTTTCAGGTGGGCGCGGCGATCCTCGCCGACGACGGCAACATCTATGCCGGCGCCAATATCGAGAATGCCGCCTATCCGATCGGCAATTGCGCCGAGGCCTCGGCCATCGCCGCGATGATCGCCGGCGGCGGCAAGCGCATCAGGCGCATCTACGTCACCGGCCCGGGCCCCGCGCCCGTGACGCCTTGCGGCGGCTGCCGCCAGCGCCTCCGCGAATTCGCCGATCAGGACGTGGTGGTGATCAGCCACGGCGTCGAGGGCCAGCCGCTGCACCAGACAGTGGCGCAATTGCTGCCCCATTCCTTCGGACCCGAGTACCTGCCGCGATGATCGCGCGCCCGGCACGGAACCTCGGCGGAGTCGTCTCGTTATGAGGGGCAAAGCCGCCGGCCCCGCCCTCAGGTCGACGGCCCGTGAGATAGGTGCCCGCCCCGGCCAGTGGTCGACGGAGGGCATCTATCTTTGCTATTTTGGGCCATCCGGATTTCGCACGCGCATCAAAGCACCCTGCCGTGCCGGCGCCGGGCCGCGCAAGCGGCTCAGTGGCGCCATTGGAGGCGATATGAGTTTGAGAGTTGTCGACCGGCCCGCGGGTTCGCCGCCCCAGGGCGCCCTCGTGCCGCAGGCGAGGATCCCTGACCGCAATCCCGGCTTTCCCCTCGATCTCGACTGGGTCGGACGCGTGCGGATGAACCGCTCGGCCCTGGAGCGCCGCGCCGCAACGATCGGCACGCGCCGCACGGTCAAGAAGGAGTGGCAGGTCGCCTGGCTGTTGCGCGCCATCACGCTGATGGACCTCACGACCCTCAATTCCGACGACACGCCCGGCCGCGTCGAGCGCCTCTGCGCCAAGGCGCGCCATCCGGTCCGCCAGGACATCCTCGACGGCCTCGGCGTCGCCGATTTGCGGATCGTGCCGGCGGCGGTGTGCGTCTATCACGCCTTCGTCAAGACTGCCGTCGAAGCCCTCAGGGGCACCGGCATCAATGTCGCGGCGGTATCGACCGCCTTCCCGCACGGCCTAGCGCCGCTCTCGACCCGGCTGGCCGAAATCGAAGCCTCGGTGGCCGATGGCGCCGACGAGATCGACATCGTCATCGAGCGCGGCATGGTCCTGCGCGGCGACTGGCAGGCGCTCTACGACGAAGTGAGCGCCATGCGGAAGGCCTGCGGCGACGCGCACCTCAAGACCATCCTCGGCACCGGCGAGCTGGCGACGCAGAACAATGTGGCCAAGGCCTCGCTGGTCTGCATGCTGGCGGGCGCCGATTTCATCAAGACCTCTACCGGCAAGGAAAAGGTCAACGCCAACCTCCAGACGTCGCTGTCGATGGTGCGCATGATCCGCTGGTTCCACGACGAGACGGGCGTCGAGATCGGCTACAAGCCGGCGGGCGGCATCGCCTCCGCTAAAACGGCGCTCGACTACATGGCGCTGATGAAGGAAGAGCTCGGCACGCACTGGCTCGAACCGCATCTGTTCCGCTTCGGCGCCAGTTCGCTGCTGACCGACATCGAGCGCCAACTCGAGCACGGCCTCACCGGCCACTATGCCGCCGACTACCGCATGCCGATGGTGTGACATGAACAAGATTGCGCAAATCTTCGACACCCTCGACTACGGTCCGGCTCCCGAGAGCCCGGAGCCGGCGCTGGCGTGGCTCGCGAGCCATGCCGGCAGGTTCGGCCATTTCATCAACGGCAAATGGACAAAGCCGGGCAGGACCTTTGCCTCGGATAATCCGGCGACCGGCAAGAAGCTTGCCGATGTCACCGACGGGTCGGCCGGCGATGTCGACCGGGCGGTGAAGGCGGCGCGGGCCGCGTTTCCCGCCTGGAGCGCGCTGAGCGGCTACGAACGCGCCAAATATCTCCACGCCATCGCGCGGCTGATCCAGAAGCATTCGCGCCTCTTCGCGGTGCTCGAGAGCATGGACAATGGCAAGCCGATCCGAGAGAGCCGCGATCTCGATATTCCGCTCGTCGCGCGACACTTCTACCACCACGCCGGCTGGGCGCAGCATCTCGAACGCGAACTGCCGGGAATGGTGCCCTATGGCGTATGCGGGCAGATCATCCCGTGGAATTTTCCGCTGCTGATGCTCGCCTGGAAGATCGCCCCGGCGATCGCGGCGGGCAATACGGTGGTGCTGAAGCCGGCTGAGTTCACCTCGCTCACGGCATTGCTGTTCGCCGAGATCGTCGAGAAGGCCAAGCTTCCGCCGGGGGTGGTCAATATCGTCACGGGACAGGGCGACACCGGCGCCGCTCTCGTCAACCACCCGGATGTCGACAAGATCGCCTTCACCGGCTCCACCGAAGTGGGCAGGATCATCCGCGCGGCGACGGCGGGATCGGGCAAGGGGCTGAGCCTCGAGCTCGGCGGCAAGTCGCCCTATATCGTGTTCGACGACGCCGACCTCGACAGCGCCATCGAGGGACTTGTCGACGCCATTTGGTTCAACCAGGGACAGGTGTGCTGCGCCGGCTCCCGCCTCTTGATCCAGGAGAGCGTCGAGGCGCGGTTCCTGCATAAGCTCAAGCAGCGCATGGCGACGCTCCGCGTCGGCGATCCGCTCGACAAGGCCGTCGATATCGGCGCGCTGGTGGCCCCGGTGCAGGTCGAGCGTGTGCGTGACCTCGTCAAGAAGGGCGTGGCCGAGGGCGGCCAGCTCTACGAGCCCGACATCGAGATCCCCGGCGGCAATTGCTTCCTCAAACCCGCGCTGATCACCAATGTGTCGCCTTCGCACACGGTCGCGACCGAAGAGATTTTCGGCCCGGTGCTGGTGGCGATGAGCTTCCGTACCCCCGACGAGGCCGTGGCGCTCGCCAACAACACCCGCTACGGGCTCGCCGCGACGATCTGGAGCGAGAACATCAACCTCGCGCTCGACATCGCGCCGCGGCTCAAGGCCGGCGTGGTGTGGATCAACGGCACTAACAATTTCGACGCGGCCGTGGGCTTCGGCGGCTACAAGGAGAGCGGCTTCGGCCGCGAGGGCGGCAAGGAGGGCATGGCCGTCTATCTCAAGCCGGCTTGGGAGAAAACGCTAAAGGCGTCGCCCGCCATCCTTCCCGCCAAGGCCGCGGCGAGCAGCCCGCTCGACGACGACACCGGCATCGACCGCACCGCCAAGATGTATATCGGCGGCAAGCAGGCGCGGCCCGACTCGGGCTATTCGCGCGCCGTCCATGGTCCACAAGGAGAACTTGTCGGCGAAGTCGGCGAGGGCAATCGCAAGGACATCCGCAACGCGGTGGAAGCGGCGCGAGCCGCGCTCGGCTGGGGCACGGCGACCGCCCACAACCGCAGCCAGATCCTCTACTACCTTGCCGAAAATCTTGAATATCGTTCTGACGAATTCGCGCGGCGCATCCGTGCGCAGACCGGCGAATCCATGGCGTCGGCGCAAAAGGAGGTTGCGGCCGCCGTCGAAAGGCTCTTCGCCTTTGCCGGCTGGGCCGACAAATATGACGGCGCCGTACACAACCCGCCCGTGCGCATGATCGCGGCGGCGATGCTCGAGCCGATCGGGGTCATGGGCATCGTTGCACCGCAAAGCCGGCCTCTGCTCGGCTCCATTGCCCTGCTGGCGCCGGCGCTGGCCATGGGCAATCCCGTTGTGCTCGTGCCGTCCGAGACGGCGCCGCTGTCGGTAACCGACCTTTACCAGGTCATCGAAACCTCGGACGTGCCGCCGGGCGTGCTCAACATTGTCACGGGCTCTGCATCCACGCTGGCGCGGACAATGGCCGAGCATGACGGCATCGACGCAATGTGGGTCATGGGCGATGCGGCGACGTCCGCAATGGTCGAGAAGGCCAGCGTCGGCAACCTCAAGCAGACCTGGACGTCGCGCGGCCTTGCCTATGATCTGGCCGACAAGGCTCGCTTCGAGGGTGATTACTTCCTGCGCCGCGCCACGCAGGTCAAGAATGTCTGGGTGCCCTACGGCGCCTAGCGTATCGCCGCCCGGGTCAGCAGCTCGTAACGGAATGCATGGCTGCTTCCACCGTTCGCGGCTGAACGATCATGGCTCCCATGCGTTGGTCTGGAAATGAGGCGGCCTGACGATACTGAAGCGCTCCCGCTGCCTGCGCTGCTGCGGCAGTGCGGGCCGTTGGCGTTGTTTCTCGATTTCGATGGTGTCCTCGTGGAGACCGCCCCCACACCCGACAGTGTCGTGGTCGAGCCTGCGACGATCAAGCGGCTGCAGACCCTCAACAGTGTGCTGAACGGGGCTGTTGCCGTCATCTCCGGTCGCGACATCGGCGGTCTCGACGCGCTGCTCGCGCCGCTCCGACTCGCCGCCGCAGGCGATCACGGCAATGCCCGGCGTCATGCGGATGGGACGGTCACCCTGCTCAACAAGCCCGCCGCCGCTGCCGCAGGGCGAATCTACGAGGATCTGGCCGCGCGATTCGACGGCGATCCCCGGATCATTGTCGAGCGCAAGGCGACAGCGGTCGCCGTGCATTACCGCCTTGCTCCCGAACGGGGAGAGGAATGCATTGCCGCAGTGAACGAAGCGGCCGCCGGGGCGCCCGAATTGTCGGTTCTTTCGGGCAGCATGGTGATCGAAGCCCGCGCCGCTGGCGTGGACAAGGGCGTCGCCCTCCGCGACTTCATGCGCGAGCAGCCTTTCACGGGCCGGACCCCGATCTTCATCGGCGACGATCGCACCGACGAGGACGGCTTCCGGGCGGCCCAGGAGCTGGGCGGCTTTGGCGTCAAGGTCGGCGCCGGAGATACGGCAGCGCACTATCGCATCGACAGGACCGGCGACGTGCCGGGCCTTCTCAACGCCGTCGTCGCCGGCCAGAGGCAGCTCAAGTGACCGGCCGGCTGATCGTCGTCGCCAATCGTACGCCCAAGCCGGGCAAGCTCGCCGCGGGCGGGCTGGCGGCCGCGCTTGAAGGCGTGCTCAAGCGCACGGGCGGTCTGTGGGCTGGCTGGAGCGGCGAGTTCGGCGAGCATTCGGGGGCGCGACCACCGATCGACGTCGCCGGGATCCCGATTGTCGGTATCGACGTCAGTAAAGCCGACTACGAGGCCTATTATGCGGGCTATTCCAACAGTGTGCTGTGGCCCACCTTTCACATGCGGCCCGACCTGGCCCGCTTCGATCCCGCCTTCTACGAGGGCTATCGCCGGGTCAACGAGCAGTTCGCCGATGCGCTGCTGCCGCTGATCCGGCCCGGCGACGTCATCTGGATCCACGATTATCATCTGATTCCGCTGGGCGATTTCCTGCGCCAGCGCGGCGTCGCGAATCCGATCGGCTTCTTCCTCCATATCCCGTTCCCCTCGCCCGAGGCGCTGGCGGCTATCCCGCATCACCGCCAGCTCATTGGCTCGTTCAACGCCTATGACCTAGTCGGCCTGCAGGCCAATCGCGACATGACGGCGCTCGAGGATTTCGCTTCGCCCGAAGAGTTCGTTCGCCCGCGGTTGAGCTCGGGACCGCTCATCCCCATCACCGGCGTCAAGGCCAAGGTGCTTCCCATCGGCACCGATCCGTCCGCCTTCGCGCGCTTTGCCCAAATGCCCAGCACGCGGAAATCGATGGACGCGCTGCGCGCGACCCTCGCGGGGCGCCGCCTCATCCTCGGTGTCGATCGGCTTGACTACACCAAGGGCCTGCCCAACCGGGTGAAGGCATATGAGCGGCTGCTGGCACGGTACCCGGAGTATCGGCGCAATGTCAGCTTCCTCCAGGTCGCGCCGCCCTCACGCGAGATGATCACCGAGTACCGGCAGATTTCCGACGAGCTCGACCTTGCCTGCGGCCGCGTGATGGGCCGCTTCGCCGAACTCGACTGGCAGCCGCTCAACTATGTGAAGCGGGCCTACAAGCAGTCGACGCTGGCGGGCATCTATCGCGCTGCCAAGGTGGGGCTCGTGACGCCCCTGCGCGACGGCATGAACCTTGTGGCGCACGAATATGTCGCGAGCCAGGATCCGGAGGATCCCGGTGCATTGGTGCTGTCGATCTTCGCGGGCGCCGCCGAAATCTTTCCCGATGCGCTGCTGGTCAATCCCTATGATGCGGACGAGACCGCACGCGCCATCAAGCTCGCGCTCGACATGCCGCTCGACGAGCGGCGGCAGCGCTGGCAGCGGCTAAGCGCCGCCGTCGAACAGCACAACATCATGTCCTGGGCCGATCGCTTCATCGAGGAGCTGGAACGGACGGCGGCCGAGGGGGGGTCGATACCCACGCCGCCGGGCAACAAATCCGTGACGGAGCCCGCCCGGACGCGCTAGAAGACGGCTTCGATACGGGTGCGTGGGAACCATGATCTACATTCCCCAGGAAACAATCGTCCGCAAGCGCGACGGCCAGGCGCTGGCCAAGCAGGAAATCGAGCAATTCATCGCCGGGCTGATGAATGCCACGGTCAGTCATGCGCAAGCGGCCGCGTTCGCCATGGCGGTATTCTTCCGCGACATGACCCTCGCCGAACGCGTGGCCCTGACCGAGGCGATGCGAGATTCTGGAACGGTGCTCGACTGGAGCGGTCTCGATGGCCCCGTTGCCGACAAACATTCGACGGGGGGCGTTGGAGACAATGTCAGCCTGATGCTGGCACCGATCCTTGCGGCCTGCGGCGTCTATGTGCCGATGATCTCAGGACGGGGCCTCGGGCACACCGGCGGCACGCTCGACAAGTTCGATTCGATCCCCGGCTATACGACGCAGCCCGACAACGAACTGTTTCGCAAGGTCACGCGCGAGGCGGGTTGCGCGATCATCGGACAGACGGCGGATCTCGCGCCTGCCGACAAGATCCTCTACGCGATCCGTGACGTGACCGGGACGGTCGAGAACGTATCGTTGATCACCGCGTCCATCCTGTCGAAGAAACTCGCGGCGGGGCTCGGGGCGCTTATCCTCGACGTGAAGTCGGGCTCCGGTGCCTTCATGCCGACGCTCGAAAGGTCTCGGGAGCTGGCCGAGAGCCTTGTGGCGGTCGCCAATGGCGCGGGGACGAGGACCGCCGCGCTGATCACCGATATGAACGAGCCTCTGGCCAGCGCCGCCGGCAACGCGCTCGAAATGCGCAACGCGGTGGAGTTCCTGACCGGCAAACATCGCGACCCGCGGCTGCTGGAAGTCACCCTGGCGCTGAGCGCGGCGGCACTGGAACTCACCGGCTTCACCGGTAATGCGCGTCATGCCGTGCACGCGGCGCTGTCGACCGGTAAGGCCACCGAGCATTTCGGCAAGATGGTCGCGATGCTGGGCGGACCCGCCGATTTCGTCGAGCAGATGGACGCGCGTCTCGAGGCGGCCCCGATCGTGCGCGACGTCCACGCGCCGCAGGCGGGGACGGTGAGCGCGATCGACACCCGCGGCGTCGGCATGGCAGTCGTGGCGCTCGGTGGCGGCCGCCGCATGCCGACCGACACGATCGATCACGCCGTCGGCTTCGATCGGCTGGCAGGGCTTGGCATGAAGGTCGATGCCGGCACGCCGCTCGCGCGCCTGCACGCCCGCGACGAAGCCGGCGCGGCGGACGCCGAACGCAGATTGATCGCAGCCTATACCTTGGGCGAGAAGGCGCCGAGCCATCCGCTCATCCCCGAGCGCATCGAGCCAGGGGAGACCGCATGATGCCCCGGGCGATCGTCTGTGTTCTCGACAGCTTCGGGATCGGCGGGGCGCCGGACGCGGCCGACTATGACGACGGGCACGGGCACAGCGATTTCGGCGCCGACACTCTCGGCCACATCGCCGAGCACTATGATCTGAAGCTGCCCAATATGGATGCGATGGGGCTGGGTGCGGCGGCACAGCTCTCGACCGGCCGCGTGCCGCGGGGGCTGACGGACCAACCGACCGGTGGCCGCTGGGGCGTCGGCCGCGAGGTCAGCAAGGGCAAGGATACGCCCTCGGGCCACTGGGAGATTGCCGGTGTGCCGGTCCCGTTCGCCTGGGGCTATTTTCCGCAGACAGTGCCAAGCTTTCCCAGGGAACTGACCGACGCTCTGATCAAGAATGCGAAGCTGCCCGGCATCCTCGGCAACAAGCATGCCTCGGGGGTTCCGATCATTCGGGAGCTGGGCGAGGAATCGCTAAGAACGGGCAAGCCCATCTGCTACACCTCGATCGATTCGGTGTTCCAGATTGCGGCGAGCGAGGAGCATTTCGGGCTCGAACGGCTCTACGCGGTGTGCGAGGAGGCCTTCAAGCTAACCGCGCCGATGATGATCGGGCGGGTGATCGCCCGGCCGTTCACCGGGAAGACGCCCGCGACGTTCAAGCGCACCGGCAATCGCCGCGACTTCGCGATCGCGCCGCCCGAGCCGACCCTGCTCGACCGGGCCAAGGCGGCAGGTCGCCAGGTTTTCGCCATCGGTAAGATTTCCGACATCTATGCGGGCTCGGGCGTTACGCACAAAATCAAGGCGGCGGGCAACATGGTGCTGTTCGACCGCACCCTCGAGGCGCTCGAAATGGCGCGCGACGGCGACTATGTGATGACCAATTTCGTCGATTTCGACCAGGAATTCGGCCACCGCCGGGACATTGCCGGCTATGCGCGCGCGCTCGAAGCCTTCGACGCCCGGTTGCCCGAGCTGATCGCCAAGCTCCGGCCCGACGACCTGCTGGTGCTGACGGCCGACCATGGGAACGACCCCAGCTGGGTCGGCACGGACCACACGCGCGAGCAGGTGCCGATCCTCTGCTTTTCCCCACAGCTGACACCGGGGACGATTGGACTTCGCACGACATTTGCGGATATTGGCGAGAGCGTTGCCCACTGGCTCGGACTCGCACCCGGCAAGCACGGGCGCAGCTTCCTCTAGCCCAGCGGCGGGAGTCCCATGGCCAAAGTCACCGTCATCGATCACCCCATGATCCAGCACAAGCTGACCATCATGCGCGACAAGGATACCTCGATCGCGGGGTTCCGGCGGCTGCTGCGCGAGATCGCCCACCTGATGTGCTACGAGGTGACGCGCGACCTCGAACTCGAAATGATCCCCATCGAGACGCCGCTGACCACCATGCAGAGCCCGACGATCAAGGGCAAGAAGATGGTGTTCGCCTCGATCCTGCGGGCCGGCAACGGGCTGCTCGATGGCATGCTGGACCTGGTTCCGGCGGCGCGCGTCGCCCACATCGGCATCTATCGAAACCACGAGACGCTGCAACCGGTCGAGTATTACTTCAAGGCGCCCAGCGAACTCGACAACCGGCTGATCGTCGTCGTCGACCCGATGCTAGCGACAGCCAATTCGTCGATCGCGGCGGTCGACAAGCTCAAGGAGCGCGGCGCCAACAACATCCGCTTTCTGTGCCTGCTCGCGGCGCCCCAAGGCGTCGACAAATTCACCAAGGCGCATCCCGACGTGCCGGTGTTCACTGCGGCAATCGACAGCCATCTCAACGAGAAGGGCTATATCGTGCCGGGACTGGGCGACGCCGGCGACAGGATGTACGGCACGAAGTAGCCCGCCGGGGCGAGGCCTAACGCTGCTCGAGCGGCAGGCCCAGGGCAATCAGCGCCCTGCGTAGCGCCGCAGTGTCGCCGGCGAAATGGATGGCGTCCATGCCGAAGCGGCTGGCGGCTTCGACGTTGACAGGGCTATCGTCGATGAACACGCACGATTCGGGGGCGAGGCCATAGCGTTCGCAGAAGACGCGGAAGATGCGCGGATCGGGCTTCACCAGCCGCTCCATGCCCGACACGATGATGCCGTCGAACCTCTCGAGAAATGGCCATTCCCCGAGGCACTCGACGAATTTCTCGCGCGAGAAGTTGGTGATCGCAAAAGTCGGGATTTCGGCGGCGACGAGTTCGTCATGGATGTCGATCGTGCCCTGGATGAAGGCGCCGACCGTCTCCCACCAGCGCTCGTCGAACGCCTTGATCTCGCGCCAGTACCTGGGAAAGCGCGAGATCAGCCGCGCCGTGCCCTCCGCGAAGGTGTCGCCGGCATCGAACTCGAGGTTCCAGTCCTTGGTGCACACATTGTCATGGAACCACTGCGCTTCTTCCTCGGTCGGAAAGAGCTTGCGAAAGAGCAGCATCGGATCCCATTCGACGAAGACATTGCCGAGGTCGAAAACGGGTATCGGGTGGGTATCGGCCATGGGTGCCTCGCGTCAGAATGCGAAGCGGCTATGGCACGCGGACGGCGGTGGGGCAAGCCGTCAGGCCTGGTTCGTGCAAGCGTCCGACGCGATGTCGTTGGTATCGAGATCGATCGGCTCATTGCTGCCGAACCGGGGCAGGAAGTAATTGGTGTGCTTGAGATTGATCGCGGTGGTGAACACGGCACCGAGCACCGGCAGATAGGAATAGGTGACCTCGGAGGCGATGACGCAGCCGCCGCGCGACACCTGGTTCATCTCCGTCGTTGCGGCGATCGAAGGATCGCCATAGGGCTGGCCGACCGTCTTGGCGGTACCACTATTGGCCTTGCTCCACAGCACCTTGGTGGTGCCGTTGTCCTTGACCTGCACCAGGCTGACAATGATCGTCAGGCCAGTCGTGCTGTATGGCGTCATGATGCCGGTGGAGGCGTTCATATAGTCCGTGAGCTTTCCGCCGACCCCCGTGCTGAGCGCTCCTTCCGACTCGGGGTCCCATTGCGCGACGAGGTCGGCGACGGTCGAAGAGATCGAGCTGACGCGCTTATCGACGCTGAACAGCGCCGCCGCTTCGATCGAGCCCAGATAGAGCAGAATCAGGATGGGAACGATCAAGGCAAACTCGACAGCAGCCGTTCCCCTGTCCTCATGGCGGAGACGGTGGCCAGCAAGAACGATATTCCGGAGGGCTGCAGCAAGCATCAGAAGGGCTCGTTGCGGAACACGCGCGTGGCGGAGAGCAGGCGCGAGTTGTCGGGCTGGTTCGAGAAATTGAAGTAGGGGAGCTTGAGGACAAGCGGCCAGCGATAATAGGCAGTCACCTGGACCACCTGCCGCCGGGCGCCGGGGATGAACTCCTCCTCCACGTCCAGCTCGCAATCGGTCGGATTGCCGTTCTCATCCTCGTCGCAAACGGTCTCCGGCATCGTGCCGATCGTCGTGGAGGAAAAATTGTCGATCACCTCCACCTTGATGAGCACCTTGCTGCAATCGAACAGCCCGAAGGTGTAGCCGCACATGAGATCGCGGAAGTCATCGATGTCGTAGGATTGCGCCTGGCCGGTCTTGATCAGGCGCCCGGCATCCTCGACCGCGCCATCGAGGACCTGGCCACCCAGAAACGCGAGCGTCGTCTCGAGAATGGCGAACACAAGGGTAAAGAAGGGCAGGGCGAGGATGCCGAACTCGATCGCCGTCACGCCCCGCTCGTCGCGTGCAAGGGCACGCCCGCGAGAAATCGCGGGAGAGATCCACCGCCGGAGAACTGTCGACCGCTGCGCCATCTGCCTATCGAAAGTTGCATCGGGTGCAACGTAGATAGTGCTCGCTAACCAGTGGTTAGAAGGCAGTGGCAGATTAGCGTCATTGCGTGAGGCGTGGTTAACGAGACCTTACTGCCGCGGCTCGGCCGCCTGGTCGACAAGGCTGGTTGACGCAAAGGCAGAGGAACTGAAGCCCTGATCGTCACCCAGCATGATCGTGGGCTGGCAGACCGGCTCGCAGGCGAGCGTCTGGCGGGCGGTGCCCATGTAGACCGTGACGAGATCGGACTGCCCTTGCACGACCGACACGATCGTATCGGCAACCGGGTTGCCGGCGGCGTCGAGCACGATCAGATTCGTCTGGCCGTAGCTGCGGCCCGTTAGCACAAGGGTTTGCGGGTCCTGGATCGTGATGTCGGCGACGCCGGGATTGCCGATGATCACCGTCGCCGCCGGGGCGCTGATGCGCAGGATGCGCGCCATGTTGACCTTGACGCTGATCGGATCGGTGGCCTCGGCGAAAGCCGGCCCCCCTGTCATCAGGAGTCCGAGAACGAGCGCGGCAATCAAACGCTTGAGGAGCATTGCGTGACCGGGAACTGCTATTTCAGTCTGCGCAGTCTCGCGCGGAATGGTGAACAAAGAACGAAGAAGCGGGCATCGCGCTCGCATTTTGCGCGTCTTCGAGGCCGCAACCGGCACTTGCCTAAAGTTGAGACGAACGCGTCAATGGATTGGATTCCATCGCTGCACTACAGGCTTCTTCGGCCGGTTGCGGGGGGGCCGATTAACTCTATCTCAACCAGCCGAGACTAGCTTTTCGGTCCTATTCGGTGCGTATCGCGCCGGAAGAACTGCGCAAAGCAGATGACGTGTGCAAGGAGCCTGGAATGAATATTGTTGCTCGTTTCGCAAACGACGAGTCCGGTGCGACCGCGATTGAGTATGGCCTGATTGCCGCGCTCATCGCTGTTGGCATCATCGCCGCCGCCACCACGCTGGGCGGTTCGCTCTCGACTCTCTTCAACAACATCGGCACGAAGCTGAACACCGCGGCCGGTACGGTCTAAGCATCGATCGCCGGGTCGACCGGCGCGTGTGGACCACGAAAAAGGGGGTTGCGAGACCCCCTTTTGTTTTGCCGACATATCGGCGGCTTGCCCGGCAGGTCGACTCGATTTCCGCTTTGTTAACCCTGAGCGCCTGACAATCGTATCGGCCACGCGCGCAAAGCGACCGGCCTTCGCTGCCGGATGACGCCATGCTCGCCGATCTTGCGCTCCTGATATTCCCACCACTAATGGCGTATGCCGCGTTCTCGGATTTGCTGACGATGCGGATCGCCAATGTGCTGGTCCTGCTGGTGGTTGCCGTCTATCTCGCGCTGGCCCTGCTTGTTCAACTCACCTGGCCGGAGATCGGGATGGCCGCCGCAGCCGCAGGAACCGTCCTGGCGGTGTCGTTCGCATTCTTCGCGTTCGGCTGGATCGGCGGTGGCGATGCCAAGCTCGTCTCGGCAACGACCCTTTGGGTCGGCTTCGGGCTCCTGCTGCAATACGTGATCTATGCAGCTCTGCTCGGCGGCGCGCTGACATTACTGATCCTGGCGCTGCGGCGCCATCCGTTGCCGAGCTGGCTGTCTCGGCACGAATGGCTCGATCGCCTGCATGATCCCAAGACCGGGGTTCCCTACGGCATTGCGCTGGCGATTGCCGCGATCCTTGTTTATCCGCAGACGGCCATCTTTACCCGCCTCATGGCCCTGTGAGATGCATACTCGCATCCTGTACTGGAACAAGGTTCGGTTAACCCTAAATGCAAAGCTTCGATTAACCAAACTTTGACCCTTGAGGGGCATGATCGGCCAACATTTCGGACCGCGTCCGGAACGGGTTCAGTTGGAGTTGGCCGATGAGAATGTCGCGAATTCTGCTGCTGCTGGTGGCGTTGATAGCCGGCGGCTTGGCGGCTTTCCTCGCTACGCGCGGCGGCAATCCGCCCGCCCAGCCGTCGTTGCCGACGGAGCCCGAGATCGTCGAAGAGGCCCGCACGGAGGTGCTGGTTGCGACCGCACCGATCGGCGTCGGTGAGCGGCTGTCGGAAAGCAATATGGCCTGGCGGAGCTGGCCGGAAAATGCTGTCCTCGAAGACTACATCCAGCAGGAGACCCTCCCCGACGCCCTGACCGAGATGCAAGGAACGGTCGCGCGTTTCGAAATCTTCCCCGGCGACCCGATCCGGCAGCAGAAACTGGTCCGGACCGAGCAGGGCTACCTGTCCGCCGTGCTCGACAAGGGCATGCGCGGCGTCTCGATCTCGGTGCCGGCTGAATCCGCCTCGGGCGGCTTCATCGTTCCCAACGACCATGTCGATGTCATCCTGACGCGTGGCGACGGCTTCGCCGAAACGGTCGTCTCGAACGTGCGCGTGCTGGCGATCAACTCCCGCCTGGGCGAGATCGGTGCCTCTGGAGCGCCGGCCGACCCAGATAATCCGCGTGCCGAGATTTTCGGCGGCACCGCCATCGCGACGCTCGAACTCACCCCGGCGCAGGCCGAGACGCTGATCAATGCGCGACAGATGGGCGCCCTCTCGCTGACCCTGCGCTCGATCGTCGATTTCGCACAGAACACCGACGACGCGGGACAGCGCAATGCTCCGATCAAGATCATCCGCGGCGGGCGCGAGGCCAACGTGATGGCCGGCACCACAGCCAGCAGCAGCTCGGGCGAGGTCGCGGTAAATCCCGCCAGCTACACGCCCCCCGACATTCGCGGCCCCCTCACGCCCGCGCCCGCGCAAGACGAGGTTCTGGAGTGATGAACGAGGACAACATGACCATCGCCACTCCCATCAACTCCCGCGGGTCGAAGATGAGCTGGCTGCGCGTCGCGGCCATGATCGTGCTGAGCGCCGCGCTGGCGACGCCCGCCGGCGCGGCGAGCGTGCCCTATCTGCGCATCCCCAATACCGCGACGGGCACGGTGCAGCCGGTTTCGCTCGAAGTGGGCAAATCGATCCTCGTCGACCTGCCCACCAATGCAGGGGAAGTCATTGCCAGCAATCCCGCGGTTGCGACGGTCATCATGCGCTCCAAGGCGCGCGCTATCGTGCAGGGCGCCGGTAGCGGCAACACCAACATCTTCTTCCTCGACCCGGCCGGCAACAATATTGCGGTCCTCGACCTCAAGGTCTTCAATGCGAGCTCCGATGTGGGCGATGCCCTCGACTCGGCGCTGGCCCGGAATCTTCCCGGGTCGCGCATTGTCGTCGAATCGGTGACGCTGGACGGTACGGACGGCCCGGGCACCAACCGGATCGTCCTGAGCGGCACCGTCCGCTCGCAGGACGACATGGAAAAGGCCATGCTGATGGCCGCCCAGTTTGCCGGCAGCCCCGACAATGTCGCCAACCTGCTGACCGTCAGCGGCAACCAGCAGGTCATGCTGAAAGTGACCGTGGCCGAAGTGAACCGCCAGGCGGTCAAGCAGTTCGGGCTCGACCTCAATGTGTCGTCCGGCGGTCTCGTTACCGGACTGATCAACCAGCCGAGCGGCGCCCTTGGCGGCGCCTCGGGGATCAGCACGGGGCAGGGCACCATCAGTGCCTCGGCAACGATCGGCGGGACGACGATCGAAGCGACGCTGCAGGCCCTGGCGCGCCGCAATGCATTGCGCACGCTGGCCGAACCGACACTGACCGCCATGTCGGGCGAAGAGGCCGATTTCCTCGTGGGCGGCGAGCGGGCGATCATCTCGCGCGATGCCGACGGCAATCCGGTCACCACCTATAAGGAATACGGCGTCAAGCTCAACTTCACGCCGACGGTGAAGTCCAACGGCCGCATCGGGCTCGTCGTCGACACCGAAGTGTCGGCCCCGAGCGGCACCAGCGATTTCAACAAGCGGAGCGCCAGCACCACGATCGAAATCCCGGCCGGATGCACGCTCGCGATCGGCGGGCTGCTGCAGGACGAGTACCGCCACCAGATTTCGCAGATGCCCGGCCTGGGCGACATCCCGATTCTCGGGGCGCTGTTCCGCTCGCGCGATTTCATCCACAGCCAGACGGAACTGGTCATCCTCGTGACGCCGGTGATGGCGGAAATCGGCAACCCGGGCCTGCCGACCGACAACTACGCGATTGCGGGCGATGCGGAGGCGATCTTCCTCGGCCGGCTCGAGAAGATCTACGGCGTCGGCAATGACGGAATGCGCGGCAGCT
>CAZASR010000045.1:0-18433 GCA_964487765.1 uncultured Devosia sp. | reverse complement strand
AGATCGAGAAGGCGCATCCGGACCTGTTCAACATCCTGTTGCAGGTCATGGACCATGGCAAGCTCACTGACCATAACGGCAAGTCCGTCGACTTCCGGAACGTCATTCTGATCATGACATCCAACGTCGGTGCGATGGAGCTGCAGAAGTCGCCCATCGGTTTCGGCCGCAAGCGCGAAGTCGGTGACGACGAGGAAGCGATCAACCGGATGTTCACGCCGGAGTTCCGCAACCGCCTCGACGCCATCATCTCCTTCGGCCCGCTGCCGCCGGCGGTCGTGCGCCAGGTCGTCGAGAAGTTCGTCCTCCAGCTCGAGGGGCAGCTCGCCGAGCGCGGCGTGACGATAAACCTCACGCCGGAGGCGGCCGAATGGCTGGCCATTCGTGGCTACGACGAGCGGATGGGCGCCCGGCCGCTTGGCCGTGTCATCCAGGAGCACGTCAAGAAGCCGCTCGCCGATCAGGTCCTGTTCGGCGAGCTCGTGAATGGGGGCACCGTCACTGTCGCCGTGGTTGGCGTCGGTCCGGATGCCAAGCTCGAGCTCATCGCGGCGCCGCCGCGTCCCGCCAAGCCCAAGGCGATCCCGGGACCCAAATCGACCGCCCGCAAGCCCAAGGCGGAAGAAAAGAACTAGGTTCTCCTTCGTAAGCGACGAGAGAGGGCCGGGAGGAATCCCGGCCCTTTGCCGATCCACCGCGGCACGGTGATCCCAGTTGAGTAAGCGGGCCGCGTGCTGTGCTGCGTCGCCCTATGGTGTCTTCTTCACAGCCGCATGGGCCGCGGCAATCGCCGCCCCCAGCGTCGGCTCGAACTGCATCAGCGGCGGAGTCGCCCCGTGCCGCTCGAGCAGCCGCTGCGTTGCCGGCGTTGCGCCCGAAGCAAGCGTCAGCACATTGTGCCGCGCCGCCTTGCGGGCCACGCCCGCGATAGTCGTCGCGGCGGTGGAATCGATGAACGGCACGGCCGAAAAATCGATGATGAATGCCTTGTGGCGATCGGCGATACGGTCGAGCACGGCGCCGACCGTCGCGGCCGCGCCAAAGAAGAACGCGCCGGTAATGCGGTAGACCGCCACGTCCGGGTCCGTCGCCGTCGCGACGTCATAGGGCCGGCCAGGGACGTCCGCGATGTCGCCTGGCACGGGCGGCACTTGCATCTCAACATCGGCCGAACGGGCCATGCGGTGAAGAAAGAGCAGCGTGCCGAGCCCGAATCCGACCACGATTGCCTCGGTAAGCCCCACCAGCACGGTGAGCCCGAAGGTGAGGATCAGGACGACGGCGTCGCCCATCGAGGTCCGCACGAGCGTCGCAAAGGCCTGCTTTTCGGCCATGTCCCAGGCAACCACCGCGAGCACCGCCGCGAGGCTCGCCAGCGGGATGTAGCTCGCGAGCGGGGCGGCGACGAACATGAACAAGACGATGAACAGGGCATGGAACATGCCCGACAGCGGGCTGCGCGCGCCGGCGCGCACATTGGTCGCCGTCCGCGCCACAGTGCCGGTCGCCGTGATGCCGCCGAACAGCGCCGAGCCGATATTGGCAATGCCCTGGCCCACCAGTTCCATGTTCGAGCGATGGCGCCGCCCGGTCATGCCGTCCGCCACCATCGCCGAGAGTAGCGACTCGATGGCGCCGAGCAGGGCGAAGGCGACGGCATCGGGGAACACGGCCTGGATCTTGGCCAGCGAAAAGGCCGGCAGCGCCGGCGCGGGCAGGGTGCTCGGAATACCGCCGAACCGCGTCCCGATCGTCTCGACCGGCAGGTTGAGCAGCCACACCGCGGTTGCCCCGAGGATCACCGCTACGAGGATGCCCGGCACCTGCGGCGCCCAGCGGCGCAGCCCGAGGATCACGAGGATCGACCCCAGGCTCACCGCTATCGCGATCGGGTTGATCGTCCCCAGGCTTGCCGCGAGCACCCGCAGCTTGTCGACGATCGCTGCCGGGTCTTCAGGCAAGGTCAGGCCCAGCAGGTCGTGGATTTGCCCGACAAAGAGGATCACCGCGATGCCGGAAATGAATCCCACCGTAACGGGATAGGGGATGAACTTGATGTAGCTTCCGAGCCGGAACACGCCCATGGCGAGCAGCAGCAGCCCCGCCATGACCGTCGCCAGCAGCAGCCCGTCGACACCGTGGCGCGCTACGGTGGCGGCGACCAGCACTGTGAATGCCGCGGCCGGCCCGCCGATCTGGAACCGGCTGCCGCCCAGCGCCGAGATCAGGAAGCCACCGATCGCGGCCGTGAACAGTCCGCGCTCGGGGGTGACGCCCGAAGCGATGGCGATTGCCATCGACAGGGGCAGGGCGACGATCGCCACTGTGAGCCCTGCGAACACATCGGCCCGCAGGTCGCCAAGGCCATAGCCTTCGCGCAGCACGGTGACGATCTTCGGCGTGAACAGGTCGGAGGCGCTGGGAGCGCGGGCAAGGCCCGGCGTGTTGGTGGAGTTGGTCGTTGTCATCGACGCTATGGCTCGCGAGTTAGCGCGGCGATCATCGTCAAGCGGTGGTCGTCGGAGGCTCTGGGGTCCTTTCGGGTGAAACATTTCTGAGCCGCACGCCGCGCCCGCCGCCTTCGCTGCGGGCGTGCTCGCCGACAATCTCCACGCCGGCCCGGTTGAGGGCTTCGACGACCTTGGTCAGCGTTTCCACCGTGCCCCGCACGACGCCGTCGCTTGCTTCCATCCGCTGGATGGTTGGCAGCGAAACCTCCGCCAGCGCCGCCAGCGTCCTCTGGTCCATCCCCAGAAGCGCCCGCGCCGCGCGCAATTGTCCCGACGTCATCATGGTTGCAGCTCTGAAGGCACGTTTCCCTGTGCGCCCTGATAGTGATGTATGAGACATCAATACAGATTGATATCAACCAGCACGAGAATCCGCAAGACGCATGCTACGTGCGAGCGTCGGGCCGCTACAGCGCCGCGCTGATCGCCGCCGCGAGGTCCTTGAGTTCGGCCTCGTCTGCCTTGCCGCCGCTCGCATGGCGGCCGACCTCGACGCCCTCATAAATCGGTATCAGGTGGAAATGCAGGTGGAACACCGATTGTCCCGCCGGCGCCTCGTTGAACTGCACCAGCCTGATGCCGTCCGCAGCGGTCGCGGTCTTCACCGCTCGCGCCAGCCGTGGCAGGTAGGTTGCAACCTTCGCCATCGCCTCGGGGTCGGCGTCGAGCAGGTTGCGCGAAGCGGCCTTGGGCAGCACCAGCGTGTGGCCCTTCGATTGCGGGAAGAGGTCCATCATGACGAGGATCGTCTCGTCTTCGAACACCTTGATGCTCGGGATCTCGCCGCGCAGAATCTTGGCGAACAGGTTGCTGTGGTCATAGTCGGTCACGGGGCGGCCCCAAGCAGGTGAGTGTCGTCGTCGCGCAGGCCGGCCTCGCCATAGTCGGCGATCGTCTCCTCGATCACGTCCACGGCGCGGTTTGTGCCGTCCTCGAGGCGCATCTTGTCGGCGATTGCGCCCGCTGCGCGCGCATAGGAAGGCGTGTTGGACAGGTCGTCCAGCGCCGTCGCCAGGATTTGCGGGGTCAGTTTCTTGATCCGCACCGGCACCGGGCCGCAGCCGAGTTCATAGATCAACTTGCCCCAATAGGGCTGGTCGAAGAACTGCGGCACGGCAAAGGTCGGAAGTCCGGCCTCGAGCCCCGTCTGCGTCGTTCCCGCGCCGCCATGATGCACCACGGCCTTCACATATTTGAACAGCTCGGTGTGCGGAGCCCGGTCGATGGCGTAGATGCTCTCGGGCAGGTGTTCCGCCTTCACGCCGCCCCATCCCTTGCCGATCACCGCCCGGCCGCCCCACTGCGCGATCGCCTTGGTGATGATCTCGGTATTGCGCTGCGCCCCCCACGGCATCGAGCCGAAACCCAGATAGATGGGTGTGTCGCCCTTGCTGAGGAACTCCTCGAATTCCGGCGGCGGCCTCCATCCCGAAATGTCCTCGAGCCGCCAGAACCCGGTGATGACATTGTTGGGGGGCCAGTCGCCAGGCGCCGGGGACACCGTCGGCGAATAGGCATGCAGCACCGGTAGCGTTTCGCCGCGCCCATTGCGCACGAAGCCGCCGCGGTTACGCGTCTTGAGCCCGAACAATCGCCGACGCAGCCGGTCGCGCGGCAAATCGTAGAATGTCTGGTGCGCCTTCTGCACCACATAGCTTAGCTTGTTGATTACCGGATCGATGCCCGGCACCTCGCCGAACGGTTCGCGATTGAACCGGTACATCAGTGGGCTCAGCGGGTTCACTTCGTACTGAAAATACGGGAACTCCGTCGTCGGATTGAGCGGCTGGAACGCCACCATCAGCGCCGGAATCCGCAGCGCTTCCGCCATGTCGATGCAGAAGGTCGTTGTCTGGGCGAAGATCAGGGCGTCCGCGCCCTGCGCGGCGTCCCAGGTCTTGCGGGCAGCGAGCTTGAGCATGCGCTGGCCCTCGCGCAGCAGATTGGGCGCGTAGAGCAGTTTGCTCAGTGTGGCCGCGTCGTCCATTTGCGTTCGCCTGAGGAGCTCGCGCATATCCGTGCCGAGTCCGCGGAACTCTATGCCGTGGGCAGTAACGAACCCTTCGAAATCGTCGGTCGAGCAGATGATCGGCTTGAAGCCGCGCTTGGTGAGCGTCATCGCCAGCGCCACGTGCGGCTGCACGTCGCCATGCGTTCCCAGCACGGAGATGACGACCGTCTTGGTCATCCCAACCTTCCTTGTCCGACTGCGTTCGCATGTATCAACTGAAGAGCACTCCGGGCAACAGGCCGCCTTCATTGCCCGTGGTCGGCGGCTTCGGGGGTTGAAGCCGATATGGTCCCTGATTCAAAATTCTCAACATGGCAGCGCAGGGTAACGCGAACGCAGCAATACCGACTGGACTTGTGCACCGGTAATGCCAGCGCTATTCTTGCAAGCAGGGGGAAAATTCTTGCATTGGGAATTGGTAGGGACAGTATACAAGCCCGAAGAACGGTATATCTAACTATTTTTCGGCATCTCGGGGGACATGCCAGAATGCCATCTTCTCGGCTCGCCTGTGCGCTTCGGCGCACAGAATTCCTGCACTCCGGACGCGCATTTCGTGCTCAAGTGCGTGCCGTGGTCGGGTCTCGGGCTTGGCCGGTTGCGTCCCGGCAGAATTGGCGGCCCGACTGAGTTGCTCACCTCCATCGGAGCCGGCCCCGGTTCGCGCTCACTCCTGATCGTTACCGATGCCTGGTACCCCCAGGTGAACGGCGTCGTCCGCTCGATAGAGCAGATGAGGACAAATCTCTCGGCCGAGGGCGTCGATGTTCACCTTCTGACGCCGGCCGACTATCCCACCATTCCGATGCCCGGCTATCCCGAGATCGGTCTGGCCGTGACGACACCGCACCGCGTCATCCGCCGCGTCGAGGAAATCCGGCCGAGGGCGATTCACATCGCCACCGAAGGGCCGCTCGGCCTGATCGTCAGAAACTATTGCGTCGGGGCCGGCTTGCCGTTTTCGACCGCATACCACACCCAGTTTCCCGAGTACCTGCGCGCGCGCCTGCCCATCCCGATGCGCCTGAGCTACGCCGCTCTGCGGTGGTTTCACAAACCGTCATCGGCCGTCATGGTCGGCACGCCCAAGATGCAACAGGAGCTGGAGAGCCGCGGCTTCTCCAATGTTCGCCTTTGGGCCAAGGGTGTCGACACCATTCTGTTCAACCCGCAAAACCGTACGACGCTGCCCTACCAAAGGCCGGTGTTTCTCTATGTGGGCCGGGTGGCAGTGGAAAAGAACATCGAGGCATTCCTTCGCCTCGAGCTTCCCGGAACCAAGGTCGTGGTCGGAGGCGGGCCAAGCCTGCGGGCTCTCGAAGAGACCTACAAGGACGTTGCGTTCCTTGGACCGCGTGTGGGCAAGGAACTCGCCACGCTTTTCGCTTCGGCCGATGTCTTCGTCTTCCCCAGCCGCACGGACACCTTCGGTCTGGTTCTCCTCGAGGCGCTTGCAAGCGGAACGCCGGTCGCCGCATTTCCGGTGACCGGACCCATTGACGTCATCGGCAGCGAACCTGTCGGCGTGCTGGCCGGAGACCTGCAGGAGGCAGCGTTGCGGGCGCTCGACATCCCGCGAGACAACTGCCGCGGCTATGCGGGGCGGTATTCCTGGCGCGAAAGCGCCCAGCAGTTCCTATCCTACCAGAGAGCTGTCCACTGGTGAGGCAGGTTGAGGCTTCTGGCGGGTGAAGCGGAAGTAGTTCCAGGCGGCGAGCGTCGTGAGCGTCACAGGCACGTAATGGAAGCCCCGGCGGATGAGGAACAGCGCGATCGCCGCCGCCATGTCGGCCGACATCGGTCCGGGGCCCATCGCCGACGTGAAGGAGGAGGGGACGATGTGCCGGTAGAGCACGTCGCCGCTGCGATAGTAGCCCAGCGCCTCCCGGGCGAAGGCGCGCTTGCTGGCCGCATAGTCCCTGAGTTCGGCCATCCCCATGTCGCCATGAAGTTCGGCCTCCGAGCCCAGCGCCCACACTTCAGGCGGCGTCAGGCGTGGCCGGCCGATGTCGATGAACAGCTCGATCAGGTCGACGAACGTGCGGTGGTTGGCGTCCCAGCAGCCTTCCGACTTCGCGCCGTGCGACAGGATCAGGACATCGGCCCGCTCGAGCTTTTCGCGCATCCGGCCGTAATCGCCGGCGGAAAAATCCACCCCGTGCTTCGCCGTCTCGACGATCCCGCCCAGCCGCTCGAGCCTCGCTTTCATCGCGCTGCCGAACGCCCCGCCGGCGCCGGTGATCAGGAAGCGCCGTCCCTCGATCTGGGTGGCGGTCCCGAACAGCAGGTCGAAGACGTTGGTGAACGAAGAAAAGAAGTTGTTGGGGTGGACATGGTGCATCGCATGGTAACTTGGATTGACCCACCACAGCCCCTGCTGGCCGCTGATGCGGTTCATGCTCATGTGGTTGTAGTCCATCCCCTCTTCTCGGATCGTGTTGACCAGCATCCAGGTCCGGTACAAGGCCACCGCGGCGACCGGCGGCCACGGGAAGATGAACAGGAACACCAGCGTCCCCGCCAGCGAGGTGAGATATTCCGGCAGCACGTGGAAGATCAGGTTCGGCCATACGAGCTCGGGATGCACCCGCATCTTGCGGTCGAGAAACCGGTGATGCACCCAGTGCCAGCGCGCGAATCGCCTGAGTAGCCGGTTCTTCGAGCGCCCCCATTTGTGCAGCAGCCAGTGCAAGGCATCGAACAGCAGGGTGGAGACGACGAACACGATCACGCCCTGGATTGCCCAGAGCGCACCCGTCGTCACAATCGTCCAGAGTCCGTCCATCCCCGATCCAATCCTGCCGCGGGCAGGCAGGGGCATGTTGCCCGTTCGTGTCAACTGGTCTATCCGCTCGGACCCGCCCCGCCGCGAGAGGCCCCAGATGAAGCTAGCTTTCGTGATCCCGGCTTATAACGAGGAAGCCCTGATCGGCAAATGCGTCGAATCCGTCCTCGCCGAGGTCGAGCGCAGCGGCCGCGACGTCGACGTTGTTGTCGTCAACAACAATTCGACCGACCGCACCCGCGAAATCGCCGCCTCCTACGCGGGTGCCCGCGTCGTCGACGAACTGCAAAAAGGCATCGTCTCGGCCCGGGACGCCGGCTTCCGGGCGACCACTGCCCAGCTTGTCGCCAATATCGACGGCGACACCATGGTTCCGCCGGGCTGGCTCGACATCGTCTTCGAAGAGTTCGAGCAGGATTCGAACCTGGTCTGCCTGAGCGGGCCCTATGTCTACTACGACCTCAATCCTTGGCAGCGCTTTCTCGTGGGCATGTTCTACGGCCTCACCTCGCTGATCTACTGGGTCAATCGCTACGTCCTGCGCGTCGGTTCGGTCGTGCAGGGCGGCAATTTCGTGTTGAGGCGCGACGCCTGGGAACGGGCGGGCGGCTTCAACCGCGAGATCAAGTTCTACGGCGAAGACACGGACGTGGCGGTGCGTCTCAGCAAGCAGGGCAACGTCAAGTTCACGCATCGTCTGAAAATGCTGACCTCCGGCCGCCGCCTCGCCGAAGAGGGCGTCTTCCGCACCGGGCTCACCTACACCCTCAATTTCTTCTGGGTCACCTTCGCAGGCAAACCGGCCACCAGCGAGCACAGCGACATCCGCCGCTAGCTCGTTTTGGGCGCCTGACCCTTCTTGAACGGGGTGTATTCGGCGAGCGCTTCCTGCTCGCGCACCACTGCCGCGCGCTCCTGCCTCACGAACCTTGCGACCGCATCGCGCAGCCCTGGATGTCCGATCCAGTGGACCGAATGCGTCGTCGCGGGCGCGTAGCCTCGCGCCAGCTTGTGTTCGCCCTGTGCCCCGGCCTCGACGGTCGCGAGCCCGTGCTCGATCGCGTAGTCGATCGCCTGATAGTAGCAGAGCTCGAAATGGAGGAACGGGATGTTGTGCGTTGCGCCCCAATAGCGGCCGTAAAGCGTATCGTGCCCGAGCATGCTGAGCGTACCGGCCACCGGGATCCCGCCGTCATAGGCAAACATCAGCACCACCCGGTCCGCCATCGCCGCCGACAGCAGCGAGAAAAACCTGCGGTTGAGGTAGGGCCGCCCCCATTTCCGGCTGCCGGTGTCCTCGTAGAACTCGAAGAACGCGTCCCACACGCCCTCGGTGAGATCGCTGCCCGTTAGCCAGCGGATCTCCAGCCCCTCCACCGCCTCGCGCCTCTCGCGCCGGGTGATCTTGCGGTGCCGCGACGACATGGTCTCGAGATACTCGTCGAAGGAACCGAAGCGGTGATTGTGCCAGTGATATTGCGTGTCGGTCCGGTGCAACCAGCCGCCGCCCTCGGCCAGGTGCGCCTCCGCTTCGGGGACGAAGGTCGCGTGCACCGACGAGATGCCGCGTTCGTCGGCAAAGCGCGCCGCGGTTGCCAGCAGGGCGGTATCGATCCCGGCTTCGCCAGTCGCCAGCAGCTTGGGGGCCGTCACCGGCGTGAAGGGCACGGCGCTTTGCAGCTTGGGATAGTACCGCCCGCCGGCCTGTTCGAAGGCGTTGGCCCAGCCATGGTCGAACACATACTCGCCCTGCGAGTGCGTCTTTTCAAACAGCGGCAGCAGACCCACCATCTCGCGCCCGCGCCGCAACGCGATATGCCGCGGCGACCAGCCCGTTCGCCCCGTGGCGCAGCCCGATTCCTCGAGGGCGAGGAAAAAGGCGTGGTCCAGGAACGGATTGCCGTGCGGATCGGCCGCGGCGGCCAGCCGGTTCCAGTCCCCAGCGTCGATCCCGGCTGTGGTGTCGATGACCTCCGCTGTGAGGTCCCCGGCCACTAGGGAAGGAATCCCTCGAACACGATCTGGTCCGACGCGCGCAGCGCCGCCCGCGCCGCCTGCTCGGAAGTAATCGTCCACGCCGTCACCTCCATGCCGCGCGCATGCAGGAAGCGCACCATCGGCAGGTAAAGGCTGAGGTTTCGGCACGAGATGAAGTCGAATCGCGTCCACGGCCAGTGCAACAGATGCCGCAGCACGAACTTGCGCCACCACGGCACCTGGGTGTCCCAGCTGGGTTCGTCATAAGCGTAGGTGATGATGCCGAGCGGGCCCTCGACCCCCGCTTTGCGCACCGCCACCAGCAGCCTTGGATCGAACGACTCGATAGTGAACGGGCCCCGATAGGTCCTGAGCGCCGCCGCCACTTCCGTCGCGAGCTTCACAATGCGCTGGGCATCGGCCTGCTTCTTGAGCTCGATCTGGAGTTGCGTGCGTCCCGCGATCTGCTCGAGGAATTCCGTGAAGCGCTGCGGCGTCGCGTTGTCGGCACTGCCCTTTAGAACGAGCTTCTGGACCTCGGCGATCGGCAGCGCATCGGAGCGCCCGGTGGCGCTGGTCAGCCGCTCGAACTTGTCGTCATGGAAGATGAACGGCACGCCGTCGCTTGAAAGCTGCACGTCGCATTCGATCGCATAGTTTCTGGCGATCGCCGCCTCGAAGGCGGCTGGTGTGTTCTCGATAATGCCCTTGGCCGCATCGTGCAGTCCGCGATGCGCTATCGGGCGGTCAAACGATCGGATCATTCGATTTCGACGACCGCCTCGATTTCTACTGCGGCGCCGAGGGGCAGGGCGGCGACGCCGAAGGCGGCCCGCGCGTGCTTGCCTTTGTCCCCGAGCACGTTGACGATCAGGTTCGACGCGCCATTGGCGACGAGGTGATGCTCGGTGAAATCGAGCGTCGAATTGACGAGGACGGTAAGTTTCAGCACCCGCCTGATCGCGCTGAGCTCGACGCCACCGGTATGGACGATCTCATTGAAGATCTTCACCGCGCACAGCTCGGCCGCATTGGCTCCCTGCACCACGTTCATGTTCTCCCCGAGCTTGCCTTCGACAACGCCCTGTTCGTTCGAGGAAATCTGCCCGCTGACATAAAGGATGTTTCCCGTCCGCACGACCGGCACATAGTTCGCGGCCGGCGGCGTGGGGCGGCTCAGCTCATAGCCATACTCGCGCAGCTTTTCGTTCGGGGTGCTCATTTCGTCTTACCTTCTTCGATCTCGGCGTCGCTTGGTCGCGACTTGCGCCGTCCATATAGCTTGCCACGGATCACCGCGTCGCGTCCAAAGCGCGTTCTGACGCTGTCCATTGCCCGCTCCGCCGCCGCCCGCCGGGCAATCTCGGGCTCGATCAAGTCGGCCGGGTCGCGGCCGTCGGCCTCGCTCAACCCGGAAATCCCGATGCCGATGAGTCGGAAGGCCGTTCCGTCGATCTCGCGTGCCAGGAGCTGCGATCCGGCTTCGAACAGCACGCTGGCAAGCTGCGTCGGCATCATCAAGTGTCGCGCTCGCGTCCGCAGGCGGAACGCCGCCGATTTGAGCTTCAGCGTCACCGTGTCGCCGACGATTCCCTTGGCCTTGATCCGCTCGGATAGCCGTTCCGACAGCGCCAGCAATTCCGTGGAAAGTTCGTCGAACGTCCTGAGATCGGTGTTGAACGTGGTCTCGGCCGACACCGTCTTCATCTCGCCGTCCGGCGTGATGGCGCGCGCATCCTCGCCGCGCGCCAGCCGCGCGAGCCGCGCCCCGCTCTCGCCATAGCGCTTCATCAGCTCCTCTGGCGCGGCGCGCTGCAACTGCCCGATCGTCTCGTAGCCGTCCTTGCGGAGCGACTCCGAGAACACCTTGCCCACGCCATAGATCAGGCTCACCGGCTTGTCGGCGAGGAACGCCAGCGTCTCCCCCTTGCCGATCACCGCGAAGCCGCGCGGCTTGTCGAGGTCGGAGGCGATCTTGGCGAGAAACTTGTTGTGGCTGAGTCCGATCGACACCGTGACCCCGATCTGCGCTTCGACCTCGCGCGCGAACCGCGCCAGGACCGCCGCCGGCGCCGCCTTGTGCATCGCCTGCGTGCCGCCGAGGTCGACGAACGCCTCGTCGATCGAGAGCGGTTCGACGAGCGGCGTCAGCCGGTCCATCATCGTCCGGATCTGGCGGCTTACCGCCACGTATTTGGCCATGTCGGGCGGCAAGATCACCGCGTCGGGGCAGAGTCGCTTCGCCGTGAACATCGGCATCGCCGAGCGCACCCCCGTCTGCCGCGCGATGTAGCAGCAGGTCGACACCACCCCGCGCTGGCCGCCGCCAATGATCAGCGGTCTGTCCCTGAGAGTCGGATTGTCGCGCTTTTCGATCGAGGCATAAAAGGCGTCGCAGTCGATATGGGCGATGGTCAGGCCGAACAACTCGTCATGCCCGACCAGCCGCGGCGAGCCACAGGCGGGGCAGCGGGCAGGGCGGTTCGGCGCCCGCTCAGCGCAGCCGCAGTTCCGGCACAGCATGTCGAGCGCTGGCACGACTCACCCCGTCGCATTGTGCCGCGCCCAGACCTGCATGATCGTCTCGGGCTTGAGCGCGCTCTGGCGGCTGACGGCGAGCAGCACGTCCTCGTTCTGGACCACGTAGTCGAGCAATCCGAGCGCGAAGGACCTGGACCCCACGCTGGCTCGAAGCCGCTCGGCGCTGAATCCAGCGATATTCATGAAATCAGCCAGTTGCTCTGGGTTCTGCACAAGATGGTTCAGGCAGAAATCGGCAAGCTCCTGGAGCGTCGGCTGCGGCGCCTTGAGGCCCAATTGGCGGTATCCGTTACGTGTTTCGTAAGCGATTGATGTTAGCCGAGCGCTGGGGCAGAACACGAGTGCCCACAGCGCTGCACAGGATTCTATGCCCAAGACAGTGATGATCGTCGAGGATAACGAGCTCAATATGAAGCTCTTCAACGATCTCCTCGAATCACGCGGCTATTCGATCATCCAGACCCGCAACGGCATGGAGGCGATCGGGCTCGCCCGGGCGCACCATCCCGATCTGATCCTCATGGACATCCAGCTTCCCGAGGTTTCGGGGCTCGTCGTCACCAAATGGCTCAAGGAAGACGACGATCTGCAGTCCATTCCCGTCATTGCGGTTACGGCTTTCGCCATGAAGGGAGACGAGGAGCGGATTCTGCAGGGCGGGTGCGAGGGTTACATCTCCAAACCCATCTCCGTGCCTCACTTTTTGGAAACCATTGCCCGCTACATTGGCCCTGCCAATTAGAGGTCGCTGATCTCGTTTCCCTGGTAGTTTCGCGTCGAAGGGGCGGCGGTCTTTTGACAGCTCGCGTGCTGATCGTTGACGACATTCCAACGAATGTCCGCCTGCTCGAGGCCCGCCTGACGGCCGAATATTTCGACGTCGCGACGGCTTCGTCCGGCAAGCGCGCCCTCGAAATCGTAGCCGAACAGCAGATCGACATCGTCCTGCTCGATGTAATGATGCCCGAAATGGACGGCTTCGAGGTGTGCGAGCGGCTCAAGGCCGACGCCCGGACCGCCCATATCCCTGTGGTGATGATCACCGCGCTCGACCAGCCCTCCGACCGCGTGAAGGGGCTGCGCTCGGGCGCCGACGATTTCCTCACCAAGCCCGTCGACGACGTGCAGCTCATGGCGCGCGTAAAGAGCCTGGTCCGCCTCAAGTCGCTCACCGACGAGCTGCGCGCCCGCGCCCAGACCGGCCAGGAGATCGCTATCGAGGACGCCATGCGGGCCATGGATGCCGCCGAGACCGACCCCGGCCGCATCCTCCTCGTCGACAACGATCAGCGCAGCGCCGAACGTCTCTCAGGCTACCTCAACCCGACGCACCGCGTCGATGTCCTCACCGACCCCGCCGACGCCGTGATGACGGTCGCCGACGGCGGCTACGAGCTGGCCATCGTCAGCATGGCCCTGGGCGACTTCGATCCGCTGCGCGTCTGCTCGCAGATGCGCACCCTCGAACAGACCCGCGCCTTGCCGATCCTGCTCGTCGCCGAGGACTCCGACCGCCCGCGTGTGGTCCGCGGCCTCGACCTCGGCGTCAACGACTTCATCATGCGGCCGGTCGAGCGGAACGAGCTTTCCGCCCGCGTCCGCACCCAGATCCGGCGTCATCGCTACGCCGCCGAGCTCCGCCAGACCGTCACCCAGACGCTGGCCCTCGCCGTCACCGACGAGCTCACCGGCCTCTACAACCGCCGCTATTTCGATCGGCATCTGGCCCTGATGCTCGACAAGGCGCGCGAGCAGCAGCGCGACATGGCCGTGATGCTGATCGACATGGACTTCTTCAAATCGGTCAACGACACGCACGGCCACGATATCGGCGACGCCGTGCTGCGCGAATTCGCCCAGCGCCTGCGCCGCAACATCCGGGGCGTCGATCTCGCCTGCCGCTTCGGCGGCGAGGAGTTCGTGGTGCTGATGCCCGATACCGACTACCGCCAGGCGCAGGGCGTCGCCGAGCGCGTCCGTATGGCCGTGGCGGAGCGGGGGTTCGACACGCCCGAGCTCCGGCCGCTCACCGTCACCTGCTCAGTGGGCGTCGCCCTCAACGAGCACGACTCTGACACCCCCGAGATGATCCTCAAGCGGGCCGACGTCGCGCTCTACCGGGCCAAGCGCGAAGGCCGCAACCGCGTCGTCTTCGACGCCGCCTGAACTGCCAGGCATTTGAATCAATTGCGATCCCGGTAAGGTTACCGGCTTACTAACGTGTCCGGCATTTGTTGAAACTGTGTGCCGAGGCGGTAAGGGTGCTGGCAACGAGATGAGCGCGCCTCATCCCATGCAATCCCTACGGTTCACCTCAGGTCCGCCGCAACTCCTGAAGTCCGTAGGGCGGCCGGTCCGGAGCTGCTGTGAGCCTCTTCGGCGCCCTCTCCGGGCCGGCCACTTCCCTTTTCCCGGGCAAGGACTTGCCGCCACGAGGCAAACCGGCGGCGGCATCACCTCCGTTTGATCCGCTTGCCTTGCCGGAAACCCCCTGTAGAACTCCCGGCCATGAACGGTCTGTCCTTTCCGCTGATCTTCGGCGCCGGCGTCTTGAGCTTTCTGAGCCCCTGCGTGTTGCCGCTGGTGCCGCCCTATCTCACCTATATGAGCGGATCGTCCTTCGAACAGTTGCGGGCCGATGGCGCCACCGCGGGGCTGGTGTGGCGGCGGAGCGTCTTCACCTCGATCTTCTTCATCCTCGGATTTTCGCTGGTCTTCATCACCTTCGGCGCCACGGCGACGGCCTTCGGCCAGGCGTTTCGCGCGGCGCTGCCGGTACTGATGCCCATCGCCGGCCTGTTCATCATCGCGATGGGCCTCCACTTCCTTGGCGTCTTTCGCATCGGCCTGCTCGACCGCCAGCTTCGCCACTCCGGGCCGGGCGTCGCCTCGGGGCCGGCGGGCGGCTTCCTGCTCGGCCTTGCTTTCGCCGTCGGCTGGACGCCCTGCATCGGGCCCATCCTCGCGGCGATCCTCTCGGTCGCGGCGGTACAGGAGACGGCCTGGATGGGGGCAGGGCTGCTCGGCGTCTATTCGCTCGGCCTCGGTGTGCCTTTCCTGCTCGCCGGCATCGCCATCGGCCCGTTCCTCTCCTTCTTCTCCGGCTTCCGCCGGCACATGGGGACCGTCGAACGGATCGTCGGCGTGCTGCTGGTGCTGACCGGCCTGCTGTTCCTCACCGGCCAGTTCACCCGCATCGCCTACTGGTTCCTCGAAACGTTCCCCGTGCTGGGAACAATTGGGTAACCTTGCTGCCGACATTCCGCGTGGAATCTGAACCCTAGCGCAGTTGTGAACTCCCCATTCACCCGCGCACCCGACACTGTCGGCGCAAGCTTCCCGGGGAGTACGCAATGGCGCGCAGCGCTGCCTATGACGACATCCTGCTGCTCGATCAGGCCGCCGAGTCCGATTGGGCCGCCGCGACCGGCGCGCGCGCCTTCCGCATCACCGCCACCCATCGCCTTCCGGACGTCGAGGGCGTCTGGCGCGCGCTGACCGCCGGCGCCATCGAGTCGCCCGGCCAGAGTATCGATTTTATTCGCCTCTGGATCAGCGCGCTCGGGATCGCCGAGCGCGACCAGTACTACGTCGTTGCGCATCTCGATGCTGTCCCGATCGCGCTCGTGCCGCTGCAACGGCGCTGGGACAAGGGCGTGCGCGTCCTCTCCTGGTTCCCCGGCCCGCACGTCGGCTGCAACGCTCCCATTGTCGATGTCGCGCGCGTGCAGGCGCTGTCCTCCGAGGAACGCCGGCGGCTCTGGATCAAGCTGTTGCGCTCCTTCCGCGGCGCCGATGTTGTCTACATGAAAGCCGTGCCGCAGCTCATCGTCGATGGCATCGACGTGTTTGCCGAAATGGGCCAGATCCTCGAATCCGACATCCTCTACCGCGCGGCCTTCGAGAGCTTTGCGGAGGCCGACCGCACCCAGCGCAACAAATCGCGCCGCAAGCACGATCGCCAGCAGGGCGACAGGCTCAATGCCATGGGCGAGGTCAGCTTCGAGGCGTTCGGCAACGGCCCCGAAGCGGTGGGCATTCTCGAAACGATGTTCTATCAGCGCGCCGCCCGCTTCCGCGACATGGGCGTGCTGGACCCCTTTGCTATCCCCGCCATCCGCGCCTTCTACGACAGCACGGCCGAGACCAATTCAAGCGTGCCGGTCAAGCTGCATGTTCTCCGGCTCGACGGCGAGATCGTCGCCGTGCGCTACAACATCGAGCATGGCGACCGTCTGTTCTGCCTCATCTCATCGATGAGCGACGACCCCGCGATCCGCAATGGCTCCCCCGGCAAGCAGTGCCTGCTGCGCGTAATGCAGACCGTGTTCGCCGAGGGCTATCGCGTCTTCGACATGGGGGAGGGGCTCACCGACGAAAAGCGCCATTGGTGCAACCTGCACATCCCCGTCCGCCACCACTACATGCCCATTACCCGCCGCGGCGCTTTGGCTGCGCAGGCCCATCGGAGCTGGCACCGCATGCGCAGCCGTATCAAGAACGACGAAAAACTCTTCGCCCACGCCAAAGGCCTCCGCGCCACCCTCTTACGCCTGACCGGCCAGGCGGAAGAGAAACAGTCCTCGCGCGAAGACTAGATCAGCGTCTTAAATCAGCCGCAGCGCCTTCATCGAGGCGTGTCCGGATCTGCCGATGACGATGTGGTCGTGCACCGTGATACCGAGCGGCTTGGCGACGTCGACGATCTGGCGCGTCATCTGCACATCCGCGGTCGAGGGCGAGGGGTCGCCCGAGGGATGGTTGTGGACGAGGATCAAGGCGCTGGCGCTGAGCTCGAGCGAGCGCTTGAGCACTTCGCGCGGATAGACCGGGGTGTGGTCCACCGTGCCCTTTTGCTGCACCTCGTCGGCGATCAACCGGTTCTTCTTGTCGAGGAACAGCACGCGGAACTGCTCGATGCCTTCGAACGCCATCGTTGCGCGGCAATAATCGATGAGCTGCGTCCAGGAGCTGAGGATCGGGTTGTCGTTTTCGACCTGGCCGCGCGCATAGCGCTGCGCCGCGGCGACAACGACCTTGAGCTTGGCGACGCTGATGTCGCCCAGGCCCCCGAATTCGGCGAGCTGCGCGGGCGGCGCGGCGAGCACCGCCGCAAAGCTGCCGAAGCGGCGAAGCAGCAGCTTGGCGAGCGCCTTGGTGTCGCGCCTCGGAATGGCGAGGTGGAGCACGGCCTCGAGCAGTTCGGTGTCCGTGAACGCTTCCCCGCCTACGGCCATTAGCCGCTCGCGCACCCGCTCGCGGTGCCCCGCATTCAGGTTCTCAGTCTTGTCGCCGACGGCAATGTTCGGCTCGGCCAGCCCGTCGTCCAACGGTTTGGCCCGCTCGCTCACGCCGCCTGCTCGCCGGGATGGAGCGGGTTGAACAGGCCCCGCGGCGAGGCCGTGAAGATTTCGTGGCCGGTTTCGGTGATGCCGATCGAGTGCTCGGCCTGGGCGCTCAGCGTGCGGTCCCGCGTCACCGCGGTCCAGCCGTCCGAGAGAATCTTCACATGCGGCCGGCCCAGATTGATCATCGGCTCGATGGTGAAGATCATCCCCGGCTTGAGCTCGACGCCGGTGCCGGGCACGCCGAAATGCATGATGTTGGGCTCGTCGTGGAAAAGCTGGCCCACCCCGTGCCCAACGAAATCGCGTACGACGCTGGTCCGCTCGGCTTCGGCATGCGCCTGGATCGCCGCGCCGATGTCCCCCGTGGTGTTGCCCGGCTTCGCCGCCGCGATCCCGGCATAGAGCGATTCATAGGTCACCTCGATCAGCCGCTCGGCCTTCCGCGAGATGTTGCCGACCGCATACATGCGCGAACTGTCGCCGTACCACCCGTCGACGATCAGCGTCAGGTCGATATTGACGATGTCGCCCTCGCGCAGCGGCCGCTCCTCGGGGATGCCGTGGCAGACAACATGGTTGATCGACGTGCAGATCGAGTGCCGGTAGCCCTTGTAGAAAAGCGTGGCGGGGATCGCCTGGTGATCCATGGCGAAGTCGTAGGCGAGCCTGTCGAGAAACGCCGTCGTCACGCCGGGCTTCACATGGTCGACCAGAAGGTCCAGGGCCTCCGCCGTCAGCCGGCCCGCCTTGCGCATGCCGGCAAAGCCCGCCTCACCGTGGAGAGGGACGACCCCCGACGTGCGGCGGGATTTGGTTTCGGCGTCGACATAGGTGATCATTCTCGGTCAATCTTTCCGGCAATGACCCGAGAAATAGTCGCGAAACGGCGCTTTTGGAAGGCATCGGAGGGTCGCATCTGTTGCAAACGGGGTCCGGCCCGTTGATTTTTCCCCGCCTCGCGGGCAAGTGAGCGCTTTGCACTCGCCGGTCACCATGACTGAAGCCGCCACGTCCGTAGCCCGAAACCCCACCGCTGCACTTCTCGTCATCGGCGACGAAATCCTCAGCGGCCGCACCAAGGACGTCAATATCGGCGCGACCGCCGATTTCTGCACCGATCTTGCCATCGACCTGATGGAGGTGCGCGTCGTCGCCGACATCGAGGACGACATCGTCGCCGCGGTGAACGCGCTGCGCGCCCGCTACACCTACGTGTTCACCACCGGCGGCATCGGCCCGACCCATGACGACATCACCGCCG
>CAZASR010000044.1:0-18581 GCA_964487765.1 uncultured Devosia sp. | reverse complement strand
CCGCTGGCCGCCGGAGAACTGGTGCGGATAGCGCGTCAACGCCTCGCGGTCGAGTTCCACGCGCTCGAGCAGTGCCACCATCCGCTCACGCAGCTTGGCGTCGACGCGTTGCCCCGCGGCGATCGCCGGTTCCGCCAGCAGGCCCTCCACATTGAGCCGCGGGTTGAGCGAGGCATAGGGGTCCTGGAACACCATCTGCACGGGCCGGCCGCTGCGCCCGGACTTGGCTTCGATCCGCCCGCTCGTCGCCTCCACCAGCCCGAGGATGGCCCGGGCGGTGGTCGATTTTCCCGAGCCGCTTTCGCCCACGATCGCCAGCGTTTCGCCCGGTGCGAGATCGAAGTCGACGCCGTCCACGGCATGCACGGCGCCAGTCTTGGTGCGGAACAGCCCGCGCGTCACTGGGAAGCGCACCGCGAGATTGTCGACCGAGACGATCGGGTCGGCCCCTGTGCGGCCGCCATCGGAGCGCACGGTGTTGCCAAAGGTGAAATGCGGCACGGCGCCGAGCAGGTGTTTGGTATAGTCGTGCTGCGGGTTGTCGAGCACGCTGTCGAGTGGTCCCTGCTCCACTGCCACTCCGCCCTGCATCACCATGACGTCGTCGGCAATTCCAGCCACGAGGCCGATATCGTGGGTGATGAAGATCATCGCCATGCCAAGCTCTTCGCGCAGCTCCGCCAGCAGTGCCATGATCTGCGCCTGCACCGTCACGTCGAGCGCCGTCGTCGGCTCGTCCGCAATCAGCAGGCGGGGGTTGGAGGCGAGAACCATGGCGATCATCACGCGCTGCCGCATGCCACCCG
Source organism: uncultured Devosia sp. (assembly GCA_964487765.1). Taxonomy (GTDB): domain Bacteria; phylum Pseudomonadota; class Alphaproteobacteria; order Rhizobiales; family Devosiaceae; genus Devosia_A. The sequence goes on along the minus strand of CAZASR010000044.1, from coordinate 17,775 downwards.
AAAGCTGGTGCGGATAGTATCTCAGCCGTTGGGCCGCATCGGGAATGCGCACCCGCTCGAGCGCCTCGCGCGCCGCGCGGCTCGCGTCCGCGCCGTCGAGGCCACGGCTCAGCCGGAAGGCCTCCTCGATCTGCGCGCCGATCGTGTGCACCGGGTTGAGCGAGGTCATCGGCTCCTGGAAGATCATACCGATATCGCGGCCGCGCACATGCGTCAGCGACGCTTCGTCGGCCCTGGTGAGATCGAACTCGCTGCCGTCTTCGCGCGTGAGCACGATGCTGCCGCCGGTGATCCGCCCGCCGCCGAAATCGACGAGCCGGTTCACCGACAGCGCCGTGACCGACTTGCCCGAGCCGCTCTCGCCGACGATGGCCAGAGTGCGGCCCGCCGCGAGACTGAAGCTGACCCCCCGGACCACCTCGTTGGCCCCTGGATCGCGGCCGAAGCCGACGTGCAGGTCGCGCACGGAGAGGAGCGTCATGCGGCTCTCCCTTGCGTCTTGGGGTCGAGGATGTCGCGCAGCGCATCGCCGAACAGGTTGAAGCCGAGAATGCCCGCCATGATGGCGAGGCCCGGGAACAGCATCAGCCAGGGCGCCTGCGTCATCAGGTTCTTGCTCTCCGACAGCATCATCCCTAGCGATGGAGCAGGAGGCTGGGTGCCGAGCCCGAGGAAGCTGAGCCCGGCCTCGGTCCGCAGCGCCCAGGCGAGCGCCAGCGTGACCTGCACGGTGAGCGGCGCGACGAGATTGAGCAGCAGATGCCGCGTCAGGATATAGCCCTGCGAGCTGCCAAAGGTGCGCGCGGCATCGACGAAATCGCGCTGCTTGAGCGAGAGCGCAGGGCCGCGTACGACCCGCGCGAAGATCGGCGTATAGACAATGGCGATGGCCACGATGCTGGTCATCGTCCCCGTACCTGCGATGGCGACGATCAGCATGGCGAGCAGGATGGCCGGGAAGGCCAGCAGCACATCCATCAGTCGCATCAGGATGCCGTCCCACAGATGTCCCCACCAGGCGGCGACCAGCCCGATGATCGTCCCGGCGAGCGTCGCCAGCGCCACCGACGAGAACGCGATGGCAAAGCTCTGGCCGATCCCCAGCATCAACCGGCTCATCGTGTCGCGGCCGAGCAGGTCGGTACCCATCCAGTAGGTCGCGCTGGGTCCCTTGAGCCGGTCGATGCGGAATTGCTGCAGCGGATCATGCGGCGTCAGCTGCAAGGCGCCCAGCACCGCCGCAAGGATGTAGACGAGAATGATGGCAGCGCCGATCCGGCCGCTCGGATGTCTCGCTATGGCGCGGATCACGTCCATCATCGGCTGCCCAGCCGGATGCGCGGATCGAGCGCCGCATAGGCGAGATCTACGATGAGGTTCACGACGAGGAAATTGAACGCGATGAACAGCACCGTGCCCTGCACCAGCGCATAGTCGCGCTGGGTGATCGCGTCGAGAACCAGCCGGCCGATGCCGGGGAGGGCGAAAATCTCCTCAACGATCACCGCGCCGCCCAGCAGATAGCCGAACTCGACGCCGCTGAGCGTCACCACCGGGATCAGCGCATTGGGCAGCGCATGGTGCCACACCACGCTGCGCGCCGGCGCACCCTTGCTGCGCGCCGTGCGCACATAGTCGTCGCTTAGCACGTCGAGCATCGCCGAGCGCGAAATGCGCGTCACCGATGCCGCGAAGGCGAGGCCCAGTGTGATGGCCGGAAAGATGAGCTGGCTGAGGTTGGCGAGGGGGTCGACGAAGAGCGGCGTGAACGTCCCCATCGCCGGCACGTAGCCGAAATAAACCGACAGCACATAGATGATGAGCAGCGCGAAAACGAAGTTCGGCGTCGACTGCCCGATCATTGCGAACAGCCGCAACCCCAGGTCGGAGGCGCGCTCATTGTGCGTGGCGGCGAACACGCCGGCCGGAATGCCGACCACGAGCGCGATGATCATTGAGAGCAGCGCGAGCTCGAGCGTCAAAGGAAAGCGTTCGAGGATGATGCTGAGGACGGGCCGGCCATAGATTGACGAGAGACCCAGATTGCCCTCGAGCAGCAGGCCGGTGAGCCAGCGCCAGTACTGAATGTATATCGGCTGGTCGATGCCGAAATATTCCGCGAGAGCAGCGCGCTGCGCGGTGGTCAGCAGGCCCGCTTCCGTCCCCAGCATGGCAGTGATCGCATCGCCGGGCACCATGCGTATGGCGACGAAGACGAAAACGGACACTCCGAGCAGGATCAGCGGAAAAGTCAGCAGCCGCTGTGAGACGTAATTCATCGGTGCGCCCGCAAAGGGAGACCGGGGCAGGCCGTTGGGCCGCCCGCCCCGGTCGGGAGGATTACTCGACGGTGACGGCGCTCAGGCCGAACAGCGTCCCGGTTGGCGAGGGCACGAAGCCGTGCACGGTCTTGAGCTGCGCCGTGTAGATGTTGGAAGTGGAGAGCCAGATCCAGGGCGAGAGCTCGGCCAGGCGGGCCTCGAACTTCTGGAAGATCTCCTTGCGCTTGGCGATATCGGTTTCGACCCGGCCCTGCTGCATGAGGCTGTCGAGCTCGTCATCGACGAAGTTCGAAACCTTCACGAGATTGCCGTCCTTGGTGAAGTAGCGGTTGTACATGGGGTAGGGGTCCGGCCGGCCGCCATTGAGCGCCACCGCCATGTCGAAATCCGCGGCCAGCCAGCGGTCGACATAGACATTGAGTTCCATGAGCTCGATCTCGAGCTTCACGCCGATGGCGGCGAGCTGCGACTGCAGCACCTGCGCTTCGGCCGAAGCGACCGGCGGCTCGCCCGTCGCGGCGATGACCTTGGCGCTGAAGCCGTCGGGTGCCGAAGATTCGGCCATCAGCTGCTTGGCCTTCTCAATGTCCTGCTCGTAGCAGAACAGCGTGCTTGGGTCGCTCGCATAGGCCGGCATGGTTAGCGGTCCGGTGACCTTGCCTTCGCCCACCAGTGCCGTATCGACGATGTCCTGGCGGTTGACCGCGCAGGAGATCGCCTGGCGGACCTTGAGGTCGTCCATCGGCTTGCGGGCAGGGTTGAGCTGCAGCACGTTGTAGGCGAGGCCGGGCACGGGGTTGAGCTGCAGGTTCGGCTCGTTGGGGACGAGCGTTGCCACCAGCGGATCGTTGAGCAGCGCGAAATCGGTCTGTCCGGCGCGGAGCGAGGCGAGGATCGCGGTTTCGTCCGGCAGCACCGAGATGGTGATGCCGTCGACGCCGACTTCGCCGCCGGCCCAGTTTTCATTCGGGCTCAGCACTTCCTTTTCATTGGGCGACCAGGAATCGAGCTTGAACGGACCGGAGCCGATGGTGGTCGTCTCAATGGTGCCACCCTGGATGAGGCTCGCCGGCACGATGGCCGCATTGATCGTTGCCATGGCAACCAGGATCGGCGCATCGGGCTGGGTGAGCTTGAAGACGACCGTCGTGTCGTCGGGTGTCTCGATCGAACCGATCGACAGGAAGTTGGACCGCGCCGCGGCGGCCGTCTCTTCGTTGAGCAGGCGTTCGAACGAAGCCTTGACATCCGCCGAGGTCACTTGCGCGCCGTCGGAGAACTTGGCGTCGGGATCAAGCGTGAAGGTCAGCGTCAGCCCGTCGTCGCTGAATTCCCAGCTATCGGCAATGGCCGGCACGACATTGAGGTCGGCATCGAGCCGCACCAGGGGCTCGTAGATCAGCTCGAGCAGGCGCAGCGACGAGAACGCCGTCTGCTTGTGCGGATCGAGCCCCGTGGCGTCCTGCGACCAGGCCATGCGCAGATTGGCAGCCTGGGCGGGAAGGGCGAGGGCAGTTGTGCTGAGGGCCGTGGCCACGGCGAGCCCGGCGAGCAGTCGTCTTGCGTTGGTCCAGTGCATCGTTCTTCTCCCTGTTGTTCAGTCCGCCTGCGGGGCGGGTTTGAAGTCGTTTTCGATGGCGCGGCGCAAGAAGCCGCCGGCATTATCGACCGCCGCGCGCGCCTCCTCGACGCTCTGGCCGGTGAGGAGGGTGACGATGGCGATCTTCACATCGTTGTCGGTGCGCTGCAGCGCCGCCTCGGCCTCGCTCTCGGAGCAATCCGTCGCCTGCATGACGATGCGGATCGCTCGCGTCAGCAGCTTGCGGTTGCTCGCATGCATGTCGACCATCAAATTCTGGTAGCTCTTGCCGATGCGGATCATGCTTGCGGTGCTCAGCATGTTGAGCACCAGCTTTTGCGCCGTGCCCGATTTGAGCCGCGTCGAGCCGGTGAGAACTTCCGGTCCGACGACCGGCGCGATGGAAATGGCAGCCATCCCGGCGATGGCCGAATGCGGATTGCAGGTCAGCGCCACCGTTACGCAGCCGACGGATCGCGCATAGCCGAGCGCGCCGATGACATACGGCGTGCGCCCGCTGACGGCGATGCCCACCACCACGTCGCGGCTGGTGAGGCCGATCGCGCGCAAATCGTCGGCGCCGCCTTCGGTGCGATCCTCGGCGCCCTCGATCGCCTGCCGGATGGCACCCGGCCCACCGGCAATCAGGCCCACCACCATCTCCGGCGGCACGCCGAAGGTCGGGGGGCACTCCGAAGCATCGAGGACGCCGAGCCTGCCGCTCGTGCCCGCGCCGACATAGATGAGGCGTCCGCCCCCATTGAATGCGGCAACGATCGCATCGACCGCTTCGGCCACCTGCGGCAGCACCTTGCCCACGGCTTCAGGGACGACCCGATCCTCGCTATTGATGGTGCGGACGATCTCGGCGCTCGACATCAGGTCGATGCCCAGGGTGCGCGGATTGCGCTCCTCGGACGGGAGCTGTTCGAGCTCGGACATTGGCGCCCGCTTGCCTGCCATATTGATCGCCGCGTTCATTCCGCCCCCAGGGTCACCGAAATGAGCCTAGGAAGCGACGTGCTTGGCTGTCAATGAGTTTCATGCTGAGCTGGGACTTTGAACTTTTGTTTCGTGAGCGTAAGACTGACCCATGGGCATCCAGTCGACCATCGAGGCCACCGCGCCGACGCTGACTCCCGCCATGCGGCGCATCGCCCAGGCCATTCGCGACAACCCGGCGATCGTGCTCGAAAAGACCATCTCGCAGATTGCCGAAGCGTGCAGCACCTCGGTCGCTTCCGTGGTCCGCTTCTGCCGCGCCGTGGGCGTCAGTGGCTATGCCGAGCTGCGCATGTCGCTCGCCACCGAACTCGGCAAGGAAGCCGCCAAGTTCGGCTCCGACCTGACGCTGGGCGCCGAAATGGCCCGCACAGACACGCTTGAGGAGATGGCAGCCAGGGTCGCCTCGCTCGAAATGCTGGCGATCGAGGAGACCGTGTCGAGCCTCGACTTCAAGGCGCTCGATCGCGTCGTCGCAGCACTCGACAAGGCGCACCGGATTCTCCTCTTCGGCATCGGTGCCAGCCACTTCGTGGCGCAGGACCTCCACCACAAGCTGTTCCGCATCGGCCGCAATGCCTTCCTCATGACCGATGCACACGAAGCCTGGTCGGCTGCGCTGCTCTCGCCAAAGGGGACCGTCGCGATCGGGTTCTCGCATTCGGGCACGACCGCCGACACCGTGCGCTTCCTCGAGCTGGCGCGGGAGAACGGGGCGCACACCATTGCAGTCACCGGCAATCGGGAGTCGCAGCTGGCGCGCATGGCGCATGAGCGCCTCACCGCCCATGCCCGCGAGAGCACACTGCGCGCCGGCGCTATGGTCAGCCGCATCGCCCAGCTTGCTTTGGTGGATTGTCTCTTCCTCGGCGTTGCGCGCCGCCGCTACGGACAGACGATCGACGCGCTTAAGCGTACCCGCGACGTCACGCATCCTGAGGGGTGACGCTCAGGTCTCGTTGACCACCACGCGGCTCGCGCGCAACTCGCCGGCGCGGTCGAGTACGGGATAGGCGCCGGCCGCGACGATGAAGGAATTGATGATCTTCATGTCGCGCAACAGATCGAGCGCGATCGCGCTGCCTTCGGCGAGGCTGGAGCGCGGGTCGCGCAGCGCTTCGAGGTGCCGGTTCGTTGCCTCGCGCTCTGCCCGGCGGAACTCCACCTTCTCGCGCGCCAGAAGGCGCGCCGCACGTGGGTCGCTGGTCATCAGCAGCGTGGCGGCAGTGCGCAGATTGGCGATCAGCCGTTCCATCTGTGCGCGCAGCCGCGCCGTGTCTTCCTTTGTCAGCATGGTGCCGCGCCGGATGCGCTTCTGGTTGTGGGCGAGCAGCGCGCGGTCGATCACATCCCCCGCCTGCTCCATGTTCATCGAAAAGGTGAGGAGCTGGTGGCGGCGGGCACGGTCCTCCTCGCTCAGCTCTTCCGGATCGAAGGACGTCAGGAAGGCGTTGACCGCCTGGTTGAGCCCGTCGAGCACGTCATCGAGTTCGCGCACGGAATCACCGATCCTGCGATCGTTGCTGGCAAGGGCGTCGCGGGCGCCCACGAGCATTTTCTCCAGTGTGTCGGCCAGCCGCAGCACCTCGCGTGCGGCGCCCCCCAGCGCGACCTCGGGCACTTCGCGCGCCGCCGTATCGAGATAGATCGGTTCGCTCGGATCGGTGCCCGGCTCGGGTTCGGGCAGCACGCGGCGCAGCAGTGCCGCGAGCGGATCGAGCAGCGGCAGCGCCACGATGGCCATCACGATGTTGAACAGCACGTGGAAGGCAGCGGTCGCCGGGCCGGCCGACAGTCCGAGTTGCGTCAGCCCGGCCGCGATCGGCCCTGCGAGGCCAATCACCGCGAGGACACCGACGATGCGGTTGAGCAGATTGCCCATCGGCACCCGGCGCGCCACCGGATCGCTGGCGCTGGCGCCCTCGAACAGCGGATTGAACGCCGTTCCGAGATTGGCCCCCAGCACCAGTACGATCGCGGCTTCAAGCGAGATGACACCATGCGAGGCAAGCGTCATGATCAGCAGCACGATCGCGACGCTTGAATGCACGAGCCAGGCCGCAAGCGCGGCCAGCAGCAGCGCCAGCGCAGGGATGTCGTTGAGCACGCGCAGCATCAGTCGCAGGTCGGCGGAATCGGCGTAGGGCGCCACCACCGCCAGCATCTGGTGCAGGGAAATCAGCATCAGGCCGAGCCCGATCAGCACGCGTCCCAGGTCATGCCACGTCCCGGTCGTTTCGCGCCGGAACAGCACCACGCCGGCCAGCACCAGGATCGGTGCCGCGCCGGAAATGTCGAACGACAGCACCTGGACGATCAGCGCGGTGCCGACATTGGCGCCGGCCATCACCGCGAGCCCCGGGATAAGGTCGACTAGGGCGCCGGCGGCGAAGCCCGTCGCCATCAGCCCCGTTGCGGTGCTGCTCTGGAGCAGCAGCGTGATGCCGACGCCGGCGAGAAAGGCGACGAGGCGCCGCCGCAGATGTCGCGAGAGAAACGCCTGGAGCTTGGGGCCGAAGGCGCGCTGCACGCCGGACTGCACCATGTGCGCGCCCCACAGCAGGAGCGCCACGGCACCACCGAGAACGAGCATCGCATAGACGAAATCCAAGCCTCACGACTCCATGAGTTCGAGTTGGCCCCGGAGGCGCAGCTTGTCACAGTTGAGCCCGATGGTCACGTGTGCAAATCTCTCCCTCTCTTGTTTGATCAGCCGCCAAAGGTTAAGAAGCCACAAGGTTGTCCGGCTATGCACTCGCGTGCATGAGGAGCCATTAAGTGAGCGAGGTCCGCTCTCGATCATTTGTCAGCGCCCAGATGGTGGCGGAACGCGCGGGCGTTTCCCGCTCGGCTGTTTCGCGCACTTTCACCGACGGCGCCAGTGTTTCCGAGGCCACGCGGCGCAAGGTGCTGAACGCAGCCAATGCCTTGGGCTACCACGTCAATCATTTGGCGCGCGGTTTGATCCAGGACCGCAGCAATATCGTTTGCCTCGTGGTTTCCGACCTTACCACTCCGTTCCGCGCCCAGGTCCTCGAAATTCTGACCAGCCGGCTGCAATCCATCGACAAGGTTGCGATGGTCATCAACACCGAGGGCCATAGCGACTCGGTGTCGGCCGCACTGCAGCAGGCCCTCCGCTTCCGGGCCGACGCCACGGTTGTCCTCTCCGGCACTCCCGCCGCCTCACTGGTCGAAACCTGCATTGCCAGCGGGCAGCGCGTCGTCCTGATCAATCGCGACGACCACCTCGAAGGCAGCGAAAACCTCGCAGTTGATAATGAATCGGCTGCCGCGGAGGCGGTTTTCCTGCTGCGCCGCGCCGGCTGCCAGCGCCTCGCGGTGGTCTCCTCGGAAGCAGAAACGCCCAGCCTCGTCGCCCGCCACCAGGCCTTTACCGAAGCCGCAAGCGCGGCCGGCGTCGAGGCACCGCTCATCCGCGTTGGTCCCACCAGCTACAATTCCGGAGTGGAAGCGGCGCGGCGCCTGTTCAGCCGCTCCAACGCACCCGATGGCGTATTCTGCGTCACCGACCTGCTGGCACTCGGCTTCATGGATGCGGCGCGTCATGAATTCGGTCTGGCGATCCCCAAGGATCTGTGTGTCGTTGGGTTCGACGACATCGAGCAGGCCAATTGGGAATCGTACGAGCTGACGACCTTCGCGCAGCCGGCGGTAGCAATGGTCGACCACATTGCTGCCCTGCTCGGCTCGGACAATTCCGAACCGGCGGCACGCCGTGTCTTTGCGGCGACGCCCGTCTGGCGCAGGACCGTCCGGCCAAACGCGCGCTGAAGCCGCGCCCTTCGCGCCCTATTCCATTGTGCGATGCTTGCACACGTGCGCACAGCCACGCACCTGCGGCCGTTTATGGCGCTTTTCACATCGGTGCTTCCCTTTGGCGAAAGGAAGTGCAATGCTGTGCAAGAGCTGACGCAAAAATCACCGGCATCAGAACCGGTGGCAGCGACAGCCGGGGAAGGAGAGTGCAGTGCTGTTCAGCAACGCACCATGCTCTTGGGGGGTTGCGTATCCAACCGGCAATGCCGTCGGCTGGCGCCAATACCTCGATGAGGTGGCGGAAGCCGGATACAAGGGCACCGAACTTGGCCCGTTCGGCTATTTGCCCAAGGACGCAGCTCTCGTCGGTGACGAACTCGCGCGCCGGGGGCTGACCGTCGTCGGCGCCACCCATGTCCACACCTTCGCCGATCCCGACACGCTGCCCACCCTGCTTGCCGACCTGCGCGAGGAGGGCGCCATTCTCGCAAGCCTCGGCGCCGGCCACCTCGTCGTGATGGACGAAAGCGCCTTCTATCGCGACGGCAAGCCTGCGCTCGACGACGCGGACTGGCGCAGCTTCGCCGAAGGGGTCGAAACCTCGCGCAAGCTCATTGAGGACGAACTTGGCCTCAAGGCGTCGTTCCATCCCCATATCGGCACCGCCGTGCAGTTCGAGCCCGAAATCGACCGGCTGCTCGCCGATACTGCGATCGACCTTTGCTTCGACACCGGCCACCACGCCTTCTGGGACCAGGATGCGCTCGCCTATTTCGGCAAGGTGCGCGACCGCGTCGCCTATGTGCACTTGAAGAATGTCGACCCCAGGGTCCGCCGGCGCGTGCTCGACGGCGAGCTCAGTGTCGAACGCTCCTACGGCGAAGGCGTCATGTGCCCGTTGCCGGACGGAGCCGTGAATATCCCGCAGGTCATCACCTTCATGCGGGAAACCGATTTCGATGGCCCGGTCGTCGTCGAGCAGGACCTCGCCGACAACAGCCCCGAAACACCGTTGGAGCTGGCGCGCCGCAACCTCAATTACCTCAAGAGGGCGGCATGAGCGACTGGCTTCGTCATCCGGGCGTCACCGGCGGGTTCTATGCCGTGCGCCGGCCGGCGCTCCCCAGAGGAACGCTGCTTCAAACCACCAACGTCAAGACTTCAACCCAGGGAGAGACAGTATGAAACGTCGTGACTTCATCGTCGGCGCCGGTACGGCGGCGACAGCCCTCGCGCTCACCTCCAGGCTGGCCTATGCCGAGCCGGGCCGCATCGACTGGTACACCAGTTCCGATCAGAACATCCTCGATTTCTGGACCAATATCGTAAAGCCGAAATTCGAGGCCGCGAACTCGGGCATCACGATCAACCTCGTCGACGGCGGCGACAGCGCCGGCCTCCAGGCGATCGCCGACCGCGCCATCGCCGCGCTCGGCACCGACAATGATCCGCAGGCGGACTTCTTCGAAGGCTTCGATTCCCGTCTGCCGGTCGGGGCTCTCGAGAAGGGCCTGTGGGTCGATTTCTCCCAGGAGAACCTGTCGAACTACTCCAAGATCAACCCGCTGGCCTTCGAGATCGATCCGCTTGGGACCAATCTGCCCTATCGCGGCTCGCAGGTCCTGCTCGCCTATGACACCACCAAGCTGTCGCCGGCGGATGTGCCCAAGACCTGGCCCGACCTCGTCGCCTGGATCAAGGCGAACCCCGGCCAGTTCATCTACAACCGTCCCAACAAGGGCGGTTCGGGTGGCAACTTCGTGCGCCGCGCCATCTATGCGGCCAATGGCGATGATCCGACGCTGTTCTCGGTCGATGGTTACACCGACGAGAAGGCCAAGGAGATGCTCGATCCGGCGTGGGCGATCCTCAACGATCTCGCACCCTCGATGATGGATGGCGGCGCTTACACGTCGGGCAACACTCAGTCGATCCAGTTGCTCGGCCAAGGTGCGGTCACCATGATCCCGGCCTGGTCCGATCAGGCCATCCAGGCGATCAACCAGGGCGCTCTGCCCGAAACGACCGGTCTGGTGCAGCTCAGCGACCTCGGCTTCCCGGGCAACTTCGCCCGCATCACGGTCAACACCAACGGCGTCAACAGGGAAGCCGCGCTCAAGCTCGCCGACTTCATCCTCACCGAGGAGATTCAGGCGGCCGTGCTCGAGAACCTCGGCGGCTTCCCGGCCGTGTCGTGGGACCATATGTCCCCCGAGTTGCATGAGAAGTACAAGGACGTCATTCCCGCCTCCATCCCGGTCTTCCCGGGCGGCCCGTGGGAAAAGAAGATCAACGAGGAGTGGTATCGCGCCGTGGCTCCCAACGTGGATCCTAATTCGTGACGGATACGCCCGCGGGCAACATCGCTGCTGCCTCGTCGCCCGCGGGCGACATCGTCGGCACGAGGAGAAGGTGGTATCTCGGCCTCCTCCTCGTGGCGGCGCCTGTGCTGCTGGTGTGCTGGCTGATCATCTACCCGATCATCGCCGCCGTGGTGCAGACGGTCTGGCTGCCCACCGAGGAGGGCGGCCGCGCCTTCAGCCTCGAAACCTACCGCTACTTCTTCTCGGACGGCTACAGCCTCGCCAATCTGTGGATCACGCTGTGGACGACGCTGATCTGCGCCGTCTTCCTGCTGATCATCTGCCTGCCCATCGCGCTCTATCTGCGCTTCTCCGAGGGCCGGCTGCCGGCCTATGTCCAGGCGCTCGCGATCTTCCCCATGTTCGTGCCCTCGATCATTCTGAGCTACGCCTTCATTCGCGTGCTCGGGCCGAACGGCATGGTCGATATCCTGCTGAACGCCGTACACCTGCCCAAGATTCGCTCGCCCTACCTCACGCCCTGGGGACCGGTGATCGGTCTCGTCTGGGACCACATTCCGCTCACCGTGCTGATCCTCTTGTCCGGCCTTGGCAACGTCTCCAACCAGTCGATCGAAGCGGCGCGTGACGTCGGGGCGGGGCGCCTCACGGTGCTCTGGCACATCATCCTGCCGCGCATCGGCAATTCCGTGCTCGTCGCCGCTTCCTTCGCCGTGCTCGGCATCTTTTCGGCCTTCACCATCCCCTATGTGCTCGGCCCCGCCGCGCCCGAGATGATGGGCCCGTTCATGCAGCGTACCTTCCGCGAGCTCTACGACCCCACCAATGCCATCACGCAGGCCGTGATCTCGTTCGGCTTCTGCATCATGTTCGGCCTGTTCTATGTGCGCTCGGTCGCCAGAAACCAGAGGACCCGATGAGCGCGATTGTCGAAAAGCGGCGGATCGACTGGACCGGCATCATCTTTGCCGTTGTCCTGACGCTCTGCATCATTTTCCCGCTCATCGTTGTGGGCACTTGGGCCTTCGCCAATGTCTGGCGCTATCCCGCCATCGTTCCGCAGGAATTCGGACTGCGCTACTGGCACACGACGCTGGCGCGGCAGGACGTGTGGACGTCGATTTCCATGAGCATCAGCCTGTCGGTGATGGTGACGCTGCTGAGCTGCATCATCTGCCTGCCGGCGGCCTACGCCTTTGCGCGCATGAGCTTTCCCGCCCGCAACCTGCTGTTCTTCTCGTTCCTCGCGGGCCAGGCCTTCCCCAAGTTCGGCCTGCTCGTCGCTATTGCCGGCATCTTCCTCCACCTCAATCTCATCGGCACCTTCTGGGGCGTGGTGATGATCCAGCTCGTGGGGACGCTCCTCTATATGATCTGGATTCCCGTCGCCGCCTTCCAGTCCGTCGACCGGCGGATGGAAGAAGCGGCGCGCGACGTGGGCGCATCGCCCTTCCGCGTGTTCTGGTCGATAACGCTGCCGCAGGCCGGCCCGACCATCGCGGCCGCGGTGCTGCTGAGCTTCGTGGGCACCTTCTACGAGACAGAGGGCGCCTGGCTCATCGGTGCGCCGGCCATCCGCACCATGCCGGTGCTGATGATTTCCTTCATCAACAACCAGCCGGTCATCCAGTACGGCGCCGTGCTGTCCGTGCTGCTGTGGATACCGTCCTTCTTCGCGATCCTGTTTGCGCGCCGGGTCGTCAACTCGGGTTCTTTTGCACGGGGGTTCGGCGGCTAGATGGCTGTTCTCGAGATCCAGAACGTCGCCAAGCATTTTGGCATGGTGAAGGCTGTCGACGACTTCAGCCTCACGGTGGGTAATGGCGAATTGGTCTGCTTGCTCGGGCCGTCAGGCTCCGGTAAGTCGACTCTGCTGCGCATGGTGGGTGGCTTCGAGACGCCCACGGCCGGTACCATCCGCATCGATGGCGACGAGATCACCAAGGCCCCGCCGGAGAAACGTCCGACCGGAATGGTGTTCCAGAGCCATGCGCTGTGGACTCACATGAACGTCTTCAAGAACCTCGCTTTCGGTTTGAAGCTGCGGCGGCTGTCGCCGGAGGAGATCAGGCGGCGGGTGGATGCCATCCTCGAGCTCGTCGGCCTTCCGGGCTATGGCGGCCGCCTGACGCACCAGCTTTCGGGCGGCCAGCAGCAGCGCGTGGCGCTTGCCCGCTCGCTGGTGCTCGAGCCCAAAATCCTGTTGCTCGACGAACCTTTCGCCTCTCTCGACCAGCACCTTCGCGAGCGCCTGCGCGAGGAAGTGCGCGACATCCAGCAGCGCCTGAAGATCACGACGCTGTTTGTCACCCACGGGCAGGACGAAGCGCTCGCAATGGCCGACCGCATCGTCGTCATGCGCGATGGCGGTACCGAGCAGATCGCTGCGCCCGATATGCTCTATCGCGAGCCGCAGACGCCCTTTGTCGCCGGCTTCATCGGTACCATGAACCTCGTCGAGGGCAATGTCGGCAGCGGCACCTTCACTCGCGGTCCGTTCCGCGTATCGCTGCCGGTCGGCGACGGCCCCGCGACCCTCGCTGTCCGGCCCGAAGCCCTCGGCCTTGTTGTGGGCACCATGGCCGACATCCACCGCGTCACCGATTTCGGCACGCATGGCATCGTCGATGTCGACCTGCCCGACGGCTACAGATTCAAGGCCATGGTGCGCGAAGCGCGCGAATGGAAGGCCGGCCAGAAGGTCGACCTCGAGCCGCGCGCCTTCTCCGCCTATCGCGACGACGCGGTGATCTACCGGTCCCAGGCGGCGTCATGAGCGATCCGGTATCGGTGGTCCGCAACGGTCACCGCACCTTCTTCAAATGGCATCGCGGCCGGCGCTGTGCGACCGACCCGGTGTTCACCGGCCGGCGCATCCTCGAAGGCATGGCGCTGGGCGCCAGCGTTGAGGTCGATCTCGTGGTCCATGGCGACAACGGCTTTGCCGTGCTGCACGACCACGCCGCCATCGGGCGCGAGACGACGGGCACTGGTGCCGCTCGCGGGCTGAGCGCCGCCGGCATGCGCGCCCTGCATTTGCGCGACAATGACGGCCAGCCGATCGACGATTGCGTCATGCTGCTCGAGGATTTGTGTGCGTTGCTGCGCGACACCCCGCCCCATGCTTCGGCTCTCCTGCAGCTCGACTTCAAGGAAGGTCAGGGTCCGCTCGAGCCGGCAGCGATCGCTGCATTCACTGCCGCAGTGACGCCCGTGGCGGCCAACATGATCCTCTCTTCGGGGGAGGCCCATTCGGTCCGCGCGCTCGCCGCCAACACACCAAATCTCCACATCGGCCACGACCCCTGCCACCAGGGGGCGCTCGAGCGGCTGGCGGCCTCGCGCGATTTTGCCGGCTTCGTCGCCGGCGCCATCGCCGATGCCCCCAAGGCTGAGATGATCTACCTCGCCTATCCGCTGGTGCTCGCCGCCGAGGATGCCGGAGTCGACATCGTGGGCGCCTTCCACGCGGCCGGCCGGCGCATCGACGCCTACACCATCAAATCCGCCGACGCCCGGACGCTGCCTGTCGTCCAGCGCTTGCTGGCGCTCAAGGTGGATCAGATTACGACCGACGATGCCGAAGGGCTCGCCGCACTTCTCGAGGCCATTCCATGAACTACGACGCGGTCCTCGCCGACATGGTCGCTGTTGCGCGCGAAGCTGGGGCCCTGACGCTCCGCCATTTTGCGCGCTTTCGCGATCTTGAGATCGGCATCAAGGGCCCGGCCGACTTCGTCTCCGACGCCGACCGCGAATCCGAGCAGCTCATCCGCAAATATCTGTTCGCGCGCTACCCTGACTGGAGCTTCACCGGCGAGGAATTTCCGCCCGTCGACGGCACCGACCGCGAGCATCGCTGGCTCGTCGATCCGATCGACGGCACCACCAACTTCATCAACGGTCAGCACTACACCATTTCCATCGCGCTTCGTCGGGGCAACGAGACGGTGTGCGGCGCGCTATACAATCCCGTGTCCGACGAGATGTTCACTGCCGCTCAAGGGAAGGGCGCATTCCTCAATGGCGAGCGGCTCAGTGTCAGCCGGAAGACCGAGGTCGGGCTGATGATCGTCGGCACCGGCCTGCCCACCCCTGGTCTGTCGCTCTATCCTGGCTCGTATGCGCGCCTTGACGCCATCCGCGCCCCCATCGGCGCCGTGCGCATCGTGGGTAGCGCCGCCAATTCATGCGCCTATGTCGCCATGGGTCGGCTCACCGGCTACTACGAGGAAACCGGCTTCGTCGACACCGCCGCCGGCATTCTGCTGGTCCAGGAGGCCGGCGGCATCGTCACCGACTGGTGGGGTCGGGGACCCGAATTCTACGAACAGACCGGCTGCCTCATCGTCGCCAACCCGGCGACACACGCCTATTTGCTCGATAAGCTCAAGGACGTGCCCATGAAGAATCAGGCGCGCCGCAAATCCTTGCCATGACCATCCGCATCGGTATCAACCCGATCACCTGGAGCAACGATGACGATCCGCGTCTCGGTGGCGACACGCCGCTGGAGACGTGCCTCGACGAAACGGCTGCGGCTGGCTTCGCCGGCACCGAGCTCGGCGGGAAGTTTCCGCGCCGCAGTGAAGAGCTTGGCCCGATTCTGAAGCGGCACGGCCTGGCCCTGGTCTCGGGATGGTATGACGGTCGCATCCTCGAAAAGGACGTCGACGCCGAGTACGATGCGGTTCTTCCACACCTGACTCTGCTGCGCGATCTCGGCGCCGGAGTCGTCGTCTACGCCGACACATCTCGCGGTCGCCACGATGGCATCTTCCGGCCCGTCTCGCAGCGGCCGCGCCTCGACGATGCCGACTGGCCCGCCTATGGCCGCAAGATCACCGCGCTGGCCGACCGCTTTGCCGATTTCGGCGTGCGCATGGCCTTCCATCATCACATGGGGACCATCGTCGAGACCGATCACGAGATCGACCGGTTGATGGCTCATACCGGCGACAGCGTCGGGTTGCTGTTCGACACCGGCCACTGCGTCTATGGCAGGGGTGATCCCGCGGCGCTGCTGTCCCGTCATGTCCGCCGCGTCAATCACGTTCACTGCAAGGATGTTCGCCGCGCCGTCCTCGAGCGCGCCTGGGCCCAGGACATGAGCTTCATGGGTGCCGTGCTTGAGGGCATCTTCACCGTCCCCGGTGACGGCTCCATCGACTATCCGCCGTTGCTCAGCCGGCTGCGAGAGGCCGGCTATGCCGGCTGGATTGTCGTGGAGGCCGAGCAGGATCCCGCCAGGGCGCACCCGCTCACCTATGCCAGCATGGGCTATCGCAATCTTCGACAGATGGCCGAGGCCGCCGGCTTCGCCGTCGAAACCTGACACTCACATCAGAGAGTATCCCCAATGACGCGTCTCAAGGTTGGCATTGCTGGCTGCGGCCTGGTCACTCAGGTCGAGCACCTGCCAAATCTCCTCAACCTGCCCAGGCTGTTCGAGGTCGTGGCCATCGCCGACCCCTCGGCCACCGTCCGCAATGCGTTGGCGGAGCGCTACGGCATCCGCGCTTTCGACTCGGCCGTCGCGATGATGGATGCCGGCCTCGACGCCGTGGTCATCGCAACGCCCGATGCCTATCACGCCGACCTCGCCGTCGCCGCGCTGGAGCGTGGCCTTCACGTCTTTTCGGAGAAGCCGCTGGCCTATAACACGGCCGATATCGCGCGCGTCGCTGCGGCGCGCGACAAGGCCGGCCGCGTCATGCAGGTCGGCTACATGAAGCGCTTCGATCCGGCCTACCGCATGTTGTGCGACCTGCTCGGCAAGGTCCAAAGCCCGCTTCGTGCCGTCACCGTCGATGTCCTCGACTCCGGTTCCGATCCCTTCGTCGACCATCACGACATGGTCGTCGCCGATGACATCTCGCCCGAACTGATCGCCGAGGGCGCCGCGCGCAGGGCCGTCCAGGTGAAGGTGGCGCTCGGCACCGATGCCGATCCGCTCGTGACGGGCGGCTTCTCCGGCCCCTATTCATCGAGCCTCGTGCACGATCTCAATCTGGTGCAAGGATTGCTCGATGCGGCCGGCGCGCGCATGGGCAAGCCCGTGGGCGCTGCGTTTATCGCCGGCAAGTCAGGCGGCTATCTCAGTGCCAAGCTCGATCCCACCGACGGCCTCGTCACCATGACTTGGGCGGCGACCCCGCAGCTCGCCTACTATTGCGAGCGGATCAGTCTCATCTATGACGACCGCAATTTCGAGCTGCGTTTCCCGTCGCCTTACCTCAACCATCACCCGACGGCCCTGATCGAGCGTCGCCCCAATGGTCTGGCCCTGGAGGAGATCCATCATCGCCCCTCCTATGCCGAGCCCTTCGTCGAAGAGCTCAAGGCCTGGCATGCGGCCATCGTCGAGGGTGCGCCCGTGGTCAACACCGTCGAGCAGGCCGCCACCGACATGGGCCTCTTCGCGACTTTCGCGAAAATGGCATTGAACGCTTAGCGCAAGGGCGCCGACCAGATCGGCGCCCGCATCATCCCGCCGGCCGCGCCACCGAATTGCGCACGATCAACTCGCTGCGCAGTAGCACCTGGTTGCGGTCTGGGCGTTTCCCCTCGAGCAGGCCGAGCAGCACATCCATCGCTGCTTCGCCGATCCTCAGGCGCGGCTGCTTCATCGTCGTCAGCGACGGTGTCACGAAGCTCGCGAATGAAATGTCGTCGAAGCCCATGATCGAGAACTGCCTCGGCAGGTCGTAGCGCCGCGCATTGAGCGCGATGATGATGCCGAGGGCGGTCGCATCGTTGACGCACAGGAACGCCGTGGGCAGCACGTCGCGCACGAACATCAGCTCGG
>CAZASR010000043.1:0-18883 GCA_964487765.1 uncultured Devosia sp. | reverse complement strand
TCGACGGCCCGCACATTGCCGGCATAGGTCTTGCCCACTCCCTTGAGCTCGATCGACGCCATTGCGCTACTTCTCCGTTTCCACGAGGCCCTTGATGAAGAGCTTCTGCATCAGAATCACCACGAGCACCGGCGGAAGCATGGCGAGCACGACGCCGGCCATCACGAGGTTCCACTGCGGATACGAGTCCGCCACTTCGGCCATGCGCTTGATGCCCATGACGATGGTGTAATATTTGGGATCGGTGGTCACCAGCAGGGGCCACAGATACTGGTTCCAGCCGAGCACGAACAGGATGACGAACAGCGCCGCCATGTTGGTGCGGCTGAGGGGCACGAGGATGTCCCAGAAAAAGCGCATCGGACCGGCGCTGTCGACGCGCGCCGCCTCGAGCAGCTCGTCGGGCACGGTGAGGAAGAACTGGCGGAACAGGAAGGTCGCCGTAGCCGAGGCGATCAGCGGCATGATGAGGCCGGTATAGGAATTGAGCATGCCCAGATCGGCGACGACCTTGAAGGTGGGCATGATGCGCACTTCGACCGGCAGCATCAGGGTGATGAAGATCAGCCAGAAGGCGAGGGTCCGGAAGGGGAAGCGGAAATAGACGATGGCGAAGGCGCTGAGGATGGAGATGGCGATCTTGCCGATGGCGACGCCGAGCGCCATCACGAGCGAGTTGCCCAGCATGGGCAGCAGGGGCGGCGTGCCGGAGGTGGAGATGCCGCTCGAGAGCATGGCACTGTAATTTGCCCAGGCCTGGTCGCCGGGCAGGAGCGGGACGAGGCCGGACATGAAGTCGAACGGGCCGCGCGTCGAGGCGATGACCGCGAGATAGAGCGGGAAGGCGACGGCGACCACACCCGCGATCAGGATCAGATGGCAGATGAAATCCAGGATGGGGCGGTTCTCGACCATGTCAGTACTGCACCTGCCGTTCGACATAGCGGAACTGGACGACCGTCAGCGCGATGACCACGACCATCAGCAGCACCGACTGGGCGGCCGAGGAGCCGAGATTGAGACCGATGAAGCCGTCCTGGTATACCTTGTAGACGAGGATGTTGGTGGACTGGGCGGGGCCGCCTTCGGTCGTCGCGTCGATGATGCCGAAGGTGTCGAACATGGCATAGACGGAGTTGATGACGAGCAGGAAGAAGGTGGTCGGCGTCAGCAGCGGGAAGATGATGGTCCAGAAGCGCTTGAGCGGCCCGGCGCCGTCGATGGCGGCGGCTTCCTTGAGGCTCGAGGGGATCGACTGCAGGCCGGCGACGAAGAACAAGAAATTGTAGCTCACCTGCTTCCAGCTCGCGGCGAGCACGATGAGGATCATGGCGTCGGCGCGGTGGAGCGTGTGGTTCCAGTCGTAGCCGGTGGAGCGGATGAGGAAGGCGAGGATGCCGATGGTGGGGTTGAACATGAACCACCACAGGACGCCGGCGACGGCGGGGGCAACCGCATAGGGCCACACTACGAGCGTCGTGTAGATGGGCGCCGAGCGGATCATGCGGTCGACCGCGAGGGCGAGGATCAGCGCGGCGCCCATCGACAGAACGGCGGTGCTGATGGCGAAGATGGCGGTGATGCCGATCGATTCCACATAGTGCGGATCGCGGAACAGGCGCGTGTAGTTTTCGAACCAGACGAAGGTGGTCTTCAGGCCGAAGGGATCCTGCTTGAGCGCGGAGCTCCAGAAGGTCTGCCCGGCGGGCCACAGGAAAAAGATGCCCGTGATCGCCAGCTGCGGCAGCAGCAGGAGATAGGGCAGGACACGGTGGGGGAAGACGGTGCGCTTGGTCTGCATCGTGAGCTGCGGGGTCCGCACCCGAGGGCGCGGACCCCGCCATTGGTGTGATTAGCCGTTGGCCGATTCGAATTCGCGCAGCAATTCGTTGCCGCGCTGGACGACGGCGTCAAGCGCCTCCTGCGGCGTCTTGCTGCCCGCGAGCATGGCCTCGAACTCCTGGTCGATCACGTCGCGAATCTGGACGTAGTTGCCGAAACGCAGACCCTTGGAGTTTTCGGTAGGCGGGTTGAGCGTGATCTGCTTGATCGCGACATCGGAGCCGGGGGTCGACTCGTAGTAGCCCTGCTCCTGGCCGAGCTCATAGGCGGCCTGCGTGATCGGCAGGTAGCCCGAGAACTGGTGCCAGTCGGCCTGGACTTCCGGCGAGCTCAGATAGGAGAAGAAGTTGGCGACGCCCTTGTATTCCTCGGGCGTCTGGCCCTGCAGCACCCACAGCGTGGCACCGCCGATGATCGAATTCTGCGGCGCGCCCTCGACATCGTCATAGTAGGGAAGCATGCCGAAGCCGACCTCGAAATCCTTGGCGTTGAGCAGCACGCCGGCACGCGAAGCCGAGGAGTTCATGTAGATGGCGCATTCCTGCGCGTAGAACTTCGGCGGAGCGTCGGCACCGCCCACCGGGCCGCCATACTGGTAGATGCCCGCCTCGGCCCACTCCTTGAGGTTGCTCCAGTGCTTGACCATGAAGGGATTGTTGAGCGTGAGCTCGGCGCTGAGCCCACCAAATCCGTTCTGCAGCGTGCCGATGGGCTGGTTATGCCAGGCCGACATGTTCTCGGTCTGCACCCAGGAGACCCAGCCGCTGGTGAAGCCGCACTTGGCGGCGCCGGATTCCATGATCTGCTTGGAGAACTCGATCAGCTGCTCCCAGGTCTCGGGAGGCTGGTTCGGATCGAGGCCGGCTTTCTCGAACACATCCTTGTTGTAGTAGAGGATGGGCGTGGAGGAGTTGAAGGGGAGCGACAGCATGTTGCCGTCGGTGTCGGTGTAGTAGCCGACCACGGCCTGCAGATAGCTGCTGGGATCGAACGCTTCCCCGGTGTCGGCCATCAGCTGGTAGACCGGATAGACGGCGCCCTGGGCGGCCATCATGGTGCCGGTGCCCACTTCGAAGACCTGCACGATATCGGGCTGCTGGCCGGCACGGAAAGCCGCGATGGCGGCCGTCATGGTTTCGGGATAGCTGCCCTTGTAGACCGGGGTGACGTGGTACTCCGTCTGGCTGGCATTGTAGCCGGCAACGATCTCCTCGAGCTTCTTGCCGAGCTCGGCGCCCATGGCGTGCCACCAGGTGATTTCGGTGGCGGCCTGGATGGCAGTAGTGGTGGAAAGAAGTGCAGCCACGCCGACGAGGCTGGCCACGAAAGTGGTACGGCGCATAAACGTCTCCTCCTAAAAGGGTCCGAGAATTATTCTCTCGTGGCCCAAACAAGCGGGGCCGACCGGCAGTTAGCAGTGCCTCCTATCCGATCGACGACGCTTCGATGACACTTTTGTGACAGATGATGCGACGGGACAAAAGCCCTTTTTTTCGTAACGGCCAGGACCTCGGGCTGCGTTGTGAAGAACGTTGTTCTACCATAGTCTGGGTGCCCCGCTTTTCGCGCCCGTTGTGGTACGTGCCTCACGCCAGCTTGCACACGCCGTGCAAAGCGCCTGTGCGCCTGTGCAAGACAATAAAGTATTGGCGTTCATGCGAAAATGCGGAGCAAACGCCTTGTCGGCGAGTGTCCGCGCATTCCCATGTTCCTGGGAAATACCGAAGGAGGAGGCTTGCGCTGCCCAGCACAGAATCAGGCAGGTCGCGTCGGGGCGAAGGCCGAGGCGGGAGCAGGGGGCCAGCCCCCGCGTGCGGCATGTCTTCCGCACCGCCAGTTACATTTTGTCACTACGTGACATTTCCCGGCGCGAGCCGGTCGTTCGAGAGTCGACGATTGCGGTAAGGCACGGTTAAGCGCCGACGCCGAATGACGTTCCATTTGCGGGCCAAAGCTGGTCTGGTGAGGTCAGCAATCGTGGGGGCATCCGCCTCCGTTCAGACTATGGGGCGACTACCGATGCGTTACGGCGCACTCAAGACGGGGCTGGCGCTCGCCATTGCCCTGCCGCTGCTTGCGGGATGCAGCAGCCTGGGCTCAATGAGCGCGTATGGCGGCAAACAGCAGCAGGTGGCGAACATGCCCAATATTGGCGATTACACCGCCGATACGGCGCTGGCCGCGGCAAAGAGCCATTTCAAGAACGGCGATTTCGGGCATTCGGCGGCGCTCTATCAGCGCGTGGTCGAGCTGTCGCCCAAAAATGCCGAAGGCTATATCGGGCTCAGCGCCTCCTATGACCGACTGCGGCGGTTCGATCTGTCCGACCGCGTCTATACGGCGCTGTTCGGGATCACGGGCGGCACGGCGCAATACTACAACAATGTCGGCTACTCCTACATGCTGCGCGGCAATCTGAGCGCCGCGCTGATCAATTTCCGCAAGGCCGAGCAACTCGATCCGGACAATGTGGTGGTCGCCAACAATATCCAGATCCTCGCCAACGCCGCGGCGCAGTCGCGGGCGTAAATTTCGGCTTTCGGTGGCGACGTGGTGCGCGGAGAGTCTCATCTCCACTTGCGCCGCACTCCAGCCGTCCGGGCGAAGACCCGGCCACCCAACCGAGGTCCGAAGCCAGCGCGATTTTCGATCGAGGGGCAGTGCGACGGGAGGTGGGTCTCAGCTGGCGCTGAGAAGGGTCAGGGGGCGGGTGCCGCTATTCTCTTCGACGCTCCATACTTGGGAAGGTCCTCCTCATGCTGGGGAGGACGGGCGGTGGATGGGGAGAGGCTGTTTTGTCCTCTCCAGTGTCCGCCAGGATGAGATTCGTGTCGCGGGAGAGGCGTGTCGCGGGCGCTTTCGGCTATTCGGTGCTGGCGGGGATGACGGGGCCGTTTTGGCCGAGGCCGGTGGTGTCGTTCATCGATTTGCTCGAGGGGTCGATGGTCTGGATGGCGGTGTTGGCCTTGACGGCATTGCCGGCGCTGAAGGCGACCGTGTCTGTGCGCTGGGCGTAGTCATAGGCGCAGCCGGTCAAGGTGGCGGCGAGGACGAGCGCTAGAGCGGCGTTCCTGCTGGTGACGATCACGATCCGCTCCCACTGTCGAGGTCGATGATGAAGCCGTAGGGGCCGGCGACGCCGGTGCCCTTCTGGAACGCGTCCATCATTTTGGGCGTCACTTCCATCTGGCCGAGGGCGAAGAATTCGAGATCGTTGGCCGGGCGGGTCCTGTCGAGCGGCGAAGCGAGGAGCTGGCCGGGGACGGCGGGGCGCACGAGGCGCGGCGTGACGATGACGACGAGCTCGGTGTCATGCTTCTTGAAGCTCGAGGATTTGAACAGCGAGCCGATGATCGGCACATCGCCAAGCCAGGGCAGCTGGTCCTGGCTCATCTCGGTGCCGGCCTGCAGCAGTCCTGCGACCGAGAAGCTCTGGCCGTCGCGCAACTCGACCGTGGCATCGAGATTGCGGGTGTTGAACACGGGATCGCCGCCGGCGGTGACGCCGCCGATGCCGCTCACTTCCGGCGCGAGATGGATCTGGATGCGGCCGCCATCGAGCACGATGGGCGTAAAATTGAGGCGGACGCCGAAATCCTTGTACTCGAGCGCGATGTTGCCGTCCTGGTCGGCGACGCGGATGGGGACCTGGCCGCCGGCGAGGAAGCTGGCGCCGATCCCGGACAGCGTCGTCAGGTTGGGCTCGGCGAGGGTGCGCACGAGGCCCTTGTTCTCGAGTGCATTGATGGTGAGGTTGACGTCGAGACCGAGGCCGCCGGAAATGACATTGGTCATGAAGTTGGAGAAGGAGCCGGCCTGGGTGGTGTTGCTGACGTTGAAGTTCACCGGGCCGGCGCTGCCGCCCCAGGCGAGGCCGAGCTCGCGGCCCGCGTCGCGGCGGGCCTCGAGGATACGGACCTCGAGATTGACCTGCTGGCCGCCCTCGAGGGTCATGGTGTCGACGATGGCCGGGCTGCCATATTGCGCGACGATGTCGAGGACCTTCTGCCTGGAGACGGCATCGGGCACCGAGCCGCCCAGATGCACGCGGCCATTGATGGCCGAGACCCTGACGTTGGAGCTGGGCAGCGCTGCCCTGATGGAGCGCGACATGTCGGCCGTATCGGCGCCGACTTCGACGGCCAGGAGGCCGACGGGATTGCCGGTGGCCGAGAACAGATTGACCGTGGTGGTGCCGAAGGCGCGGCCGACCAGATAGATGGAGCGATCGGTGATGGGCTGGGCTTCGGCGATGGCCGGGTCGGCCGACACGATCTTGCCGACGCTTTCGGACATGGTCACGGTGACGGCCTGCGAGACGGGCAGGTTGATGCGCAGCACCGACGTGCTGGCGAGGTCGTAATGGACGGTCTGCGCGGCCGCGGGGGCGGCAAGCGCCAGCGGGGCGAGGGCGAGCAGACCGCCGAGCAGGAGGAGGGGGAGGAGCCTGGGCACTGTCGTCACATTTCCGTGGGATAGGCAGGCGCCATGCCGCTGGCGCCCGGTTGCTGCGGCTGGAGCCAGAAGGGGCTGGTCAGCCGGATGTTCTGATTGATGGCGCGCCCGGCGGCGTCACCGGACGGCGGGCCGTCATCGGCGGTGGGCCGCAGCACGAGCGAGAGCATGCCATTGGCGGCGCTGATGATGAGCTCGGCCTGGGCCGGATCGAGCTCGAGCGTTGCAAGGGCATTGTCGGCGAATATCGTCTCGGCGGGATCGGCAGGAGCCGCATCGGTGCCGGGGGTGGCGAGGCGGGCGTTGATGGCGAGCACCCGGACGTTTTCGAGAATGGTGCGCGAGGTCTGTTCGGCGCCGTTGACCGTGGTGGTCAGCACGACGTCGACGCGGTCATCGGGCATGATGAAGCCGCCCGAGGCGGAGCGCGGGCTGACGGGCACGGCGACGGCGCGCTTGCCGGGCTCGAGGATGGCCGAGAGATAACCGGCGCCGGCCTGGCCCAGTTTTTCGGGGCGGATCGGCTCACCGGGCAGGAGCTCGGTGCGCGCGACGGTGCCGCTGAATTGGGTGATGGCGTCCGGCGCGGCGGCGCTGGTCAGATATTCGGCGCGCACCGCTGCCTCGGGCCATTTCTGCCAGGCGAGCAGATCGGGCGTGAGGCGTGTGCCGGCGGCGATCGGGGTCCTGGCGACGAGCACGTCGAGCGTGGGCGCTTCGGGCGCTGGCTCGGGCGCGGCCTGCTCGACCACGGCGGGAGGCGCGACCGGTTCGGGCTGGCGGCCGACCGCGAGCCAGGCGGCGAGGCCGCCCGCGATGAGCGCGACTGCGACCAGGATCAGGCGCGCGGGCTTGAGGCCGCCGAATGCAGGAAGGGAGAAGCCGCCGCCCGGTTCCTCCTCGAGGGCGACGTGCTTGCGACGGAACTCTTCGCGCAGGGCGGCGAGGCTCTCCTGCGAGCCCTTGCTGATGGGGGCGTCCTCGAGTTCGGAGCGGAGGAAGTTCATGCGCTCGTGGACGGGATTGGGCGTGGCCGGCTCGTCGGCGAACTCGGATTCGGTGGCAGGCATGGCGGGCGGAACCTTGCGCAGGGTCGGACGCGTGCCATCGAGCGGCCGCCGCGCGGAGGGGGCAGGCGCCGGCTCGGTTTCGCCATAGGCAGAGGTGTCAGGATCGTCGCGAAGGACGATGGTTTTCGTGCGCCGAAGCACAAGACTATCCCCGGCAGCCCCCCGGACTGCATCGTGCCCGGCGGTAATCGCCGGTTGTTCGTAGTCCTACAGAACAGGGCTCACGGTTTCGTTCCGATGATCGAGAAAGTCCGAGGGTCGGTGGTGAGGCGGCGTTAAGGTTGATGAGCCGTTAGCAGGCCACTCCTCCTAGAGCTCGATGCGGTCGGGGTATTGCTCCTTGAGGACCTGGAGCTGGGCGCGGATGTAGCCGAAGCAATAGGCGAAGGCGATGGCGTCGTTCGACCTGGTGGCGGCGTGCTGCGGGTGGTCGCCGCCGGCGCGCGCCGGGGCCGGAGCCGAGGTGCCCGACAGGTGCGGCACGTGGTCGGGCATGACCATGTATTTGTAATCGAGCTCTGCGAGGAGCTTGAGCACCGCCCACATGTCCATGTCGCCTTCGTCGGGGAAGGTTTCCATGAAGCTGAGCTTTTTGCCCTTGATGTTGCGGAAGTGGATGTTGAACAGCTTGCCGCGCTCGCCGAACCAACGGATCGCCTCGCCGATCTCGGCGCGCGGATCGTCGAGCATTTCGCCGACCGTGCCGACGCAGAAATTGAGGCCGTGCCAGGGGCTCTCGCGCATCTGCACGAACTTCTTGAGGCCCTCGACGGTGCCGAGCACGCGGGTGACGCCGCGATAGCCCGGCGGCGTGTAGGGGTCGTGGGGGTGACAGGCGAGGCGCACCCTGTTGCTTTCGGCTACCGGAACGACGCGCTCGAGGAAGTAGTCGATGCGCTCCCAGTTCTCCTCCTCCGACAGGACGCCGGCGAGGCCGGGCGGGGCGTCGCGGTCCATCAGGTCCCAGCGGAAGGCGGCGTTGCGCGAGCCACCGCGGCCGGTTTCGTCGGGCGAGCGCGGAATGCCGATGATGTTGAGGTTGTACTTGACCGACGGGATGCCGGCGGCAGCGACGTTCTCGATGAGACGGCAGATCGAATCGATCTGGCGGTCCCGGTTCGGGCCCTTGGTCAGGATGTCGGGGCTGTACTGCTTTTCGACGACGCGGGACGACAGGGGAAGCTGCACCATGTCGAGGATGAGCCCACATGATTCGAGGCGCTCGCGATGGGCCTTGAGGACGTCGAGGGTCCAGTCATGCGGATTGCCGGGCGGATCGGCATTGACGTGCACCACGCCAAGCTGCGCGAACTGGCGGTATTCGTCATCGGTTTCCACGGCGTTCTGCGTTCCGACGTACATATGTTTCCCTCGTTGACGGTTGCGGCCCAATCGGGACTGGACCGGGTCTGCTCTCGCCAATAGCTTGGCCTGAATAAGAGGGAGGGGAAAGCCCGAGATGCCGCATTTCGCACCGAACGAGATGGCGACCACCATCGCGAAGGATTTGTTGTCGTTCCCGATCACGCACATGACCGCGGAGCTTGCCTTCGACGAGGGACCGTACCGTTCACATCTGAACTGGATCGTCGAGCAGAAGCCGGCGGCCGTGTTCGCGGCGGGCGGGACGGGCGAGTTCTTCTGCCTCGCGCCCGACGAGGTCGAAACGGTGGTGCGCACGGCGGTGGAGGAAGTGCGCGGCGTGATGCCGGTGTTGGCGGCCGCAGGCTACGGCACCGCGATGGCCATCGATCTCGCCAAGCGGGCCGAGCGCGCGGGTGCGGACGGCATCCTGCTATTTCCACCCTACCTGGTGAATGCGAGCCAGGCGGGGCTCGCCGCGCATGTCGAGGCGGTGTGCCGGGCGACGTCGCTCGGGGTGATCGTCTATAACCGCGACAATGCCATTCTCGACGCGGAGACGGTCGCGCGGCTCTGCGAGAAATGCCCGAACCTGGTCGGCCTCAAGGACGGCGTGGGCGACATCGAACTGATGGTGCGGACGCGCAGCCTGCTCGGCGAGCGGCTGGTCTATCTGGGCGGCCTGCCGACGGCGGAGACGTTCGCGCGGCCATATCTCACGATGGGCGTCGCGACCTATTCGTCGGCACTGTTCAATTTCATGCCGAACTTCGCGCGCGGCTTCTATAACGCCGTTCGTGCCGAGGACGTGAAGACGATCGAGGCGGGGCTGCGCGATTTCATTTTGCCCTATACTGCGATCCGCAATCGCGGCAAGGGCTACGCGGTGTCGATCGTCAAGGCCGGCGCGAAGATCGTCGGCCGGCCGGGCGGGCCGGTGCGGCCGCCGCTGACCGATCTCGACGCCAAATCCTACGCCGATCTCGCAGCACTGATCGGCGGGCATGGCGACGTGGCGCCGGGAACGGCGCGCTGATGGCGGCGACGCCGACTGTTACATCGCTGCGTGTCGTCCCCGTTGCGGGGCAGGACAGCATGCTGCTCAACCTCAGTGGCGCGCATGCGCCGCTGTTCACGCGCAATGTGGTGATCCTGACCGACAGCCTCGGGCATACCGGACTGGGCGAGGTGCCGGGCGGCGAGGCCATCGCCAAGACCATTGAGGATGCAGCCGAACTTGTGGTCGGCGACCAGATCGGCCGCTACCGGGCGCTGCTGCGCGAGGTCGGAGAGAAATTCGCCGAGCGCGACGCGGCGGGGCGCGGGCTGCAGACCTTCGACCTGCGCGTGACGATCCATGCGGTGGCGGCGCTCGAATGCGCGCTGCTGGACCTGATGGGACAGTTCCTCGACGTGCCGATGGCGGAACTGCTCGGCGATGGCATGGTGCGCGACCGCGTCGAGATGCTGGGCTATCTCTTCTATGTCGGCGACAGGACAAGAACGCCGCTTGACTACCGGCATGGCGCGACGGGCGACGAATGGCTGCGGCTGCGCGACGAGCCCGCGATGGATGCGGCGGCAGTGGTGCGGCTGGCCGAGGCGGCGGAGGCGCGCTACGGCTTCCGCGACTTCAAGCTCAAGGGCGGGGCGCTGGCGGGCGACGAGGAAGCCGAGGCGATCGAGGCGCTGGCCGAACGGTTCCCCGAGGCGCGGCTGACCATCGATCCCAACGGAGCTTGGCTGCTCGAGGATGCGGTTCGGATCGGCACGCGGCTCAAGCCGATTCTCGCTTATGCCGAGGACCCGTGCGGGGCCGAGCAGGGCTTTTCGGGCCGCGAAGTGCTGGCCGAGTTCCGGCGGCGCACGGGGCTCAAGACCGCGACCAATATGATCGCCACGGACTGGCGTCAGATGGGGCATGCGGTGGTGCTGGGAAGCATCGACATTCCGCTCGCCGATCCGCATTTCTGGACGCCGCGCGGCTCGATCGATGTCGCCAAGCTGTGCGCGCGCTGGGGGCTCACCTGGGGCTCGCACTCCAACAACCATTTCGATATTTCGCTCGCGATGTTCACGCAGGTGGGCGCGGCGGCGCCGGGCACGATCACCGCCCTCGACACGCACTGGATCTGGCAGGACGGGCAGGCGCTGACGAAAGAACCGCCGCGAATCGTCGATGGTCAGGTCGCGGTGCCGGAGCGGCCCGGGCTGGGCGTCGAACTCGACGAGGCGGCACTGGAGGCGGCACACGAGCTCTACCGCTCGCTGCCGGCCGGCAGCCGCAACGACGCCACGGCGATGCAGTATCTCATCGCGGGCTGGACGTTCGACCCAAAGCGGCCGGCGCTGGTGCGGTAGTCAGGAAGTGCGACTAGTCGGCGGCGGCTGCCCGTTCGACGGCCTCGGGTTGCGTTCGATGACCTTGAGCAGAAGTCGACTCGCAGGATCAGGCTTGCGCCGGCCCTGTTCCCAGTTGTTCACGGTGGACGCGGGAATGCCAAACTTCTGTTCAAACTGCTTGGCCGAGCGATCCACCTTGCGCCCGGGTCACTGGCGATGGCTATTTCCAGTCGGGCGATGTCGTCAGCCGACGCGCGCAATCGCTTGAGGTCGCGGAGGTATCGATTGGTGCGAACACTCTTCACCTGCCGAATGCGCCAATGGCGCATGTTTGCAAGGCGGGTTGCTCGCTTGGGAGCAGCCTATAGCTGGACGCGGCGGAAGGCTTCGGGGTTGATGCCGAGGGCTTCGAGGTCTTCGCCCCGGGGGTAGCGGCGGGCTTCGACGGCATTGGCGACGCGCGTGGCTGCGGCGAGGGCTGCGAAGCTGCGATGGAAGCGGCGGAAGAGGGCGTTTCTGGGCATCTTTCAATCTCCTGCAATGGAGATAGGCCGCGGGCGACCGAAGTGTCAGTGGCCCGGGCGCATGCGAGCCATGCGCCCTCGCTCAGTCGGTGTCGGCGGCCATTTGCGAGAGCATGCCGCCGCGGCCGCGGGCACGCAGGATCGTCGGGACGATCAGCGCCATGGCGGCGAGGAACAGCAGCGTCGCGGCGATGGGCGAGGTGACGAGCACCGTGGCGTCGCCCTGGCTGATGGCGAGGGCACGGCGCAATTGCTGTTCGGCCATGGGGCCGAGGATGAGGCCAACGACGACCGGCGCGATGGGGAAGTCGAAAACGCGCAGGGCATAGCCCATGAGGCCGAAGACCAGCAGCATGCCGAGCTCGACCACCGAAGGATTGGCGCCGATGGTGCCGAGGGTCGCGAAGACGAGAATGCCGGCATAGAGCCAGTGCTTGGGGATGGTGAGGAGGCGGACCCACAGTCCGATCAGCGGCAGGTTGAGCACCACCAGCATGAGGTTGGCGATGAGCAGCGAGGCGATGAGGCCCCAGACGAGTTGCGGGTTGGTGGTGAAGAGCAGGGGGCCGGGCTGGAGGCCGTATTGCTGGAAGCCGGCGAGCATGATGGCCGCCGTCGCGGTGGTGGGAAGTCCTAGCGTCAAGAGCGGCACGAGCGTGCCGGCGGCGGACGCGTTGTTGGCGGCTTCGGGGCCGGCGACGCCTTCAATGGCGCCATTGCCGAATTCCTCCTTGTGCCGGGTGAGCCGCTTTTCGACCGCATAGGAGAGGAAGGTCCCGATCTCGGCGCCGCCGGCCGGCATGGCGCCGATGGGAAAGCCGATCACGGTGCCACGCAGCCAAGGCTTCCACGAGCGTGCCCAGTCGCGGGCATTCATCAGCAGCGACCCTTTGACAGGCTCGACGGAGCCGGGCGCGCGCGTGCCCTGGGCGGCGACATAGAGCGTTTCGCCGATGGCGAACATGGCGACGGCGAGCGTCGTGACCTCGATGCCGTCGAGCAGGTCGGGCACGCCGAAGCTCAGCCGCGCCTGGCCCGTCTGGAGATCGATGCCGACGAGGCCGAGGGTGAGGCCGATGAACAGCGAGACGAGCCCGCGCAAGGTGGAATCACCAAACGCCGCCGAAACGGTGATGAAAGCGAGCACCATAAGGGCGAAATATTCGCGCGGCCCGAAGGCGAGAGCGAAGCTGACGACCCAGGGGGCAAGGAAGGCGAGTCCGATCGTGGCGATGAGGCCGGCGACGAAGGAGCCGATGGCGGCGGTGGCGAGCGCGGCGCCGCCGCGGCCGGCCTTGGCCATCTTGTTGCCCTCGAGGGCGGTGACGATCGAGGCACTCTCGCCTGGCGTATTAAGCAGGATCGAGGTCGTCGAGCCGCCATACATGCCGCCGTAATAGATGCCGGCGAACATGATCAGCGAACCGGCGGGGTCGAGCCGGTAGGTCACCGGCAGCAGCAGCGCGACGGTGGTGGCGGGACCGATGCCCGGCAGAACGCCGACGAGGGTGCCGAGCGTCACGCCGATCAGCGCGTAAAGCAGATTGATGGGTTGGATGGCGACGCCGAGGCCCTGGATCAGAAGGTCGAGCGTGCCCATCAGGCGGTCCTTGGTCCGGTGAGCAGGGCCGTCAACGCGTCCTCGAGCGGACCGTGCGGCAGCGTGAGCGACAGGCCGCGCGCAAACAGGACCCAGACCAGAATAGCGATGGCGAGACCGAGTGGAACCGAGATCCAGTAGCGGCGCTCACCGAAGCCGCGCGCGACGAGAGCGAACAGGATGCCGGTGGAAATGGAAAAGCCGATGATGCGGATGGTGAGGAGCTGGACGAGCAGCCCGCCGACGATCCACAGGACGGGCATTGCTTCCTGACGTTCGCGTGGGGGGAAGTCACCCCGGACCGCTTCGATGATGGTCCACAGGCCCAGCCCGCCGAGGCAGATGGCGACGATGTAGGGAATCGTCTGCGGGCCGATGCGGGCGTAGCGCGCGGCGCCGCTCAAGCGGCTCGCGTCGAGGGCGATGACGACGGCCAGCACCAGGAGGACGGCGGCGATGACGAGCGCCGCCCAGTCGGGGCGACGCTCGGGATTGCGCTGGAGCGGCTCGGTGCTCACGAAACGAGGCCGATTTCCTTGAGGATGGCGGTGGTGTTCTCGATTTCGACCTGAAGTTGCGCCTGGAAGTCGTCGCCCGCAAGCCAGGTGTTGAGCCAACCCTTGTCGTCGAGGACCTTCTGCCAGGTTGCGGAGTTCACGGTCTTTTCGACGTCGGCGGTGATCGCCGCGACCTGCTCGTCGCTGAGGCCCGGGCCGGCCCAGATGCCGCGCCAGTTCTGGACGCTCAAATCGACGCCGCCTTCGGCGAAGGTCGGGGCATCGACGATGTCGATCCGCTCGGGCGAGGAGACGCCCAGCACGCGCAGCGCACCGGCTTCGACCTGCGACTGGAACTCACCATAGCCCGAGATGCCCACGGTCACCTGGCTGCCGAGCACGGCCGCGAGGGCTTCGCCGCCGCCCGAGAAGGCGATGTAGTTCACGGCCTTGGGGTCGGCGCCGACGGTCTGGGCGAAAAGACCGGCGGTGATGTGGTCGACGCCGCCGGCGGAACCGCCTGCCCAGGACACGGAGCCCGGATCGGCCTTCAGCATTTCGACAAGATCGGCGAGCGTCTGCAGCTCGGACGCGGCGGGGACGACGATCACCTCATATTCGCCGGTGAGCCGGGCGATGGGGGTGACGGCATCGAGCGTCACCGGTGACTGGTTGGTGAGGATGGCGCCCACCATGACATAGCCGCCAACCATGAGCTGGGACGGATTGCCGTTGGCCTCCTGCGCGAACTGGGCGAGGCCGATGGTGCCACCGGCGCCGGGAACGTTCACCACCTGCACATTGCCCGAGATGCCCTCGGTGGTCATCGCCTCCTGCAGGGAGCGGGCGGTCTGGTCCCAGCCGCCGCCCGGGGCGGCAGGCGCCATGATGGTGTAGTCGGCGGCAAGAGCCGCGGCGGGTAGCGCAAGGGCGCCGGCCAGGATGGATGCGGCGAACAGGTGCTTCATGTCAAAGTCCTCCTTTGGCAGCCGGGATGGCTGCGCGTGGCGGGAGTGTCCCCGGGGCTCCGGATGAGCCAGCTATGTCGCCGAGTCCTCCCAGACTCAGGGCCCGATCTGCCGCGTCTGTTGCGGTGCGCGGTTCGGCCCGTGCTGCGATGTGACCACAACAAGCTGTCGCGAAGCTGACGCTTTGCTCTGCGTGCCTGGGGGGCGACAGCTATTGCAGTCGCAGCGCGTCGTTCCAACGCTTGATGAGGCGGGCGCGTTTCACCTGGTCGAGATAAACCATCAGGCCCGGGCTGACGGGGACCGGCCGGAGCTGGTTGCCGAGTGCGGCCTGCATGGCATTGGCGGTGTTGTCGCCATCGACCTCGGGGTTGAGCGCAGCGATCTGGAGCTTTTCGGCCATGATGGTCTGGCCTTCGGCGGACATGAAGAAATCGAGCAGCAGGCGGCCGAGGTCGGGGTTCGCGGCCGCCGTGGGAACGAGGCCGATACGGGAGGTGACGATGGTGAAATCGCGTGGCAGCACGATGCCGAGGTCGGGATTGCGCGCGGCGGCTTCGGCGGCGTAGGAGCCCAGGATATTGTAGCCGAACACGAACTGGCCGCTGGCGACGCGCTCGACGATGGCCGAGGTGGTGGAATAGAGCTTCACGCCGGCCGCGCCCATGGCGCCGACGAGCGACCACAGATCGGCATATTGCTCCTGGTCGCGCGAGAAGAACATGAAGCCGACGCCGGAGCGCTCGATGTCGTAGGTGCCGATGCGGCCGAAGATCGCGTCGGCATTGGCCTCGAGGTAATCGAGCAATTCGCCGCGGGTGGCGGGCGGCGTGGCACCGGCGAAGGCGGGCTTGTTGTAGACGAAGACGGCCGGCTCGTAGGTGAGGGCGAAGGCGGTATCGCGCCAATTGGCCCAGCGCGGCCAGCTCGCCGCCAGCGCGGCGCGGACCGGCTGGGCGTAGCCGTCATTGGCGAGCTTCATCTGCAGGTCCATCGAGGACGAGAAGGCGAAGTCCGCGCTGGGCTGCCCGGCATCGGTCTCGCGCACGATCCGATCATAGATGTCGGCGGTCTGCAGGTCCTCGTAGTACACGGCAACGGCGGGGCTGCGCGACTGGAAGGCCGCGATCATCGGTTCGGCGAGGGGTTCGTCGAGCGAGGAATAGACGCGGACGGTGGGCGCATCGGCATTGCCGTCGCGGGCCGGAAACAGCGTCGCCTGGGCCATTGCGGGGGTGGCGAGGATGGCGAGCAGGGCCAGGAGGCGGAGCAACATGGGGGGAGAATGGCGTGGTCGACCGGAAGCCACAAGGGCGCCGGCTGTCCACAGGCTGTCCCCACGCACATCCCCAGCGAAAGCTGGGGCCCAGTCGTGTGCCGGCTGACAGTT
The DNA here is from genome assembly GCA_964487765.1 of uncultured Devosia sp. GTDB lineage: Bacteria > Pseudomonadota > Alphaproteobacteria > Rhizobiales > Devosiaceae > Devosia_A. The sequence goes on along the minus strand of CAZASR010000043.1, from coordinate 2,832 downwards.
GGGTCCCAGCTTTGGCTGGGACGGGATCGGTGGTTGCGGGAGCGCAAAAAGCCGAATTCCACCATCTCGAGAAAGGCTCTAGCATCGGCAGCGGGAGGGGCGATGCGCATTCTCGTTGCAGAGGACAACCGGACGCTGGCGGACGGGCTGGCCGCCGTGCTGCGGGCGGCGGGCTATGCCGTGGACGTGGTGGGCGACGGCGTATCGGCCGACGCGGTGACCTCGACGACCGATTTCGACCTCGTGGTGCTCGACCTCAACCTGCCGGAGATGGACGGGCTCGACGTGCTGCGCGCCATGCGGGCGCGGCGGAGCGCATCGGCGGTGCTGATCCTTACCGCGCGCGGCGCGATGGACGAGCGGATCAAGGGGCTGGATTTGGGCGCCGACGACTACATGAGCAAGCCGTTCGACGTGGCCGAGCTCGAGGCGCGGGTGCGCGTGCTGCTCAGGCGGCGCGCGGGCCTGCACGCGGCACAGGTGACGTTCGGGGACGTGACGCTCGACACGGTGTCGCGCACGGTTTCGGCCCGCGGCATGCCGTTCGACGTGCCGGCACGCGAACTGAAGCTGCTCGAAACGCTGATGCTGAAGGCGGGCAAGGTCGTCGCCAAATCGGCGATCATCGAGTCGCTCGCCGATTTCGACGACGAGCTCAGCGCCAATGCGGTGGAGCAATATGTGTCGCGACTGCGCAAGCGCCTCGCGCCCTATGAGCTGACTGTGAAGACGGCGCGCGGGCTCGGCTATTATCTCGACAGGGCGGCGCCGTGACGCGCAGTTATTCGCTGCGCCGGCGGCTGGTGCTGGGGCTGCTGGTGGCGCTGGCGGCGATCGCGGGGCTGGCCGTGGCCGACAGTTGGCGCGAGGCGCAGCAGACGGCGACGCGGGTGTCGGACCGTGTGCTGGCCGGATCGATCCTCGCCATCGCCGAGCGCGTTATCGTGACCGAGGACGGCACGCTCGAGGTGGACGTGCCTTATGTGGCGCTCGAAATGCTGACCTCGTCGGCGCAGGACAGGGTGTTCTATCGCGTCGACGGACCGAACGGGTTCATCACCGGCTACCAGCAATTGCCGGTGGTCGAGGGGGCGCGCAGCGATATCGTCTATGACGATGGCGCGTTCCGGGGCGATGCCATCCGCGTGGGCTCGCTCAGGCGCGCGGCGTCGTCGGGTGTCAGCGCCATCCCGTTCACGGTGACGGTGGCGGAAACGACCATCGCGCGCACACAGCTCGCGCAGTCGCTACTGGTGCAGGCCTCGATCCGGCTCGTGGTGCTGATCGTCGCGGCGGCGGTGATCGTGTGGGTTGCGGTGACGCTGTCGCTGGCGCCGCTCTATCGCCTGCGCAAGGCCATCGCGTTGCGCAGTCCCGACGACCTGAGCCCGATCCGCCAGGATGTGCCGCGCGAGGTGGAGGGGCTGGTCGAGACGATCAACTCGTTCATGACGCGGCTCGACTCGGCATTGCGCGCCCTGCGCCACTTCACCGGCAATGCCAGCCATCAGCTCCGGACGCCAATGGCGATCATGCGCACGCACCTGGCGCTGGCGCAGCGGGCGGAGACTCCCGCCCAAAGACGGGCCGCGATCGAGGCGGCCGACATGGCCGTCGCGCATGCCGAGCGCATTCTCGCGCAATTGCTGTTGCTGGCGCGCATCGACGAGGCGGCGTCCGACAAGATGACGCTCGAGACGATCGACCTCGCGGCGCTGGCCAAGGCGCAGACGGCCGAGCTGGTGCCGCGCGCGAGCGCGGCGGGAATCGACCTTGGCTATGAGGGCGCGGAGTCGGCGATGATGCGCGGTGACGCGATGCTGCTGGGCGAGCTGCTGCGCAACCTCATCGAAAACGCCATCGCCTATGCGGGCGCCGGGGCCGAAGCGACGGTGGCGGTCGATCCGGACGCGGCCGGTGTGCGGCTCAGCGTGGCCGATACGGGGCCCGGTATCGCCGCCAGCAAGCTGCCGCAACTGCGCCAGCGCTTTGCCCGCGAGCGGGCCGACAAGCCGGGGGCAGGGCTGGGTCTCGCCATCGTCGAGGAGATCGCCGGGCTGTTCGGCGGCAGCATCAATGTCGCGTCGGATGCGGGGCAGGGGTTCCGGGTGACGGTGTTGCTGCCGGGGTGAGCGACCCTCGCCTCAATTCCGCACGGCCATCGCCGCCTCGCGGACCACCGCCAGGGTTTCGTCGATGACGGCGGCGTCGTGCGCGGCGGAGACGAACCAGGCGCCGCGTTCGAGGATGCGGATGCCGCGCTGCAGCATGGCGTGGGCGAAGCGGACATAGCGGGCGTGGTCGCGGCGCGCGATGTCGCGATAATTGTGCGGCGGCGTGGTGAGGCCGAAGGCGACGTGGAAGACCAGCGGAAAGCCCTGGACGATCGCGGGGATGCCGACATCGGCGAGGATGTCGCGGATGCCGTTCTGCAGCCGCAGGCCCTCAGCGCCGGTGGTCGCGAAATGTTCGGGCGTCAGCGCCCGCTGCGTCGCGACCATGGCGGCCATGGTCACCGGCTGCGAATTGATGGTGCCGCCATGCAGTACGCCTGCCGTGAACCGCTCGAGCAGGTCGGCGCGGCCGACGATCGCGGCGACCGGGAAGCCGTTGGCGATGGCCTTGGCGAAGATCGAAATGTCGGGCGTGACGCCGAACATTTCCTGGGCGCCGCCAGCGCCGAGACGGAAGCCGGTGATGACTTCGTCGAAGACGAGGATGGTGCCGTGCCTGCGGCACGCGGCCAGCGCGCCGGCGAGGTACCCCGCGCGCGGCGGCATGGCGCCCTGGTTGCACATGGCCGGCTCCATGATGACGCCGGCGATGTCGCCC